>JAFXNB010000126.1 GCA_017529935.1 Selenomonadaceae bacterium
CGGGACACTAACCATGGCTCCGGCGTTACGACCACCCGCAGCCGCTCATGCCCGCTGAAAAAGCTTCCGGCTTTTTGCGCGGGCGAGGCCGTCATCCATGACGGCCTTAAATTTTCGCAGTGTTTGGAGGGATTCCATGAAAATTTACACAAAGACGGGCGACAAGGGCTTGACGAGCCTTTACACTGGCGAGCGCGTCGAAAAAAATTGTCTGCGCGTGCAAGTTTACGGCGCGATTGACGAGGCGGACTCCGCTTTGGGCTTGGCGCGTGCCTTCGTCGAAGTTGCGCCCGTCAGAAAAAAAATTTTTGCGTTGCAGAAACTTTTACCGAAACTTATGGCGGACTTCGCGAGTTTGAACAGGGAGCCGATTATCACATTCGACGACGTAAAAACTTTGGAAGCGGAAATGGACGCGCTAGAAAGTTCGTTGCCGCCGCTGAAAGAATTTTTAATCCCCGGCAAAACAAAAGGCGGCGCGTTCCTCGACTTGGCAAGGACAATCACGCGCCGCGCTGAAAGATTAGCTTGCGAGCTGGATAAATCGGAAGAAGTTCACGAATCGGACAAAATATTTTTAAATCGCCTGTCGGATTATTGTTTCCTACTCATGCGCAAGGAGGATTCACAGAATTAATCAGTCGAATAATCTGTTTAACCGTCGCGGAAATATTTTCTGCGGCGATATTTTTTTTCATGGCATCGGCAAGCGTCATGGGTTCGCGCAAAATCGGAAAGACCGCGTCAAGTCCTGCGTCGTCAGAAATATCCGCGACACTCCCGCCAATCCCGACGGTTAAAATTTTCGGATTGAGTTTCTTAGCCAATTTCGCCACGCCCGAAGGAGCTTTGCCCTGCGCCGTCTGATAATCAAGCCGCCCCTCGCCCGTGATTAAAACGTCCGCCGTCTTCAAGTCTTCGGCAATGTTCAAGGCGTCCAAAACCAAATCGACGCCGGGCAAAAGGGAGCCGCGCAGATAACTCCTAAACGCGAAACCTAAACCGCCCGCCGCGCCATCGCCCGCCGCAGATTTTTTGTCAAGCTTAAGAAACTCCGCGCTGAGTTCGCCGAAATTTTTAATCCAGTCGTCCATTTGCGCGATAGTTTCGGGCGTCGCGCCCTTCTGCGGACCATAAACCGCTGAGCAACCGTTCGCGCCCGTCAGAGGATTCGTCACGTCGCAGGCAATTCTAAACTTGCAATCGCGCAATTCGGGCAAGACGTTCGAGTCGTCAATCGCGGAAATTTTTTCCAAGTCGCGTCCGTAAATCCCGCCGCCGAAATTATATCCCAGAGCCGTCAACATGCCCAAGCCGCAGTCATTGGTCGCCGAGCCGCCGATACCGATGACAAAATCGCGGCAGCCGTCAGCAATCGCAATTTTAATCAGTTCGCCCACGCCGTAAGTTGTCGTGTTGAGCGGGTTGCGTTTGTCTTCGGGCACGAGCGGAAGCCCCGCCGCGTTCGCCATTTCGATGACGGCTAATTTTTTTTCCAAGACTTCGCCGAACTCCGCCGAAACTTTTCCGCCGAGCGGGTCGGTCACTTCGACGGATTTTAATTTGCCGCCAAGCCCCGCGATTATCGCCCGACAAGTTCCCTCGCCGCCGTCAGCCAAAGGAAAAACTTTTACCGTCGATTTGGGTGACGCGGATAAAATTCCGTCACGAGCCGCCGCGCCCGCTTCCAAACTCGTCAAGCTACCTTTCAAGCTGTCAATCGCCACAACAATTCGCCTGCACATTTTCTGCACCTCGCTAACTTTTTGCTAAAATTTTAACAGCCGAACGTTTTTTTATCAATCGCGCGATTCGCTATAAATTTGGGGGGAATTTGCTGCTTGACGGCGAAAAAATTTTTTGAGGAGTTGATGTCATGGCGAAGAAGAAAATTAAATACGTCTGCCAAGATTGCGGCGCGGAGTCGATTAAATGGCTGGGCAAATGTCCGGCGTGCGGTAAGTGGAACACGCTGGTCGAGGAGGAAGCCACGGAGGAAATAAAAAGTTCCCGTGCACTGACGACGACATTTGAGACGCCGCGCAGAATTGCCGAAGTCGACATGGAAGAATTGCCGCGCTTCATGACGGGTTCGGGCGAGCTGGACAGAGTTTTGGGCGGCGGGCTGATACCTGGTTCGATAATTTTAATCGCGGGCGACCCCGGCGTCGGCAAGTCGAGTTTAACGCTGGCGGTGTGTGCGAACGTGGCACGCGGCGGAAAAAAAGTTTTATATGTGACGGGCGAGGAAAGTTCGCGGCAAATTCGCATGAGAGCCGAACGACTTAACGCTTTAGCAGATGAACTTTACATCTGCGCGGAAAATAATTTTGAGCGAATCACGCACCACGTCGAAAAAATGGAGCCGGAACTTTTAATCGTCGATTCGATTCAAACAATTTACAAATCGGAGATTGAGAGCGCGCCAGGCAGCGTGTCGCAAGTGCGCGAATGTTCGGCGGGATTGATGCGGCTGTCGAAAAGTTTGGGCGTGACGACATTTGTAATCGGGCACGTGACGAAAGACGGGAGCTTAGCGGGACCGCGCGTTTTGGAGCACATCGTCGACACGGTTTTATTTTTTGAGGGCGAACGCAACGCGGACTTCCGAGTACTGCGGGCGATAAAAAATCGATTCGGCGCAACGAGCGAAATCGGGCTGTTTGAAATGCGCGACACGGGATTAGCCGACGTGCCAGACGCGTCGAAATTATTTTTGCCGGAACGAGCCGAAGAAATTGGCAGCGTGATTGTCCCGACGGTGGAAGGAACGCGCCCGCTCCTTGTCGAAGTGCAAGCCCTAGTTGCGCCAACGCCGTTTATGCCGCCGCGCAGAACTTCCGACGCCGTCGACATAAAACGGATTCAACTTTTGCTGGCGGTCTTGGAAAAAAGATTGCACTTGAGCATTGGCGCATGTGATGTTTACGTAAAAACTGCGGGCGGAATTAAAATTGACGAGCCGGCGACCGATTTGCCGATTGCGATTGCGCTTGCGTCGAGTTTCGCGAACAGAAAACTTTTGCCGCAATGCGTGATTTTTGGCGAAGTCGGCTTGAGCGGCGAGGTTCGGGCGGTCAGCAAAGCTCGTCAGCGCGTCGACGAATCAATCCGCATGGGCTTCACGAACATTATCCTGCCGAAAAAAAATTTCGCAGAGGTTTTTAAGTCGTCCAAAGTGAACTTTCTGCCCGTTGACAATTTGCGCGACGCCCTGAAAATTTCCATGCCGAGGGAGTGATAAAAATTTTTTCTCAACGATTGCTTGACTTAAAAAAATTTGTGCTGGCGGCGGCGGTGGAAAATTTTTCCCGCGTCGACGAAATATCCGAACGCAACACGCTGAAAGTTTTAAACGCGATGCGGCGGCTGAAAATTTTTGACGCGCATTTTAAAACGTCGACGGGCTACGCTTACGGCGACATCGGACGCGAAAAGTTGGACGCGCTCTTTGCGGAAATTTTTTGCGCGGAGCGAGCACTTGTCCGCACGCAATTTGTCTCCGGCACGCACGCGCTGGCGACGGTTTTATTTGGAATTCTCCGCCCGAACGACGAGCTTGTTTCCTTGACGGGCGCACCCTACGACACGTTGCAGACGGTAATCGGGCACGCGCACGCCGCGAAAGGTTCCCTTAAAGAATTCGGCGTCGGCTATCGCGAATTAAATTTGGTCGGAGGGAAAGTCGACATTGCCGCGATAAAAAATTTCGTCACGCCAAAGACTAAGCTGGCATTGATTCAACGTTCGCGGGGCTACTCCATGCGCGAGCCGCTCACGACTTCCGATATTGAAAAAATCTGCGCGGCGGTCAAGGCGGCTAATAAAAATTGCGTGACGTTCGTTGATAACTGCTACGGCGAATTCGTCGAGACGCGCGAACCCGTCGAGGTCGGCGCGGACGTGGCGGCGGGCAGTCTGATAAAAAATATCGGCGGCGGCTTGGCACCCACGGGCGGCTACATCGTCGGCAAAAATGATTTGGTGGAGCTGGCGTCTTATCGATTGACGGCACCGGGCATGGGCGACGAATTGGGCGCGAGTTTGGGCACGCCGCGACTTTTATATCAAGGATTATTTTTAGCTCCGCACGTCACGGCGCAGGCACTCAAGGGCGCACTCTTCGCGGCGGGAATTTTTTCAAAGCTCGGCTACAAGACAAGCCCGCTACCCGAAGAAATTCGCGGCGACATAATTCAGGCGATAGAGCTTGGCACGGCGGAAAAATTGATAAAATTCTGTCGAGCGATACAAAAATTTTCGCCGGTCGATTCATACGCCGCGCCGGAGCCTTGGGACATGCCCGGCTACGCGGATAAAGTCATCATGGCGGCGGGCACGTTCGTACAGGGCGCGTCGATTGAACTTTCGGCGGACGGACCTTTGCGCGAACCCTACGCGGTGTATTTGCAGGGCGGTTTAACGTTTGAGCACGCGGCGATTGGAATTCTGGGAGCCGCGCAGGCATTGGAGAACTTGTGATTCAATAAAAAAATCAGCGTTGCGATTTTATTGCCGCGCTGATTTAAATTTCTCCGTAGCTTATCGCCCGTGTTTAGCGAGACGCTGTAAATATTTTCCATATTCATTTTTAGCGAGCGGCTCGGCGAGTTTCAAAAGTTGCGCCTCGTCAATGTAGCCCATGCGATAGGCGATTTCCTCAATGCAAGAAATTTTTAAGCCCTGCCGCGTCTGAATGGTGTGCACGAACGCGCCCGCCTGTAGGAGTGATTCGTGGGTGCCGGTGTCCAACCAAGCATAGCCGCGCCGCATTTTTTCCACGCGCAACGAGCCGCGCTCCAGATAAATTTTATTCACGTCAGTAATTTCGAGTTCACCGCGCGCCGACGGTTTAATCGCCTTGGCAACGTCGACAATATTTTTATCGTAGAAGTAAAGCCCCGTCACGGCGTAGTTCGAGCGGGGCTCTTTAGGTTTCTCCTCCAAACTGACTGCCTGCCCCGTCGCGCGATTGAATTCGACGACGCCATAATTTTGCGGGTCGTTGACGTAGTAGGCAAAGACGGTCGCGCCTTCGTCGTGAGATGCCGCACGCTGAACCAGATTAGCAAAGTCCGAGCCGTAAAAAATATTGTCGCCCAAAACCAACGCGCAACCTTCGCCAGCGATGAATTCCTCGCCGATTAAAAATGCCTGCGCTAAACCTTCGGGCTTGGGTTGCACGGCGTAGGAAATTTTCAAGCCGAGCTGTGTGCCGTCGCCGAGCAGTGCCTGAAATAAATGACTGTCCTGCGGCGTCGTGATGATTAAAATTTCGCGAATGCCCGCCAACATCAGCGTCGACAGCGGATAATAAATCATCGGCTTATCGAACACCGGCATTAATTGTTTCGAGACGACTTCGGTTAGCGGATAGAGCCGCGTTCCCGAACCGCCCGCCAAAATTATTCCCTTTTTTATCATGGATTCTCCCTCCAATTTTATTTTCGCCCTATGATACACAACCAAAAAATTTTTTGCAATTCTTGCGGCGATTGATTATAATTATCCTGAAAAGAAATTGAAAAGGAGTGAGACTTTTGCCGACCGGAAGAATCATAGACTTGAACGCGAAGTCGCAAGATATAAAAGATGACGAAGTGCCCGTTGCGCTGATTTATTTTCAAGAGCGAGTGCCCGTAAGCTCCTGGCAAGAACTTTTTTTTATCGCGGTCAAGTGTCTTTACGCCGAATTCCCCGACACGATTAACAGCCTTTGCTCAACCGACCCGACGCGAATACTTTTCTTGCGGACAAATACAATCGACATGACCAGCCCGCGACGAATCGCGCCGATAATTTATCTGGAAACAAACCGAACGCCGCAACAAATTCTCAAGGCGATAAAATTAATCTTCAGCCGCGCGAACGTCCGAAACATTCAAATGCGCGTCGAACTTTCCGAATTGCTGATTACCAGTCAGCGGCTCCCGCTTTCCAATTCCAATTCAAAGCCCGTGCTCCATTTGAACCAGACGATTGAAGAAATGCTGGCGACGCTTGACGCAATGGAGGTGCATTCGCCGAAAAAATCTTCCGTCATTCTGCCGCACGCCACTGGTCGCAGGTTAGCCGAACCGCAAATTTTCGGGAATTTATTTTTCGTGCTGGAGGGCGAACGCTACGGTCCCTTTGCCAATGAAAAAAATCGTTACGTCGCGCTCATGGAGTGCCTTGCCGAACTTTATCCGTATCAAATCCTAAAGGAGGCGGGGCGGCACATTAACAGCGAACACCGCCTGACGCTGATGAAAGGTTCAAGTTATCTTTACTTCCGCGAGCCGGTCGAGTTGCCGAATAATTTGTTTTTGGACAAAGATTTTCCCGACCGCGTTTTGGTTGAGAACGAGCGATATTTTCTGGCGCGTTGCGGATTGTATTTTGAAAGCGTGATGTTCGGTGGCTGAGCGAATTACGTGGATTGATTTCGCCAAAGGTGTCGCGATAATCTTGATGGTGTTGGGGCACGTGGTTCACGGTGATTTGCAGAAATTTATTTTCGTATTCCACATGCCGTTTTTCTTCGTGATAGCGGGTTATCTACTCAATCTTGATAAATGGGGGGGGGTAGAGAATTATAAAAAATTTTCGGCGAAACTCGTTAAGCGATTGCTCTTGCCGTATTTCATCGCGGAAATTTTATTTTATCCGATTTGGTTCGTCGTCTGCCACGAAGCGGGATATTTGAAATATCTATGGGGTTGGTGCAAAATTGATTCCCTCAATGCTCTGTTGGATATTTTTATCAGCGACGGGGCATCGAATGATTTGATTTTGGGGCAACTGTGGTTTTTGCCAGTATTACTCTTCGCGGAAATAATTTTTATCGAACTGTATAATCGGTTGTACAAAGCAAGTACGGAATTTTTTGTCGCGGCAATTTTTCTTGTGGCTTACGTCGGCTTCAACGTCAAAAATTTTTCTTTTTTGCTGCTTGGAATTGACATCGCGCTCGCCGCGCAGATTTTTTTATTGGCGGGTGTGCTAATTCGCAAAAATAATCTTGTTGAACGAATCGATATAAAAACTTACGCCGTGCTGACGCTGATTCTCATGCTCGCGGTATATTTAAATTCTTTCGTAGATATGCATTCGAGACGTTATGGAAATGCATTGCTTTTTTATGCTGGCGGAATCACGGGGTCGCTACTCCTCATGAAAATTTCCGCGCTGATAACTGGAGGCAAAATTTTTTCGCTGATAAGTGATTGCGGACGGCAGAGCATGATGATTTTAGTTTTGCACCCGATAGTTGCGAACATTGCCTACGACATAATTGTCGACGGATTCAACTTCCCTAAGGAAAAAATTTTAACGGAGCCTGCGGTTATTTTTCCCGTGACGGTGGCGGGCGTTTTAATTCCGTTGTTCGTCGCAAAAAAATTCGGCAAGCGCCCCGTGCTGAAAATTTTCTGCCCGTAAAAATAATTCCTGCTTTTGCTTGCCTGTAGTTAGCTTCATAATTTATAATTGTCTTGAAGTTAGGAGGCGGTGACTATGAAGCTCACGCGCAGAAATTTTGTAAAACTCGCAGGGATAGCGGGATTGGTTGGATTGAGCGGCAACTTTGCAGCTTGCGGCGGCAGCTTTGCGGGCGAAGGGTCAGGCGTTGCCGAGGCAGACAGACTTCCTCCCAATGAAAAATCCAAAGTTTATTTCACCAAGACCATTGACGCCGAACATCTAATCGCAATTTACAATAAAGTTAATGCAGACATAACGGGCAGGGTTGGAATAAAAGTTCACACTGGCGAGCCGAACGGACCAAATATTTTGCCGCGCGATTGGGTTAAAAAATTCCAAGCGCAAATTCCGAACTCGGCAATCATTGAGACGAACACGCTTTATGGCGGCGCACGCTCCACGACCGAACGCCACAGGAAGACGATAAAAATTAACGGCTGGACTTTTTGCCCCGTCGACATTCTCGACGAGGAGGGCGACGTTGATTTTCCCGTCAAAAAAGGTTTTCATCTCAGCGAAGTCGCCATGGGTTCTCACTTGACTAATTACGATTCGATTGTTGTGTTGACACATTTTAAAGGACACGCGATGGGCGGCTTTGGCGGCAGTCTGAAAAATATAGCAATCGGTTGCGCGTCGGGCAAAGTCGGCAAGCAACAAATTCACGGCAATAACTGGGAAACGGGCAATGCTTTCTTGGAACGCATGGTTGACAGCGGCAAGGCGATTTGCGACCACTTCGGCAGGAAAATTACTTATATAAACGTTTTGAACCGCTTAAGCATTGATTGCGATTGCACGGGAGCCGGAGCCGCCGCGCCCGAAATGCCCGATTTGGGGATTCTCGCCTCGACTGATATTCTTGCCGTCGATAAAGCCGCCGTCGACATGATTTACAAATTCCCCGGCGACAGCAAAAATGATTTGATCACGCGCATTGAAAGTCGTAGCGGGCGGCGTCAACTTTCCGCTATGGAAGAACTTCAAATGGGCACGCCCAATTACGAAATCATCTCCATTGATTAATAAATCGCCGACCTGTGTCGCTCGTGTTAATCGTCGCGGGCGTTTTTTTCTTGCCCGAAAATTCTTTGCTACGAAATATTTTTCTGCTATAATCTTTTATCAGAATGGAAAATGGTGGTGATTATGTTTGCAGATAAAAGTTTTTAAAGCGGGCAATATGAAGGACGCCATGGCAGCCATGAAAGCGGAGTTAGGTGACGACGCCGTTATATTGCATAGCAAAAAATATAAAGAGGGCGGACTTCTCGGAATCGGTCGCCGCGAAGTCGTGGAAATTACAGCCGCTGTCGAAGAAAATTCCCTGCCTAAAAAATCAGAGCCGCCGCCGCTTAAACACCCGACTGTTGCGCCCAATTCCCTTTTGACGCGCTACAAGACCGACGGCACCGAACAGGCTATAAAAAATTTGGAATCGCGGATTGATAACGAAAAGCCCGTCGAAGAATTTCAAGCCGTCGAAGAAAAACCTCAGCCCGTAGAAAATCTTCAACCCGTGGAAGAAACTCCGCCCGTGGAAGAAACTCCGTCGCCTGTGGAAGAAACTCCGCCCGTGGAAGAAACTCCGCCGCCCGTGGAAGAAACTCCGCCGCCCGTGGAAGAAACTCCGCCGCCTGTGGAAGAAACTCCGCCGCCTGTGGAAGAAACTCCGCCGCCCGTGCAAGAAACTCCGCCGCCTGTGGAAGAAACTCCGCCGCCTGTGGAAGAAACTCCGCCGCCCGTGCAAGAAACTCCGCCGCAACAAGAATCCGTCTTCACGCAAGAGCAAATGGCGCAGGCGCAAGCGATGATTATGGCGCAGTTCAATCAAATGCAAATGATGCAACAGGCGGCAATCGCGCAAGCACAGGCGCAGGCGGCAGAACAAATTCGACTTCAACAGCAACCGCAACCCGCAACCAATTCGCAGAACGAGGAAAAAATTCGGCGGCTGGAAGATGAAATCTCGCAGATGAAAGCATTGCTGGCGGAAGTGCTGGGGCGCGGCGCGAATAAGGACACAATCACATTGCACGAGGCTTTGAAACGCCAAGAGGTAAACGAGGATATTTTAACGGAAATGGCGTCGCAATCAAACGCGGGCGATACGCTCGTCGATTTTCGCTCCGCCGCCGCCAAGACGACTTTGATTAATTATCTGAACGAACACATAAAATTTTCCGACGGCGTCAAGCTCAATCGTCACGGCGTGAGAATCGTTGCGCTTTTGGGCACGACGGGCGTCGGCAAGACCACGACACTTGCAAAAATCGCCGCCAAATTTGTCTTGGAGCAGAGGACGAACGCCGCGCTGATAACCGCCGACACCTACAGAATTTCCGCCGTCGAACAGCTCAAAACTTATTCCGACATTTTGGAGTTGCCGCTGGAAATCGTCTACAATCCGCAGGAACTTGCTTCGGCACTCGAACGCCACCGCGACAAAGATTTGATTTTAATCGACACGGCGGGGCGCAGTCAGCACAACGAATATCAACTGCGCGAGCTGGAAGAATTTTTGCGTATCAATCCGCGAATCGAAAAGCATTTGGTAATCAGCGCGACGACAAAGTTCACCGACGCCCGCCAAATCATGAATAAATTTGCGCAAGTCGAGCCGGACAAAATTATTTTCACCAAAATCGACGAAACCTCAAGCCTCGGCATGATTGTAAATCTTCTGCACGACAAAAAATATTCGCTGTCATACATTACCACCGGTCAAAGCGTCCCCGACGATATTGAACGCGCCGGTTCCGATATTCTGGCGAATTTTTTGCTGAAGAAAGTCGACGAGCTGTAACGAGGTAAGTAAAATGTCTGACCAAGCATCAAGGCTGAGAAATTTACTTGAGGAGCGCGCCGAGGAGGAGGCACAAGCGCGGGCAGTTGGCGAATTTCATTTTAAGGAAACGGAAAATACTCGCGTCATCGCAATCACGTCGGGCAAGGGCGGCGTCGGCAAAACAAATCTCGCCGTGAATTTGGCAGTCGGCTTGCAGTTGGCTGGGCAAAAAGTTCTGCTGATTGACGCGGATATTGGCATGGCGAACGTAAATTTGCTGATGGGCTCCGTGACGAAGCGCAGCCTGCTTGACCTTTTGGAAAATGACGTTAGGCTTGAGGACGTGGTAGAAGAGGGCGCGGCGGGCGTGAAATATATTTCGGGCGTGGCGGGTGTCGAGACGGTTTTAAATCTGAATCGCCTGGAGCGGCGGCGGCTTTACAAAAAACTCGCGCGTTGTTCGGAGCTGGCGAATTTTATCATAATCGACACGGGCGCGGGCTTAAATCGCAACGTGATTGAATTCGTGCTGGCGGCGGAAGAAGTTTTGCTGATAACCACGCCCGAACCGACCGCGCTCGCCGACGCCTACGCCGTCATAAAAGCCTACAGCACCTACACCGACCGCCGAAATATCAAGCTCGTCGTCAATCGAATTCGCGATGAGGAAGAGTGCGTCGAAGTCGTCGAGAAAATTAATCAGACGACGAAAAAATTTTTGGGCGTGACGGTCGGCTGTCTCGGCTACATTTACGAGGACAAAACCGTCCTTGACGCCGTGCACAGGCAGGAGCCTTTTTTTATCGTCAATGAAAATTCTCCGGCGTCGCGCTGTATCGCCGAGCTTGTTAAAAGTTTGCTTAGCGGCGAAAAAATGGAATCGGTCTCTGCGGGCTGGCGCGGCTTTTTATACAGATTATTTGGCTATTAAGAGCGCATAGACGAGGTGATTTTTTTGAAGTATGAAATTTTATATCCCGAAGCGTTTCCTGTTGTCGAGTGCTACCTTGAGCGCGGCGAGAGTATCAAAGCCGAATCCGACGCGATGATTTCCATGTCGCCGACGATTGACGTGGAAGGCAAAATGGACGGCGGAATTTTGAGCGGTTTGGCGCGGAAATTTCTTTCCGGCGAGAGCATGTTTTTTCAGGAGCTGACGGCGCGGCGTGGTCCCGGCAAAATTTTATTCGGGCACGCATTGCCGGGCGGTATCATGGACGTTGAACTTGACGGCTCCTACGGCTTGACGATTCAAAAGGACGGTTTCCTTGCCGCCACGCACGGCATTGACATTGAAACTAAGACGCAAAATCTTTCGCGCGGACTTTTAAGCGGCGAAGGTTTTTTTGTGCTGAACGCTCGCGGGCGCGGCACGATTTTTGTTTCAAGCTACGGCGTCATTCACCCGATTAACCTTGACGACCGCGAGGAAGTCATAATCGACAACGGGCACTTGGTCGCTTGGCCTGACTACATGGACTACAAAATCGAAAGGGCTTCAAGCGGCTGGATTTCTAGTTTCACTTCGGGCGAAGGTCTCGTTTGCCGCTTTAGAGGTCCCGGCGTCGTCTTGATTCAAACGCGCAACCCCGACAGTTTTGAAAGTTGGATTCGTTCAATCGTCCCGTCAAAATAAATTTTCCCAACGCAAAAGACCGCCTCCAAAAATCGGAAGCGGTCTTTTAGTCTGAAGTTGTCGTTTGCCTCGGTAGCCAGCCGAGGTGTTGATTTATGAAAAATTAGCGTCACTCTCTTTGTGTATTATAAAATGCTATCAAAAATTTTGCAAGAAAAAATTTACATTGTCAAAACACAAATTATATTGTAAACTGCCAATGTTGCTTCCCCGATACCGGCAACGGAAGGGAGGTGACAACTATGTCACTCTCTATTTTCATGGCGAGTGTCGCGGCGACCGTAGTCGGAGATGTGGTAGCTTACTTCATCATTAAGTGGCTCGACCGCTGAGATTTCTCTCCACTCATAGTTAGCGTTAACCTTTAAAACGCGCAAGAAGTCCCGACTAGCCACCGGGGCTTCTTTTTTTATACGCGAACTTCAAAATGCTTGCCCTTGTCGTCGTCCTTTTTCGGCGGCAACTTCGCGGGCTTGGGCGGCGGCGTAGCAGGTTTAACTTTTTCTGCCGCCGCTTTGAGCCTGTCCGTTGAGTCCTCGAAAAGTTCAGCTTTGGTGAGCGCGGGCTTTTCCGTGAACAAAAATTTTTTTACCACTACGAATCCCGCTACCGCCACAAATATCAGCGTGAACACCCAGAAAACGTCGCTGTGCCCTTCGTGATAATTTATCTTAGGAATGACGGGACGCACCTGCTCAGTTTCAGTCTGCGTGGGGGGAGTGTACGCATTTTGAGCTTCGCGGGCGTCCATTTCCCGAAATTCCCGCAAAACGTCTTGACCTCTGTCGTAGTCTGATTGCGTGTCGGAGACAAGCGGCGCGTCGGGCGGAATGACCGTGACGGTTTGATTGGCGGGCGGAGTTTCCTCCTCGTCGCGTTCAACTGTCCGTTTAGTCAAAGCTCCCGAACCGTGCGCGACGGCGTCCCTTGCTTGACTTTCGGGCGAATCGTCGACAGCCTCCTCGGAATTTTTGACAAAGGGAGTCCTGTCAATGCGCGGAGGAGTCGGTGGCGTCGGTCTGACGGCGGGCGCGGGTGCTATTGGCGGTTGCGGAGGTTCAACTGCAATTAGGAATGTGGAATTAGGAATTAGGAATTTTGACAGGGCGATTTTATTTTTCATTCCTAATTCCTCACTCCTAATTCCTAATTATATTAAAGCATGTGAGCGCGAAGTTCTGCGCCGTCTTGAGCGGAAAGGTAAGCGGGCGCGATGTCAAAGACAGTCTTGCAACCGTTGTTGCCTTCCTGATTGAGACGATAAGCGGCGCGAGCATAGGCGACCAAAACGCTGGTGGTGAATTCGGGATTGGAATCGAGCTTAAGATTGAATTCGATGATGTGATTATTCTCTTTGTCCATGCCGGTTTTGCCCGAACGAATGACGAAGCCGCCGTGCGCCAGCCCCGCGTGTTTAGTCAAAAGTTCTTCCTCGCTGATGAAGTTGACGACCGTATCATAATCGGCAAAATAATTCGGCATGGTCTTAATTGCGTTCTCAACTTCGGCGGCGTCCGCGCCCTCCTCCAAAACTACATAGCACTCGCGCAGATGTTTTTGGCGGGTGGTGAGTTCGGGATTTTGTCCGCTGCGAACGGCTTCGAGTGCGCTGTCAATCGGAACGGTGTACTGCTTTGCATTCTTGACGCCCTTGACGCGGCGAATCGCATCGGAGTGACCTTGGCTGACGCCCTTGCCCCAGAAAGTGTAATCCTTGCCGTCGGGCAGAATCGCATTTGCATAAGCACGCGCCAACGAGAAGAGACCGGGATCCCAGCCGACGGAGATAACCGCAACGTGACCAGATTTTTTTGCCGCCGCGTCGACTTTGGCAAAGTGTTCGGGGATTTTTGCGTGCGTGTCGAAGCTGTCGACGACGTTGAACATTTCGGCGTATTCGGGCGTCTGCGTCGGGAGGTCAGTTGCACTGCCGCCGCAAAGAATCATCACGTCGATTTTGCCAACCCAAGCTTTTGCGTCGTCAACATGAACAACGGGAACGCCGGGCGTCTGAATTTTAACTTTGGCGGGGTCGCGGCGCGTGAAGACTGCCACAAGCTCCGTATCGGGATTTTCTTTAATTGCGCATTCAACGCCACGTCCGAGGTTGCCATATCCAAGTATTCCTATCTTCATGATTATTTGCCTCCTGTGAATTACTTTCAATTAACGTAGCGCATTATAACACAAACGTTAGAGTATGCAAGCCTTTTCGTTCATGAATACAATATTATTCGCGCCGATTGCTTGCCCTAAAAAAATTTTTGGCAAAGGCGCGATTTAGATTGACGCCAAAACTATTTCTTGATAAAATTCCCAACAAAGGAAATAATGTGGGAAGTGTTTTCAAAAATTCAAGGAGGAATCGGTCATGGCTATGATAATTAATGACAACACCCACTCTATGAGCGCGCTGACTTATTACACCCGTAACACCGACAACATGCAGAAAAGCATGTCGCACATTGTCAGCGGCATGAAGATAGGGCACGCGGGCGAAGACCCGTCGAATTGGGCGGTAAGCGAACATATGCGCGACAGAATTCGTGCTACTGACCAGGCTAATCAAAATGTGCAGAACGATACGAGCTTGCTCAAAGCCGCAGACGGAGCTATTTCCAATACGGTTGAAATTATTCAAGCACTCAAGGCGCGGGCAATAAACTCCGCCAACGATACCAACGACGATGACGGACGCGCCGCCCTGCAACGTGAAGCGGAATTATTGCTTGCGCAGATTGACAACAACGCGCGGGGAACGACTTTCAACGGCAAGCGTCTTTTGGACGGTTCGCAGGCGAGTGAGGGCTTGACTTTCCATATCGGCGGCGAAGCGAATTTTTCTGTGAATATTAAGTTGGAAAACATGACTGCCAGTGCTCTAGGGCTTAGCGGGCTTGACTTGTCGACGCGCGAGGGAGCATTGAATGCACTTGCTGAAACAAAAAACGCTGACGGAACGACTTCGCCCTCAATGCTCGACAAAGCACTCAACAAAGCACTTGTTATGCAGGCGTCAATCGGCGCAATGGAGGAGATGCTCGGTTACACTGGCGAAAATCTTACCGACTACAGCGAGAACATGCAAGCGGCTGAATCTTCAATCATGAGCGCGGACATGGCTAAGGAAATGACGACTTACGTTAAATGGAGTATCCTTGCTCAAGCGTCGGAATACATAATCGCCCAGCAGAATCAAAACGCGGCGTCGGTTCTCGATTTGCTCGCTCCCGTGCAGTAAAAATTAGGAATGAAAAATCTTCCCGCGCAGAATTGCGACGCTGTGCGCCGATTCTGTTTAGACCAGAAAAAAGTTAACCGCCCCAACGTTCGGAGCGGTTTTTTTGTTGCGCGAAATAATTTTAGGCTTTCTTAAATGCAGAGGCGGGCTGTTTGCAACGCGGACACTGCGCGGGCGGTTCGTCGCCGAAATGTTCGTAGCCGCAGACGGAGCAAACCCATTTTGTACCGGTTGCCTTAGGCGCGTCGGATTTTTCTTCAACAACAGGAGTTTCCTCAATTTCGGGGAGGCTCATAATTTTTTTGCCGTCAAGATTTTCATAGCCGAGCGGCGTGTGCGTCGACAGGTAAACGGTTTTATTTTCCTTGATGAAGGCGCGAACTCTGTTCAACGTATCGCGGGCGGCGGGCATATCTTCAAAGACGACGGACAATTTATTTTCCAACAGAGCCTCGTCGGTGTAGGTTACGTCGCCGTGAATCAGATAGTAAAGGTCGCCGTCCTCGACGATGACGATTGAATTGCCCTTCGTGTGACCGGGCGCGAAGATATAATAAACGCCGTCGGCGATTTTCTGGCACGCGGAGAAATTTTTATACGCGCCGTCAGTGAAATCCGTGCGCACGACGTTATTGCCCGTCAATTTCATGTCGTCGGCTTCAATCCGCGAGATATAAATTTGGGCGTTCGGGAAGGCGCGCAATTCTCCGGTGTGGTCGGGGTGCTTGTGCGTCACCAAAATTTTTGAAACCTGCGCGGGTTCGTAACCAGCTGCCTTGAGGGCGTCGACGTAATTTTTAATCTTGTCGCCGAACGTTATTACAGAATCAGTCGTCACGGGGAAAGTTTCTTCGGCGGGGAAGCCCGTATCAACCAGAATAACTTCCTTGCCGGTGTCGATAACGTAGTTTTGCAGGCTGGAGCGGAGCTTTTCCTCCTTAATCGAACCTTCGGGCAAGCCGCCGCCGCAAGCGAACGATTTCATCATGTAGCCGCCGTCATAGAGTTTAACCGCAGAAATTTTCATTTTAGTTTTCGCCTCCGTTAAATTTCCGTCGAGCATCAGACCGAGTGTCACAACGCCCGCTGTTTTAATGAATTCTCGCCGATTCATCAGACTTTCTCCACGAATTTTGACGCGGGTTGACCGCACAACGGACAAACTTCGGGCGGAGCGTCGCCGACGTGTTCATAGCCGCAAATGCTACAGACGAAAACTTTTTGTCCTGGCGCAACGGAATTTTCAGGCGCGTATTTCTTCAACAGCTCGTCGATAACAACGCCGTGATGGCCTTCCTGCTTGGCGAAAATTTCCATTTCGTCCGCCGCCTTGGCGAAGCCCGCCGCACGAACTTTATCAGCCAACTCCTTGACTTGCGCCTCGCCTTTGGTTTCAGCTTTGCCGACCGACCGCACGAAGTTCCAAAAATCTTTCGGATAGCGACCGTTGAGCGTGGCGTAAAAGCCCGCGTGCACCGCTTCTTGATTCGCCGACTCGATAAAAGTTGCCGCCGCGTCGTTCAAGCCCTGCTCTTTTGCCAGCCGTGCCAGCGCGTAGTACATCATCACGCCGTTAGCTTCGCCCGCTGCCATTGCCGCCATTGCCGGTTCAAGGGCGGTGCCCTTCGTCAAGCCGTGCAAACTTTCTTCAGCCTTGACGGACGCAGAGCGGTCGATTTTCGGGTACTCGAACGCATGACCAACGCCGAAATGAATAATCCACTCCGGCTTTTCGGGAATCGGAATCCAATAGCCGAAAGCCTTGCCGAAGTTGCCTTCATAGGTGCAAAATTGCGGCTCGCCCGTGTCGACGGCTTTATCACATTGACAGCCCTTGAGATTTTCCGGCTTGCCGATTGACGAACACTTAATGCCCGCCTTGAGACCGAACTCGGCGGCTTTTTTGTTCACGGCGACGATTTCGCGGCTCTTCTGCGTAATCATCACGGCTTCGGGGAAATTGTCCCACATCAAATGAAATGCGCGGATAATTTCTTCGTTGCTCACACGAATCACTCCCTAAAATATAATACGCTATAAAAATAACCCGCAACAAAAATGTTTGCAACGGGTAAAATTTTTTTATCAAAGTTGTTTGACGAACCAATTCTGCTTGCCGATAAGTTCGATAATTTCAAGCTGTTGTTCCGCCCAATACATATCGCCTTCCTCGTCCTGATAATAATCCTTCAGGATGTCAAAGGTCGTCGGGTCGTCCTGCGCGGCAAGGAGAATTTCTTTCAGCCAAGCCAAGCCGTTCTTTGAAACTTGCAAGTCGTGCTTGAGATATTCGACAGCGTCGCAGATAATCGGCGAACAATTTTTATTCTCCAGCTTGACTTCACAGCCCAAATCAATCAGGCGGTCAATGCACTTGACGACGTAACCGCGCTCCTCGGCGGCGTGCTCTTCGTACTGCTTAGCAAATTTGCTCAAGCCTTGACTCGCGAAAATCCTAGACTGAATGACATGCCCGTCAGCCTGTTGAGCCAGCTCCGTAACGATTGTTTGAAGACCTTCGATAACTTTGTTTTCCATTGTAAATTCCTCTCCGTCCAAATGGTTGTCGACTTAATCCACTTCGGAATTAAAATACGTTTCGCCAACCGAATAATTTTATAAACTTTTTATGCACGCGATAATATCGTCGGATTGTTTCTTTGCTTTGTCGATGAGAGCTTGCAAGTGGCGGCGAAATTTTTAATTTGATGAAAGGTTTGTCCGCCAGCGCGGTGCCCTGCGAACCGTAAGCCCAGCCGTGCTCCATGACTTTATCAATGTAGAGTTTGAACAGACCGGGCAAGCCGTACCGGTGCATCGGATATTGGAAGACGATAATATCGGCTTTCTCGAACGCCGCCTGCTCCACCTTAACGTCGAATTGACTGTTCGTGCAAAGTTCGTCGATTTTACGAATCTCGGCTTGCGGCAACTGTGCAGAAATTTCCTCCAAGATAGCCTTGTTCGCGACGGAATTTTTCAAATCGGGGTGCCCCGAAATGATTAACACGTTTTTTATTTGCTTATAGCCTCCTTATAAGTTTTGAGCGTATTATCAGCGGCAGTCGTCAAAAAGGCTGTGTCGCCGCCGAGAATAATGTACGAAATGCCCAAATCGACGAAGCGTTTAAATTGTTCGGGCGTCAAGGCGATTGTGCCGACGGGTTTGCCGAGCTTGCGAACGCGTTTAATCATGTCGTCCATAGCCGCTTCAACTTCGGGATGGAAAATATTTATGCCGTGCCCCATGTCGACAGCCAAATCAATCGGACCGAGGAAAATTCCGCCGACGCCAGGAGTATTTGCGATTGCCTCCAAATTTTCCCAGCCGCGCACGCTTTCAATCTGCGGCAGGATACAAATTTCGTCGACGTTGCGTTCAAGATAATCGAGGTGACGATTGAAACGCCCTGCGCGGACAGCACTCGCTCCGAAGCCGCGATTGCCGCGCGGCGCGTAGCTCGCCCAATACATAATCGATTCGGTTTCCTCTCCGGTTTCGACCTTCGGGATAATGATGTTTTGAATGCCGCCGTCAAGCAGTTGCTTGATGATTCCGGTGCCGGCTTGCGGAATTCTGACGACGGGCGTCATGTCATAAGCCGCGATTGCTCTGGCGATGTCCAAAATCGTCGTGACGGTGTGGCCGCCGTGTTCGCCGTCGACAAAGAGAAAATCGAAATTCGACGTCGCCAAAATCTCCGCGACTTCCGCCGAGGTCGTCTCCTGCCCGACGCCGTATTGAAGTTTGCCCGCTTCGATTCCGTGTTTGAATTTGTTGTGAAGATAATCTTTTACCATCGGCATGAAAAATCCCTCCGAAAAATTTTTGTGATAAGTTTAAAACCTGCGCCGAATAAATTCAAATTTCAAAGCGGCGATTTTGTGAACCGGCTTTACGTAAAATTAAATTTGTAAAAGCAGCGGCTTGAGCGGCGCGGGCATTGCCTCCACGAAAAATTTTGCCATCTCGCGCGGCGAACATTCCCACTTGTCCAAAGCCCAATCGTTGACAAGCTCCGAAATCGCCCGCATATAAAATCGCAGGCAGAAATAAATTTCCGGCGTTAGTTCGTTCAGATTGTGCCGAATTTTTATCCAATCCTCAAGCAATTTAATCGCGTGGTCGTTCGCGGCGTAGCGGAAAGAATTTTGTCCGACGGCATTTTTTAGCAGGTTATTATAAAATTCTTCGTCCTCCAAAACAATTTCCATCCATTTGCAAATCACGTCCTCGAAAGAATCGCCGCGCCCGAAATTTTCCAGCGACGCTTCGACGCGCCGATTATAAATCCACGCCATTAAATCGTACTTGTCGCGGAAGTGATTGTAAAACGTCGGCGACGTTAGCCCGCAATTTTTTGTCAGCTCCCTAATCGTGATTTTGTCGACGGATTTAAATTTCGCAAGCTCCCTTAGCGATTCGGCGAGCAATTCTTTTGTCGTCTGCGGAACAACCATTTTCATCACCTCGAAAAAAATTAACCGCCCCAAA
>JAFXNB010000127.1 GCA_017529935.1 Selenomonadaceae bacterium
GGCTTCACGGAGTCGGACGCCCCGCAATCGCGACCCCGATTCCTACGCCACGCGGCACGACTTTACTTTTGGACAGCGGCGCGAACGTCGACAGCCGCCCCGAACATTTGATTCAAATCGGGATAATGGGTTCGCTCTACGCCGAGCACGTCTTGAAAATAAAAAATCCTTCCGTCGCGCTGTTGAATATCGGCGAGGAGGAAACTAAGGGCAACGAGCAAGTCAAGGAAACTTATCAGCTACTAAAAAATTTGCGGACGATAAATTTCGCGGGCAACGCCGAAGGGCGCGACATTCCCACGGGAAAATTTGACGTGGTGATTTGTGACGGCTTCGTCGGCAACGTCGTCTTGAAATTCGGCGAGGGGCTTGCCTTGACGATTATGAAACTTTTAACGGAAGAATTGACAGCGAACGGCGGCGCGAAACTTTTGGGCGAAGAACTCCTTGCCGCGACGTTTAAAAATATGTCCAAGCGTCTTGACGTGTCGGAAAACGGCGGAGCACCACTCTTGGGCGTGGACGGCTGTTGCGTGATAAGTCACGGCTCCTCCGATGACAAGGCGATTTGTTCGGCGGTCGGGATTGCCTGCAAATACGTCGACAGCAAAATTTTCGAGTTAATCAAGGCGGTACTTTAAATTAATTTGGAATTGACAAATGCGGCGTATTCGTATAATTTAAGCGTAGCGGTGTAACCGTTGAGGAGGAGAGATTATGTTTGAAAATAACGCCATATGTAAGTTGCTGAACATCAAGTACCCGATATTCCAAGGCGGCATGGCGTGGATAGGGACGGCGGAGCTGGCCTCGGCGGTGTCGAACGCGGGCGGCTTGGGACTTATCGGCGCGGGGCACATGCCTCCCGATATTTTGCACAAAGAAATTCAAAAGTGTAAGGCGTGGACGGATAAACCATTCGGCGTGAACGTGATGCTGATGTCGCCGTTCGTCAAGGAAGTCATGAAACTCATGGTCGAGGAAAAAGTTCCAGTCGTGACGACGGGCGCAGGCAACCCCGGCGAATACGTTCCCGCGCTGAAAGAAATCGGCTCAAAAGTTATTCCGGTCGTGGCGAGCGTCGCGTTGGCGAAAAGATTGGTCAAGAGCGGCGCGGACGCCGTCATTGCTGAAGGTTGCGAATCGGGCGGGCATATCGGCGAAATTTCCACGATGCCGCTTATCCCGCAAGTCGTTGACGCGGTCGATGTTCCCGTCATAGCGGCGGGCGGCTTCGCTGATTCGCGGGGAATTGTCGCGGCGTTCGCCCTGGGAGCCAGCGCAATTCAAATGGGCACGCGTTTTGTCCTAAGCAAGGAGTGCATTGCTCACCCGAATTATAAAAATCTCGTGCTCAAGGCAAAGGACAGGTCGACGGTCGTAACTGGCAGGACGCTCGGTCATCCCGTTCGCGTGCTCGCCAACAAACTCACACGAACTTTTTTTGAAATGGAAGCGGCGGGCGCATCCAATGATGAACTTGAACAGCTCGGCACGGGCGCATTGCACAGAGCGACGCACTTGGGCGACGTGGAAAACGGCTCGGTCATGATTGGACAAATTTCCGGCATGCTCGACGACATTAAAACCGTTAAAGAAATTATTGATGACATTGTAGGCGGCATTGGCGGTGTAGTTGAGAAAGTTCAAGGCAAATACGAATGAAAAATTTTTTAGGGAAGTGGTTGGCGACCGGAGAAAATTCTAATCGCCAATTATTTTTTTGGAGGAGCGGATTTTATGAAGACGGCTTTTATTTTCCCTGGACAAGGCGCACAGACGGTCGGCATGGGCAAAGATTTTTATGACAACTTCGACGCGGCAAAAAAACTTTTCGACGAGGCGGACAACGCGCTGGGCTATTCGATAAAAAAAATTTGCTTCGACGGCACGGCGGACGATTTAAAACTCACGGCGAACACGCAGCCCGCGATTTTGGTCGTCAGCGTCATCGTCAACGAAATTTTAAAATCGGAGGGCGTCACGGCTCAAATTGCGGGCGGTCACAGCTTGGGCGAATATTCCGCGCTGGTTGCGGCTAATTCGCTGAAATTTTCCGATGCGGTCGTTTTGGTTCACAAGCGCGGGCAGTTCATGCAAGAGGCGGTTCCCGTCGGCGAAGGAGCTATGGCGGCGATTCTCGGACTTGACGACGACGCGATTATAAAAATCTGCGCGGAAGTCGACGAGGTGCAAGCGGTCAACTTCAACTGCCCAGGACAAACGGTTATCGCGGGGAAAACGGCGGGCGTCGAGGCGGCAGTCGAAAAATTAAAAGCGGCGGGCGCGAAAAAAGCTGTCGTCTTGCCGGTGAGCGCGCCCTTCCACAGCACGTTGATGGCTCCCGCCGCAAAAAAGCTCGCCGTCGAACTTGACAAAATTAAAATTAATGACGCGGCGTTTCCCGTGGCGGCAAACGTCAACGGCGAACTTGAAACTTCAGCGGCGACGATAAAACAAAATCTCGTGGCGCAGGCGGACAATCCCGTCAAGTGGATAGCGTGCGTGGAGGCAATGAAAAATTTCGGCGCGGAAACTTTTATCGAATGCGGACCTGGCAAAACTCTTAGCGGCTTCAATCGGCGTATCGATAAAAAAATTCGCAGTCTCAACGTTGAAAATCTTGACAGCCTGAAAAAAACTTTGGACGCGCTCAGGAAGTGAGCCACCATGAAAAAATTTTTTATCGCGCTGATGATAAGCTTATTCAGCGTGTCGAGTGTTTCAGCCGAAATTAAAACTTATGAAGGCGTCGGCGAATACGCAATGGGCGAGCGCGATACCCTTGAGATTGCAAAGCAGGGCGCAAAAGACAGAGCCATTCGCAACGCGCTGGAAAAAGCGGGCGTCTTGATTCAAAGTCGTTCCCGCTCCGAAGATTTCGAGCTGATAGAGGACGAGATAACTTCGCAGACGGGCGCGATTTTAAAAGTCGTCGAGGTCGTCTACGATAGGGAAGATTTTTTGATTCGGGCGACAGTCAAGGTCGACATTGACGCAGACGATTTAAATCGCCGCTTGGAGAATTACGCTAAGACAACGCCCGCCGAAAAAATTTTTCTGGCGAATAAAAAAGTTGACGAGGCAACAAAACTTTGGTACGAAGATAAAAACGACGAGGCGATTGCGCTTTTGACGGAGGCGGCGGCATTGAATCCCGACGACCCCGAAATTTTCGCCAAGCGTGCTTTTATTTACGTTGGGCTGGGAGAATATAAAAATGCCGCTTACGACGCCGATAAAGTTTTGAAACTTGACCCGAATAATACGATGGCTTTATGGATTCGCGGCGCGGCAAATTTGTCAGCGGGCAACACTGCCAAGGCAATCGACGACTTGAACGCGGCGATTCGGCTCGACCCTAACAGCAAGTACGCTTATTATTTTCGCGGGATTTATTACAAGCATCTCGACGACAAAAAGCACGCCCGCGAAGATTTTTTAAAGGCAAAGGAGCTGGGCTTTTACGGTTCAGTTGCAAGGGAATTTTTAGAGGCGGATAACTGATAAGGAGGCGTTTAGCATGAAAAAATTTCTGGTCGCCGCGTTGGCAAGTTTCATGATTGCTTCGACGGTCAACGCCGAAGTCAGAACTTACGAGGGCAGCGACGAATACATCATGAGCGAATTCGAGACGATTGACGTTGCCAAACAACGCGCCAAGCAGAAGGCGGAACGCGCCGCGCAGGAAAAAGCCGGCGTCTTTATCGAGTCGAATACCGAAGTTGTCAACATGATGGTCACCAAGGACGAAATTCGGACAATGACGGGCGGCATTTTAAAAATCGTCGACGTGCAATACGATTTGAAGCCGCTGGCCGACGGCAAAAGTTTAATCGTGCGTGCGACGGTCAAGGCGGACATCGACAGCGACGACATAAACAAATGGCTCAATCGCGACTCCGGCGAACGATCTGATTTGGTGGCGCAGAATATCGAATTGCAAAAGGCGATTGCCGAGCAGGACGCGCAGATTGCCGAACTTAAACGACAGCTCGCCGATAAGCCCAAAGAAGCCGAAAAAATTTCCGAGCAATTCGCCGCCGAAGATAAAATTTTCCTCTCCAATCAACAGCTCGCCGAGTCAAGCAAACTTTACTATAACGGCGACCTTCAAGGCGCGATTGCCCTTTGCACGCGGGCGATTGAACTCAATCCCAACAACGCAACCGCCTATTCCATTCGCGGCGCGATTTACTATCGGCTGGGCGACTTCAACGGCGCGATTGCCGATTTAAACAGAGCCATTGCGCTCAACCCCAACGAATACAGAAACTTTTACAATCGCGGGCTGGCTCACGTGAAATTGAACGACTTCCGCAAGGCAGCTGACGATTTCGGCGGCGCGATTCAACTCAACCCCAACGACGCGGACAGCTACTACAATCGCGCGGTCTGCCGTCAACGGCTGGGCGATTATTACGGCTCGCAGGAAGATTTGAACAGGGCGCGTGCTCTGGGATATAGAGGTTAATTATTTATCGTTCAAGGAGGTTTTCAAGATGAGTTTCAAAAAGTTAGCGGCGTGCCTGACGGCGGCAGTTATGATGCTGGCAACGTTGGCGGTAACGTTCGCGCAGGAAATGGACGGCGTCAATCCTGATTTTATAAGAGGCGTCATTCAAGTGACGGGCGAAGGCGTCGGGAAGAGCGCGTACAAAAATAATCCCGGCAAATATCGCTTGACGGCTTCAAAGGCGGCAAGAATGGACGCGCATGCCAAATTGGTCGAATACATTAAAGTTCAAGTTGAAACTAACGCTTCGATGACGGATTACGAACTGGACGTTTATCAAGTCAGAACTTCGGCGCAGGGCGTTATCCGCAATGCCAGAGAAATTGGCTCGCCCCAATATTTTGACGACGGCACTTGCAAAGTTATCATGGAAATGCCTTTGTTCGGCGGCAAAGGTTCCGTTGCTGAAGTGGCGTTCCTGCCCTTCAAGGACGAGCCGAAAGTTTCTTTCCCGCAACCGAGCATGACGGTTTCGCAGCCGAGCGGCAACAATTACACGGGCTTGATTGTCGATTGCAGAGGAAAAAATCTTAATCCCGTCATGAGCCCCGTCATCAAAAATTCCAACGGTCAAGCGATTTACGGGCATCAAAATCTTAACTACGACAAAATTATCGTCAGCGGCATGGCAAGCTACGCCAGCGACATCAACGACCAAATCAGCCGTTCGCGCGCGGGCAACAATCCCTTGGTCGTGAAAGCAGAATCTCTTTCCGACATCAACGCAAATCCCGTCGTCAGCGTGGCGGACGCCGATAAAATTCTCTCCGCCAATCAGCATGACAAGTTCCTCGAAAATTGCGCGGTGGTCTTCATTAATTAATTTCAAAGCGTCTTGAATAAAAGCGGGCGTGCTTACGGAGTGCGTCCGTTTTTTGCAAGAAAATTTTTGGGAGGTGAGAGCCGTGAAAAAATTTTTTATCGTGCTGATGATGAGTTTGCTTGTAGCGTCGACGGGCAACGCGGAGATAAAAACTTACGAGAGCACCGAAGAATACTTGATGAGCGAATTTGAGACGATGGACATCGCCAAGCAACGCGCCAAGCAAAAAGCCGAACGCTCCGCGCAGGAACAGGCAGGCGTTTATATCAGCACCTACTCCGAGACAAAAGATTTTGAGCTGGTAAAAGATGAAGTCGTTGCAATCACGTGCGGAATTGTCAATGTCGTCGACGTGAAATATAGTGTGACTCCCGCAGACAACGCGACCGGCTTTTTAATTCGCGCAACGGTCAAGGTGAACATCAACAGCGACGACGTAAACAAATGGCTCGAAAAGAGCGCGCAGGAAAAATCTACAATCGTCACGCAAAACAAAGAACTGCAAGCCGCCGTTGCCGCGCAGGATGCGACAATCACCAAACTCAAACGGCAGATTGAAAAACTCAAGGCGGAGGGCAAACTCAGCGGCAAACGTGAACGCGAAAAAGTTTCCGAAGAAATCGCCGCCGAAGATAAAATTTTCCAAGCGAACCAGAAATTTGAAGCGGCGCAGAAAAGTTTTTTCAATCACAACTACGAAGAGGCAATCAGACTTTGCGACGAGTCAATTAAAATTTATCCGACGGCACAAGTTTATTGCGGGCGCGGCAATGCCTACGGCGTCTTGAGAAATTTTCAGCAGACAATCGCGGACTGCACCGAAGCCATAAAACTCGACGCGAACTACGCCATGGCTTATAATGACCGCGGCGCGGCTTACGGCATTTTGGGCAATCATCAGCAAGCCCTCGCCGACTTCAACAAGGCGATTGAACTTAATCCGAATCTCGCGCTTGCCTACAACAATCGCGGCAGTACGTTTAGAACTTTGGGAAATATTCCGCAGGGTATCACAGATTTAAACCGGGCGATTGAACTTGAACCGCGCGTGGATTTTTTCTATTTCAATCGCGGGCTTTGCTACGTGGGAATGAACAACGCGCCCAACGCCATTGAAAATTTCA
>JAFXNB010000128.1 GCA_017529935.1 Selenomonadaceae bacterium
CGACTTCCTCAACGGCGGTGCCGGCAAAGACTTCCTCGACGGCGGCGCAGGTAACGACATACTAAACGGCGGCGATGACAACGATACAATCCTAGGCGGCGCGGGCAAAGATAATTTGTACGGCGGCAAAGGTGCTGATTCTCTAGTCGGCGGCGCGGGTAACGATACACTCCACGGCGGCGCAGGTAATGACACGCTCTGGGGCGGCGCAGGAAACGATAAACTCTTCGGCGACGCGGGCAACGATGTTTTCATCTACAAGCCGGGCGAAGGCAAAG
Source organism: Selenomonadaceae bacterium (assembly GCA_017529935.1). Classification (GTDB taxonomy): domain Bacteria; phylum Bacillota; class Negativicutes; order Selenomonadales; family Selenomonadaceae; genus Quinella. The sequence goes on from JAFXNB010000128.1 coordinate 279, forward strand.
ATACTATCTTCAACTATTCAAGCGGTGACATGCTCAAGATTTTAAAATCGAACGGCAAAACGGGCGGCACGTTCACTAAGGCGGCGTTCAGCGGCGATAAACTTACGCTCACGATTAGCGGCGGCGGCTCTGTTATTTTCGACGGCGTCAGCAAAGGCGACGTCATCAATATCAACGGCAAAAATCGCACAATCAGCGGCAAAACGCTCAAGTAAAAAATATTTGCGGCAAGGTGGCAATGTGATAAAATGCGCGGCATGGACAAGAAATTAAAACTTCTAACTTACGGTTGCCAGATGAATGTCGCTGACTCCGAGCGCATGGCAGGGCACCTTAAACAAATCGGATATTCTTTGACGGAGGATTTAGCGGCGGCGGATTTGATTTTAATCAATACGTGCTGTGTGCGCGGCACCGCCGAGGATAAAGTTTTGGGGCAAATTGGCAGGTTCAAAACTCTCAAGCGAGAGAAGCCCTCGTTGATTTTGGGCGTGGCGGGTTGCATGGCGCAAAAGGAAGGAGCAAATTTAATCAAACGTGCGCCGCATGTCGATTTCGTCTTAGGTACGGGGCAAAGCTGTGAAGTAGCCCGCGTCGTCCAAAGCATTGAACGCGAACGCAAACATATCGTGGATACTTCCAATGTAAGCGGCTCCATTCCCACGGAAGTTTTTCCCCTGCGCGGCGGGCAAGTTTCTACTTTCGTGCCGATAATGTACGGTTGCAACAACTTTTGCACCTACTGCATCGTGCCCTATGTGCGCGGCCGTGAACGTTCCCGCCAGCCCGAAGAAATTTTCGCCGAAGTCAAGCAAGCCGTCGCCGAAGGTTTCAAGGAGATAACTTTGCTGGGGCAAAACGTGAATTCCTATTCGGGCGGCATGACTTTTGCGGAATTGTTGACGGCGGTCGATAAAATTGCGGGCGTGGAGCGGCTCCGATTTATGACAAGTCACCCGAAAGATTTATCCGACGAATTAATTGCGTCGATAGCGGGCGGGAAAAATATTTGCGAACATATTCATTTGCCCGTTCAATACGGCTCCGATAAAATTTTAAAGCGCATGAATCGCGTTTACACCGTCGAAAAATATTTGCGGCTGGTCGAGAAAATTCGCGCGGCAATTCCCGCCGTCAGCTTGACGACTGATTTAATTGTCGGTTTCCCCGGCGAAACGGAAGAAGATTTCGCGGAGACTTTGGACTTTTTGCGGGCAGTTCAATTCGACGCGGCGTTTACTTTTATTTATTCCAAACGGAGCGGGACGCCCGCCGCAACTTTTGACAATCAGATTGACGAGCAGACTAAACACCGCCGCCTTGACGCGCTGATGAACGTTCAAAACGCTATCAGCTTGGAAAAAAATCGTGCGCTGCTTGATTCGACCGTTGAAATTTTAGTTGAAGGCGCAAGCAAGACCGACGATAAAATTTTCACGGGACGGACGCGCTCCAATAAGTTGGTGCTGTTTGCTCACGAAAACGAACGCGCCGGCGACCTTATCAACGTAAAAATCACTCAAGCGCAAACTTGGTTGCTTAAAGGGAATACTTCGGGCGAAAATTCGGGCTTCGTCGCGCCGTAAATAAAAAAATCTCGGAACTTATCGCAAGCTCCGAGGTTTTTTTGTTGTTTAAGCGTCAATGTTCGCTGCCGCCAAAATTTCAGCGACTTTTAACTTGTCGGAAGGCTTTTTTTCGCTCAAAAACGCTATCAGCGCAATTATTCGTTCCAACGCTTCCATATCCGCTTGTGTTGTGAAAAATATGTCGTCGTGATGCGCTCCAACTAAGCGATCGTTCTTGATTACGTCTAATTGCTTTTGAATTTCCGTTATCGTCATAAAAATTCCCCTTTGCATTGAAAATTTGCGCGGCGTCTGCTAAACTTTAGCATAAAAGGTGGCGAATATCAATGAAAAACCAAAGTTTGGAAGCACAAAAAATTAAGGACGCCGAACAAGCTTTTGATAGACGACGGCGGACTTTTGGATTAATTTTCGCGCCGATTCTCGCGATTGCAGTCATGTTGACGCCGATTGACGCCTTGACGCTCGAAGCGCACAAACTTTTAGCAATAATGGTGCTCGTCGCGCTGTGGTGGATTACTGAACCAGTTCCAATCCCCGTCACGTCGCTTTTAGGTCCGACTTTAGCCGTAATTACCGGCGCAATCCCAGTTTCGGCGGCATTCGCAGCCTTTTCTAACCCAATGATATTTTTATTCATGGGCGGATTCATTTTGGCAAAGGCAATGATGATGCACGGGCTTGATAAACGCTTTGCATACTGGCTTTTGTCAAGAAATTGGGTCGGCTCCAATCCAAAACGAATTTTTTTAGCAATCGGGATGGCAACCGCGCTTTGTTCGGGCTGGGTGAGCAATACCGCTACCGCCGCGATGATGTTTCCGATTTGTTTAGGGCTTTTGAACTCAATTAAAGACATGATGGCGGCAAATGGGCGCGAAATTGACTTGTCGGAGTACAAATATGCGACAGGTTTGATGTTAATGACGGCTTATTCGGCGTCAATCGGCGGAGTTTTAACTCCAATAGGCACGCCGCCCAATTTAATTATGCTCGGATTCCTTGATTCAATGGAAAACATTCACATTTCGTTTTTCGAGTGGATGATTTGGGGCTTTTTGGCGATGTTTTTCTATTTTATAATCGCGTATGTCGTTTTATCGCGCATGTTCCCGCCCGACGTTGATAAAATCGACGGCGCAGAAGAATTTATACGCGCAAAAATCGCAGAGCTTGGAAATTGGACGCGTGCGCAAAAAAATACTCTGATTGCGTTCATGGTAGCGGTCGCGCTGTGGATTATCCCCGGATTTTTAAATATGTTCTTAGGCGCAGGAAGTTCGATTTTGAAAATGTACAATCAACTGTTCCCCGAAGCGATAGCGGCGATGGCAGGCGCACTTTTGCTGTTTTTATTGCCCGTGAACTTTTCCAAACGCGAATTCACAATCACTTGGAAGGAAGCCTCCGCCGGTATCGAGTGGGGCACGCTGATTTTATTCGGCGGCGGCTTAGCAATGGGCGGAATGATGTACAAAACGGGCTTGTCGCAATGGCTCGGCAATTTAATCGTCGGGGCAATGGGCGGCGCGGCGTCGCAAGTCGTTTTAGTCGCGGTGTTCTCGGTTTTAGCGTTGCTTTTGTCGGAGCTTACCTCTCACACGGCGGCAACGAACATGATTGGACCTTTGGCGATAACAATCGCGGTTTCGGCGGGCTTAAGTCCAATTCCGGTGTCGGTCGGCATTGCGTTGAGCGCGTCGCTCGGATTTATGTTGCCGGTCTCCACGCCGCCCAACGCCATTGTCTACGCCAGCGGCTACGTCCCGATTACAAAGATGATTAAGACTGGCGTTTACATTGATTTTATCGGGATTGCGTTCGTGACGATTCCGCTTGCGATTTGGCTCGTCGGATTAATCGTCGGCGGCTGATTTACAAATTCCAATATTTTGGAAAACGTAAATTGAACCTCAAATCGCCTTTCGAGGCGATTTTTTTTGCCCGTTTTACAAATTCCATGTACGTGGAAAATGTAAAATGAACTTCAAAATCACCCCTGATTTTTGTACCCCCCGAAAAACCAGCATAATGGCGCGACACAAATTCCATGTGGGTGGAAAATGTAAAATGAGCCTCCAAATCGCCTTTCAAACTCGTTTTTGACGTTCAAAATCGGTTTCAACGACCAAAACGCCTTCCGAGGCAATTTTTTTTTGCGTTTGACAGAAATTTTCCCTCAAGGTAGAATCATTCGAGCTTCACAACAAAATTTTTATGGAAAAAGTGATTTCAATGTCCGATTCAAAGAAATTTTTGGCTTACGCGGCACTTTATTACTATCTCGGCGAAGTTTTTTATATCGACATAGGTCAACCGGCGGCTCCGCAGTATTTTTTGCCGCCGATACCGATAACAATCGCGCTTTTATGGCTGATTCAGTATTCGAGCGGAGAAAAATTGTTTTCAAGGGCGCATTTGCCGAATTTATTAACGGGATTAGCTTGGTGCGCGGCATTTCCGCTATTTTTCACGTGGACTTATCAGCGGCAATGGTTTATGTCGCTAATTTATTACGATTTCGCAGTCGGGACGGCGATTTTTATATTTTTAGCCTCTGCAACCGTAATTTTGCGATTTCCGCTGATAATTTGCGCTCTAAACTTAATTTTTTTGCTGATACCGCTGACCGAGCTGATTTATTATTGTATGACGTGGCATTGTCTGTCGCCGGCGTCGCTGATGGCGATTTATTTAACGAATTGGCACGAAGCGGGCGAATTTATCCGCGCGATGATTGGATTGCCGACTGCCGCGCTAATTTTATTATTGATTGGAATTTTTTTGCGCCTAACGTACAAAACTCACGCTAAATTCTTGCAAAAACTCACTTTAAACACGGAAAAAACTGCGGCGGCGGCAATTTCTTTAATTTTAAGTTTCGCCGCGCTGATTTATTACGTTCCGCAAACTTCAATGGCTGGATTATATAAAACAGTGACGGATTACGCCGCGCAGACGCAACTTTACAGCAAAAATCGCGCCGCACGCCTTGCAGATTTAAAAATTTCTGCGGAAAACGATTTGAACGGCACGATTATTTTTATTATCGGAGAAAGTGCGAGCCGCGACTACATGCACGCCTACAATCCCGATTTCCCGTTCGACAACACGCCTTGGCTTGAATTTCAATTAGGAATTAGGAATGAGGAATTAGGAATTATTCCTGACGACGCCAAAATTAATCCCGATTACAAAATTACGGAAGAAAATTCTCCAAATTTGACGCCCGCGCAGGGAAAATTTATAATTTTTAGCAATGTTTACGCCTCGTGGACGCAAACTGTGCCCGTTTTGCAACGCGCTTTGACTGAACAGAGCCAATACAACGACAAAGAATTTTTTGAGAGCGTTTCAATCGTCGACGCGGCTAAAAAGGCGGGATTTAAGACTTATTGGTTTAGCAATCAGGGCAGATACGGCGAATTTGACAGCGCGATAACTTTAGTTGCAAAAACTGCGGATATTTCGGAGTGGACGGACGATACTTTTGATTTTTCGGAGCTTGAGGACGAAATTTTATTAAAATTCTTCGATAAAGTTGACCCGAACGAAAAAAATTTTATAGTTTTCCACTTAATGGGCAGTCATATTTATTACAACAGCCGTTATCCGCGAAATTTTAAAAAATGGGTGACTAAAGACGGTTCCGGCATGATGTTAGCGGCTCCGAGCTATGCAAATTCGATTTTATACACGGATTTCGTCCTGTCGAGGATTTTTGACTATGCAAAAGACAATTTGAACTTGCAAGCGATGATTTATTTCTCGGATCACGGCGAGGACTTAGAAATTTCGCACAATCCGGACGTGTTTAGGTTTGAAATGCTTAGAATTCCGATGTTCATGTACTTTTCGCCCGAATACGAAAAAATTTTCCCCGACAGAGTGGCGACGTTGGAAAAAAATCGGGAAAAATATTTTACAAATGACATGTTTTATGATACGCTATGTGGGCTAATCGACGCGCCGTCAAATCGCTATGACGCGGGACAAGATTTTTCGTCCGCCGAATACAAATTCAATCGCGAAACCCTGACGACCATGCTCGGTCAGCATAAACTCACAGAAGATAGGAAGTGATTTAATGAAAAATTATAGAAGAAAATTTCCTTGCTCAACTTTTAACGTATCTTCTCCGCCAAGATTAGCTCATTTTGTAAAACCTGCCCCTGCACTACCAAAATCGAAAAAGAAAGTTCAAGTACTGTCCAATTATGCGCCTTCCATTTGTACGTGGTCTAAAAATGTGACTAATCCGGCAATATCGGTGATTATTCCCATGTACAATGCGGAAAAATATATCGGCGAATGTCTCGAAAGTCTTTTAGCTCAAACCTTTTATGACTTTGAAGTCATTTTAGTTGACGACTGTTCTACGGATTCAAGTTGCGAGATTGTCGAGAATTATATGCCGAAATTCGAAGGACGACTCAAACTTCATCACACACCTAAAAACACGGGTAGCGGAGTAGTTGCACGAAACATCGGACTTAATCACTCAATTGGCGAATACATATATAACATGGATAACGACGACGTTATTACCCAAACGGGTTTGGAAGAAATGTATACGCTTGCCAAAGAATACGACGCCGACGTTGTTTATTGCGAAAAATATTTTATGTCGTCAGGTGTCGGCGAAAAATTTATTAAAAATGTTTATCTTGCCGAAAAGAAAATTCAACGTCCACCTTTTGTTGACAAGCCGACGTTAGAGACTCAAGATTTATCTGAAAGAGTTCAAAAAATATTAGACAAAAGATTTTGGGTTGCGCCTTGGCTAAAATTGGTTCGGCATGATTTACTAGACAAACATAAAATCTTTTTTCCAGTTTTAAAAATCAGTGACGATGACATTTGGACTTATGCATTAATTTTCTTCGCAAAAAAATTCTTACGTGTACCGAATATGATATACATTCGTCGTATGAGAGACGATTCAATATCAGGGATAAAAAAAACGCCGCAACAAACAATCAGTTTTTGGTTTAACCCTGTTCTATTTGGAATGAAAGTGCTTGATAATTTTATGGACAAAATTGAATTCTTTCAAAGAAATCCGCAACAACGTTATGCCATTTTGGAGGAATTCTTTAAAGGAAAAGTGCATTTAAGTTTTAGTTTTAAAAATACCGAACAATTTTCTCAATCTGATATTTATGATATAGTAAAAGAAGAATTTGGTAAATATTTGGGTGAATATTCTGTTACGTTTTCTACTCTATGCGCCCATATATACAATCAAAGTTTAGCTTTAGTAAATGCTCAAAAAAATAAAGAGAGACTTGTTGAACTTGAAGGTAAGCTTAATCGCCTAAATGATAAAAAGTTTGATTTTATGCCGACGACTTCTTTTCAGCAAGTTATTATTCCTGCTCCTTTATCGCCTGCGATTTCCGTCGTTATCCCGATGTACAACGCGGCGGAACACGTTGGCGAATGTCTTGAAAGTCTTTTGATCCAGACGTTCCAAGATTTTGAGGTTATTTTGGTTGATGATTGTTCGATAGATAATAGCATAGAAATTGTCGAAAGCTACGCCCCGAAATTTAATGGACGACTTAAACTCATGAAGTTGGAAAAAAATTCGCGAACGGGAGGCTATGTGCCGCGAAACACTGGTTTTTATATTGCAAGCGGTGAATATGTTTACTTCTTGGACGCCGATGATTTTCTTTTTGGGTTCAGCCTTGGAAACTTTCTATAACTGTGCAAAGGAATATGATGCTGATATAGTTTATATGGCTCTTCATTACGAGATGAACAGACCAAATACGATTAAGGTGGTAACGGACGGTAGGGGTATGGAATTAATAAAGAAAGGGCTTGAAGACAATCCTACTTTGACTATTGATGACCCTGATGCCAATTTGCAACTGCTCTTTTTTGAAAAAGGTTTCACTACGCCGTGGGTGCATTTTGTTCGCAGAGATTTCTTGATTAAAAACAAGCTTGTCTTTCCTGAAATACCCAAAGCTGGGGATTATATTTGGGTTATTCATTCTTATTGTTATGCGCAGAGATTTTTACGCATTACGACACCGCTTTACTTTTACAGACGTTACGGAACCAATTCTGTTTCAAAATCGACAGCATCGAATCAATTTTTCAATTGGATTTCATCGTTTGTTATCTTTGCCAAGACCTTGACATATATTGCTAACAAAACGAAAATTTTAAAGCAAAATCCTGCTTATTGTTATCAAGCTTTGAAGAAATTTTTCGATTGGTGCATTAACCGTACTAATGATGCAAGAAAATCATGGAGTAGCCAAAATATTTACAAAACTTTATACAATGAATTCATCAAAGAAGATGATTTATTTGAAATGACAATCCCGTTTCTTTTCTCTGCAATTGATAACGAGAGAAAAACAAAATCGCGTGCTAGCGAATCGCTAATTCGTAAATTCAGTCCGTATATTACGGCTAGAGTGGACGTTAAACTAGTGCTGCAAGGCGAAGGCGATTTTCAAATCGTTTCCGTCTCCGACGGCAAAGCTACTGTGAAAAAAGCTGGCTGGTTGCCGGAAAATGAGATTGGTTACTTTATTCAGTCCTATAAAGGTAATATGGAAATTGTTGCTAAAGCTACTGCTAACGGACAATTCTTGTTAAATCTTAAGGGGATGGATATTCGCAATCCCGAAGAACAAATCAAAGCGCGTGCCTTACTGGATTGACTATACAAAATTGACGGTCAATGACAAAGTTATTTTTGACACGCCCAAATCCACTTGGCACGACAAGCCTTATCGCTACACGTCGGAAGTAAAAGCGGACGATGAGATTAGAATAAAAACTTATTGGCTCCCGCACCAAAATGAAACTTCTGCACCGCCCGACGTTATAAAAGCAGTCGAACCGATTAACAAAAAATTCTTGCCATATCTTACGGCAAGAGTGGACGTTAAACTAGTGCCGCAAGGCGAAGGCGATTTCCAAATCGTTTCCGTTTCCGACGCCAAAGCCACTGTCTTGAAGCCTGATTGGTTCCAAAAGGGCGGCATTGGTTATCAAATTCAGTCCTATAAAGGCAATATGGAAATTGTCGCCAAAGCTACGGTGGACGGGCAAATCAATTTGCGGCTTATGGGTTTGTATATGAGCAACCCCGAAGACAAATCAAAGTGCGTGCCTTATTGGATTGACTACACAAAATTGACGGTCAATGACAAAGTTATTTTCGAGGAGCTCACGCCCGTGTGGCACGACAAGCCTTATCACTACACCTTGGAAGTAAAAGCGGACGATGAGATTAGAATAAAAACTTATTGGCTCCCGCACCAAAAAGAAACTCCTGCACCGCTCGACGTTATAAAAGCAGTCGAACCGATTAACAAAAAATTCTTGCCATATCTTACGGCAAGAGTGGACGTTAAACTAGTGCCGCAAGGCGAAGGTGATTTCCAAATCGTTTCCGTTTCCGACGCCAAAGCCACTGTCTTGAAGCCTGATTGGTTCCAAAAGGGCGGCATCGGTTATCAAATTCAATCCTATAAAGGCAATATGGAAATTGTCGCCAAAGCTACGGTGGACGGGCAAATCAATTTGCGGCTTATGGGTTTGTATATGAGCAACCCCGAAGACAAATCAAAGCGCGTGCCTTACTGGATTGACTACACAAAATTGACGGTCAATGACAAAGTTATTTTCGAGAAGCTCACGCCCGTGTGGCACGACAAGCCTTATCACTACACGTTGGAAGTAAAAGCGGGCGATGAGATTAGAATACAAACTTATTGGCTCCCGCATAGGAGTGACGTTTAAATAGCAACGAATCCCGCGAATTATTCGAGGCGGGATTTTTTTGCTCCGAATGAGCCAAATGCTAGAAAATAATCGGGAAAAATATTTTACAAACGATATGTTTTATGATACGCTATGCGGACTAATCGACGCGCCGTCAAATCGCTATGACGCGGAACAAGACTTTTCGTCCGCCGAATACAAATTCAATCGCGAAACCCTGACGACCATGCTCGGTCAGCATAAACTCACAGAAGATAGGAAGTGATTCAATGGTTCATGTTTGCTTTGGACTTCATGACAGAAACGGGCGTTATTCAAAATTCACGGGCACAACAATCTTTTCAATTTTTGAAAACACAAAGTCGGAAGTCACAATCCACATTTTGCACGACAACACTTTGACAGATGATAATCGCGACAAATTTTTAGAACTTACCAACCGTTACAGTCAAAGTTTGAAATTTTATAACGTGGAGGAACTTTGCGCAGATAAAATCAATAAATACGCCGAATTAGTTCCTTCTGTGACGAAATCTAGAGTAAGTATGGGAACATTTTTTAAATTTTTGATTCCCGAAATCCTCGACGAAAGCATCGATAAAGTCATCTACCTTGATTCGGATATTATCGTCAATCTTGACATAAACGAGCTTTGGCAGATTGAGCTCGGAGATCATCCTCTTGCAGCTGTTTTGGAAATTGCCAATAACACAAAAATTTCATTGTGGTCTCAATATGTTCGCGACAACATCGTAAAAGAAGAGAATTACTTCAATGCTGGTATGATGATAATGAATTTGAAAGTTTTGCGCAATGAAGAAGACAATATTACGAATCAGATGAAAATGGTTACAATATCCGCATCGAAAGTCGACAAAAGGGGAAATTTATCGATAAACCAACACTTGAGACGAATGATTTGAAGAAAAGAGTCGAGGGAATCGTCAACGATAGGTATTTAACAGTGCCTTGGAATAAATTTGTTAAACGAATTTTAATAATGGAAAACGAAATCTTTTTCCCAGCCGTGAAAATTAGCGAGGACAATATTTGGACTCAGGGTTTATTATTTTATGCAAAAAATTTTCTGCGTGTACCCGATCTTGTGTACATTCAACGTATGTCTGCTAATTCAGTGATGAGATTAGGAAGAACTCCGCAACAAGAAATAAATTTTTGGCTCAATCCCGTGTTGCTTGGTTTAAAAAGTCTCGATGAACTAATGAACAGGCATGAATTTTTCAGAACGAATCCTTCTTGTCGTTTTTCTTTATTAAAGAAGTTTGTAAACACAAGATTTAATTGGACTTTTGAATCCTCGAAACAATTATCTGAAAATCTGATTTACTCAGCGATAAAAAATGAGTTTGGCGGAAAACTCGGTGAATATGATGTTCTCATTCCCGCGCTGTGTACTGCCTTGTATAATGAAAAAAAGGAATGCTCTGAAATACTTCATAAGTTCACTGCCAGAATTGATGTCAAGTTGGTACCCAAAACAGGAAAAGCCGACTTTAAGATTCTTTCTATATCCGATAACAAAACTTTAGCAGGCAGATCCCGTTGGCTACCAAAAAGTGAAAGGGGTTACTTCATTCAATCCTATAGCGGGGAGTTGGAGATTGTAATAAAAGTCGTTACAGACGGGCGTTTTGAATTAAATCTTAAGGGTTTGGACATTCGCAATCCTGAAAACAAATTGAAGCGCATTCCCTACTGGATTGACTATACAAATCTGACCGTGAACGATAAAGTTATTTTTGACACGCCCACACCCACTTGGCACGACAAGACTTATTGCTACACGTTGGACGTAAAAGCCGGTGAGGAAATTACAATTCAAACGTCATGGATCCCGCATAGGTCAGAGTGATTGGGCAATGGTCGCTGCCGAAATTTCAGCGGAAAATGATTTGAACGGCACGATAATTTTAGTTATCGGCGAAAGTGCGAGCCGCGACTACATGCACGCTTATAATCCCGATTTCCCTTTTGACAACACAATTTGGCTAAAAAGTAAGCTCGAAAATAGGTTTGAAATGTTGCGCGTGCCGATGTTCATTTATTTTTCGCCGGAATACGAAAAAATTTTCCCCGACAGAGTGGCGACGCTGGAAAAAAATCGGGAAAAATATTTTACAAATGATATGTTCTATGATACATTTTGCGGGCTGATAAATGCAAAATCGAATCGTTACGACGCGCTACAAGATTTTTCTTCCGCCGAATACAAATTTACGCGCGAAACTTTGACGACGATGCTCGGACAACACAAATTAACGGAGGATAAGGAGTGATTCAATGGGAACCCCGGCGGTTTCAGTGATAATTCCGATGTACAACGCAGAAAAATATATCGGAGAGTGTTTGGACAGTCTTTTAAAGCAGACGTTCCAAGATTTTGAAATAATTTTGGTCGACGATTGTTCGACGGACGATTCTGTTGCGATTGCCGAAAATTTTTTAGAAAAATTCGGTCGTGAAAACGTTCTTATAAAGCGGAAAAGGAATTCGGGCAATTTTGGCTACACGGCACGCAACAGAGGCTTCCACTACGCAAAGGGCGAATACGTTTTTTTCGTTGACGCCGACGACATGCTGACCGAAAACGCGCTTGAAGAGCTTTACGCTTCGGCAAAAAGATTCTCAGCTGATGTTGTTTACACCGGAGCGCGCTATCTTTACACGGAAGCGGCTGGCGCGGAGTTAAAATTGGACAAAGAAGGGCGCAAATGGCAGAAAAAAGAAATTGCCGAAGTTCAAAAGCTCACAGTCAACGAGCCGCATAAACTTCTTGAAAATCTTTTGATAACTGCGGGTGTTTTCTGGACTCCGTGGACAAAATTTGTGCGGCGGCAATTTTTGTTGGATAACAACATCACTTTTTACGAAATAATTTCCGGCGGCGATTATATTTGGACGCTTGAACTTTTTTGTTGCGCCAAAAGGTTCGTTCGAGTGCCGCAAGCGTTTTATTTATGGCGGAGCGATTCGGAAACTTCAGTATCGCGCACGACGAGAGCTCCGGAGGTTCAAATTAACACGTGGAACGAAGCTTTTGTTTATTCGACGCGAGCACTAGCCGATTTGCTCAACAAGCGGAGCATTTTAAGGAATAATCCTGCCTATTGCTATTTTGCGCAGAAAAACTTTTTTGAATGGTGCTTCGGACGCAATTTTGACGCTCGCGGGCAATTCAAGCCGGAAGAACTCTACGAAATTTTTGGTCGCGAACTTGGAAACGGCGACGACTTTGACGCGATGACAAAATTTTTCTTTAGCTTCATTGATTCGCAACAGAAGGAAATTAAATCGCTCAAAGATAAAAAGGAGTCTACGGGCATTCCGAAAATTTCTGTGGTTGTCCCGCTTTACAACATGGAAAAATTTGTCGGCGAATGCCTTGACAGCCTCCTAAAGCAGACGTTTAAAGATTTCGAGGTTATCGTTGTCGACGATTGCTCAATCGATAATTCAATGAAGGTTGTCAAAAGTTACGAGCCGAAATTTAAAGGTCGCCTGCGATACACGTCCACCAAAGTGAACTCGGGCGGCGCCGGCTACATTCCGCGCAATATCGGCGTCATGCACTCCCGTGGCAAATATATATGTTTTGTTGACCCGGACGATTTCATCTTATTGACTGCGTTGGATACTTTGTATAAGACGGCAGAATCTTACAAAGCCGATGTTGTCTATACCAGCAGCCGATATCTCCTTAAAGGTCGCAACGACGTTATCAAACAAACAGCCGACAAAAAAGGCGAAACGACCTTTATCGTCAACGACACAAATAAAGTCCTTAATCTTTTCTTCTTTGAAGGTTGTCATCATACGCCATATCAAAAATTTTGCCGCCGCGATTTCTTAATCGAAAATGGAATTTTCTTTCCAGAGATAATAACTCACGGTGATTCTCTTTGGACGATTCATGTTTTCGGTCGTGCGAAAAGATTTTTAAAAATTCCCACCGCGTTCTACTTTTATCGTAAAAATCCTGAGTCTATCACTCAACGTAAGGAAGATTCGCCCGAAAAACAAATCCGTTACCGTGTTCGAGCGTGTCTTCTTGCCATGGAGGCATTTTTTACGTTGGCAAAAAAATTAAATCTGCAGGAAAGAAATGTCATGTATTTCTTTTCTTTCATGAAAGATACTCTCCGTAATTATTTTAAGCGTACATTGAACGTGAGCAACGAACTTTCAAAAGAAGAAATTTTCAAGGCTTTGTATAGCGAACTTTCCGGAAAAAACTATTCGTTTGATTGGTTGTTGCCATTCTTCATTACCTTTGTCGATGAACAGGAAAAAGAAATTTCAAAACTCAAATCACGTGTCGCAGAGCTGGAAAAGAAATCAAAGAAGTAAACTCCGTTAGCGAAAAAAAATTGGGCGGGAAAATTTTTCCTGCCCTTTATTCGCAAAAGTACTTCATGCCGGTTTTCTTCCACTCTTTTTTTGTGTAAAGGATTTTAAAATTCGTGACGCCCGTCAAGTTCGATAGCTCGCCGATAAATTTTTCGCATTCGTCGCGGGTCTTCGCATGAATCATTGTATAAAGATTATAATTCCAATTCGGCGCGGGCGTTCTGTCGTAGCAGTGCGAAACCGCCGCATGAGCACTCATAATTTGCGCAATGTCGTCTAGCTTATCGGGCGGCACTTGCCACGCGCACAACGCATTTGCATTAAAACCAACTTCGCGATGACGCAACACCGCGCCCATCTTGCGAATTTTTTTTTCGTCGACCAACTCCTTGACCCGCCGCAAGAATTCTTCCTCGCTTATGCCAACCCGCGCCGCCAAAATTTTATACGGCTGCCCGCACAGCGGAAAATCTTCCTGCAACGCCTTGATTATCGCCTTGTCCTGCTCGCTTAAGAGTTCCAACTCCTTCCCTCCGCGTCATTGAAGTTTGAACTGTACGTTGATTTTGTACTTCTTATTTGCCTTGAGCTTAAGCATATCTTCCACGCCGCGCAACGACCGTATTTCCGCCAAAATGTTCGATTCATATTCCGCGTTCGGCGTCAGCAACGTGAACCATAAATTGTACGCGCCCTCCCGTTCGTAATTGTGAGTTGCGCCGGGGTAGCGATTGACTGCCTCCGCCACCGCGCCGATTTCCGACGGCTTGACTTTCAGCGCGACCAGCGTCCCCCTGTAACCCAATCTGTTTGAATCAAAGAACGTCCCGATTCTGCGCAAAAATCCTGCCGCCTTCAGCTCACGAAGCCTAGCAAGAAGCGTGTCCTCGTCCGTGCCGAGGCGACTTGCCATTTCCGCGAACGGGTGAGAGCAAATCGGTATGTCGCCCTGCAAAAGATTCAGCAGGGCTTTGTCGAAAGTTGAAAGCCTCGTCATCTCAAACTCTCCCTCTGCGCCGCCATTCGCTCAACGACGCAATTTATCTGTGGCTATTTTATCAAAGAATTTATCACAACGTCAAGCAAATCTGAACGCCCTTCATTTTTTACTGACGAGTAAGGCAGGATTGAATCGGCGTCGACGCCCAAAGAATTTTTTATCGCGTCGAGGTGCTTTTGACGTTGCGTCTTGCCGATTTTGTCGGACTTAGTGGCGATAACCAGCACGGGCAAATTTTTTTCGACAAGGCTCGCGAAGGATTTCAAATCGGACTCCTGCGGCGGGTGGCGCATGTCAATCAGCTGGCAGACGAATTTAATATCGCGGCGGCTTGAAAGATATTCGTCGATGAATTTCGCCCAGAGCCGGCGATTGGTCTTTGAAGTTTTTGCGTAGCCGTAGCCGGGCAAGTCAACCAGATAAAATTCGCGGCGGTCGTTCAGCGTGACTTTAAAGAAATTAATCGTCTGAGTTTTGCCGGGCGTGCCGCTCGTTCGCGCCAAAGATTTTCTGTTCGTCAAAGAATTTATCAGCGAGCTTTTGCCGACATTCGAGCGACCGACGAAAACAATTTCCGGCAAAAGTTCTTCGGGGCAAGTTGCCCTGCTCACCGCCGAAGTCACGTATTCGCTTTTAATGATTTTAATTTCTTCCATAGCGTTTCCTCCAAAAAAATTGAGCCTCCCGCAGGAAGCTCAACAAAAATTTCTCGTTCAAAATTCGAGCACATTGCCGACGAGCATTGCAATTTGCGCGTCGTTCGGAATGCGTTCGTCGTCTTTCTTCGAGTAGATTGTCAAAAGATAAATTTTCTCCTCAATCGCCAAGTAGTAGATGAGGCGGAAGCCGTTGGATTTGCCGACATTTGCCGAGGTTTTTGCAATGCGAACTTTGTAGAGAGCCGAACCTTTGGGCAGATTGAATCCCGCCAGTTTGTCGCCGATAAGATTGCCCGCCTCCAAATCCGGCAACACGGACGCTATATCGTCGAGAATTTTTTTGAACTTCTTTTTCCGGACGTAAAATCGGACGTCCTCGCTCATTTTCTTGCCCCACTTGACTACCATCTTGCAGCAACCTTTTTCTTTGAAACAAAAACTTCTTCTTCCAATTCGTTTTTAAGTTCTTCTCTAAGTTTTGCCAATGCCTCGCGAGCATCAATTTCGGGCAACAAACCTTTGCGCATTAAGTTGACTTCCTTGCAGGCTTCGATAAGAGATTCTTCAATGGTGCAGTAGCGTTTCTCTCCGTCCATAGCTCAAGCTCCCTGAAAATTTTGATGGATGAACTCGGTATCTTCAATTTCTTTCTTTAATTCGTCAAGCCATTCTCTCCAATCGCCGCTGCTCGGCAACAAACCTTTGCGCATTAAGTTGACTTCCTTGCAGGCTTCGATAAGAGATTCTTCAATGGTGCAGTAGCGTTTCTCTCCGTCCATAGCTCAAGCCCCCTGAAAATTTTACTGAATGAACGCGGTCTTCAAAACTTCGTCCATATTTTCTACGGGCACGAATTCCAACTTTTCGCGAACGCTTTCGGGAATGTCTTCAATGTCGGGCGCGTTTTCCTTCGGCAAAATAATCGTGTGAATTCCTTCGCGATACGCCGCCAAAACTTTTTCCTTCAGCCCGCCAATCGGCAAGACGTTTCCGCGCAAAGTAATTTCGCCCGTCATGGCAACATCGCTGCGAACTTTTTTCTTCGTCAAGGCGGAAATCATTGCCGTCGCCATGGTAATGCCCGCGCTCGGTCCGTCCTTTGGCACCGCGCCTTCGGCAACGTGAACGTGAATATCGTTTTTCTCGTAAAAGTCGTCAGCAAGTTTCATCAAGTCACTGCGGCTACGAATGTACGTCAAGCCCGCCTGCGCGGACTCCTGCATAACTTCGCCGAGCTTGCCCGTCAATAAAAGTTTGCCGTTGCCCTTGAGGACGATAGCCTCCGTCGGGAGAATATCGCCGCCAACTTCCGTCCACGCCATGCCGGTTGAAACTCCAATTTGCGGTTGCTTTTCGGCGCGCGTCTGTAAAAATTTCGGACGCCCAAGAAAATCACGCAGATTTTTTTTCGTGATGTAGACAACGCCCTCGTGACCTTCGACGATTTTACGCGCCGCCTTGCGACACGCCTGCCCGATAATTCTTTCCAGCTCGCGAACGCCCGATTCTCTGGTGTATTCGGAAATAATTTTCTGCAGGACGCCCTTAGCAAAGACGACGTCGCCGCCCTTAAGCCCGTTTTCTTCCTTCTGGCGTTTGATAAGGTAGCGGCGGGCAATTTCAAATTTCTCGTTCTCCGTGTAGCTGGACAGCGTAATAACTTCCATGCGGTCGCGCAAAGGTTTGGGCACCGTGCTCAGTCCGTTGGCAGTGACAATCCACAGCACCTTTGACAAATCAAACGGCGTGTCAATGTAGTGGTCGGTGAAAGAATTATTCTGCGCGGGGTCAAGCACTTCCAAAAGAGCCGCTGACGGGTCGCCGGAATAGCCGTCCCTGCCGAGCTTGTCGACTTCATCGAGCAGGAACACGGGATTGTTCGCGCCCGCTTTTTTTATGCCCTGAATGATTCGCCCCGGCATCGCGCCGACGTAAGTCCTGCGGTGTCCGCGAATTTCTGCCTCGTCGCGTATGCCGCCCAAACTCGCCCGAATAAATTTTCTGCCCATCGCCTTTGCCACAGACGACGCCAGCGAAGTTTTCCCGACGCCCGGCGGACCCACTAAGCAAAGAATCGGCGCGGGCTTGTCCTTAGTCAACGCCTTGACCGCCAAGAAATCTAAAATGCGCTCCTTGACTTTTTCCAAACCGTAATGATCCGCGTCAAGAACTTTCGCCGCCTCGGTTATGTCCATTGCGTCTTCCGTCGAGACGCGCCAAGGCAAATCTACAAGCCAGTCAACGTAAGTGCGAATCACATTGCCCTCCGACGACATGGCCGGCATTTTTTCCAGCCGCTTCAGTTCCTTATCGGCAATTTCTTTTACCTCGTCGGGATAATCGCCCTCCGCAAACCGCTTACGATAACCTGACGCCTCCTCGCCCGCGTCTTCATCTTCGCCCAATTCCTTGTGAATTGCCTTGAGCTGTTCGCGCAGATAATGATCCTTTTGAATCTTCTCCATTTGGTTGCGAACGCGCTTGCTTATCTGCGACTCCATTTGCAAAACTTCCAGCTCGCGCGCCAGAATGATGTAGAGTTTTTCCAGCCGCTCCTCCACCTTCAGGCAACCCAAAATTTCTTGCTTGACGTCGAGTTTCAAGTTTAAATGGCTCGCAATTAAATCCGCCAGCCGCCCGAAATCTTCAAGGATTGTCACGGCGACAAAAGTTTCAGACGGAATGCGCTTGCTAAGCTTAACCCACTCCTCGAATTGGTGGACGACGCCGCGAACTAAAGCCTCCGTCTCCATGGTATCTTCCCAAGCGTCCTCGTGAACTGCAACTTCGACTTCGATGTAATTGCCTTTGCCGCTTTCGCGATATTCTTCCATGACGCCGCGATTAATTCCCTCAACCAACACGCGGACGTTGCCATCGGGCAATTTGATTATCTGGCGAATTTCGGAGATTGTCCCGACTTCGTAGAGATCTTCCTCGTCGGGGTCTTCGCCGTCCGTGTCAATTTGCGCCACCAAAAAAATCCGTCGATTGGCAACCATTGCCGCCTCAAGTGCATTGACCGAACTTTCGCGCCCAACGTCAAGGTGCATTATCATATTCGGGAAGACGACAATCCCCCGCAATGGCACGAGCGGCAAAGTAATTTTTTCAGCCATGCAAAATCCCTCCTTAGGAAAAGAGCAGGGCTTTTCCCTGCCCCGCTCCTTCAAACTTATCCGTTCGCCGATTTTTTGGTTCTTCGCGGGCTTGTTTTAAGCTTTGGCTCCTGATTAAACAAAACATCCTCCTTAGTGACTGTGCAAATTGTACTGCCGCCGACTGAAGGCACCTCGAACATCACGTTGCGCATAATTTTTTCAAGGATTGACCGCAGACCGCGTGCACCCGTCTTGCGCTGAATCGCCTCCTTTGCGATAAGACGGAGTGCTTCGTCCTCGAAAGTGAGTTTCGCGCCGTCCATTTGCATGAGCTTTTGATATTGCTTGACCAGCGCATTTTTCGGTTTGGTGAGAATGTCGACAAGGGCGTTTTCGTCCAAAGCATCAAGCGTCACGATTATCGGCAGGCGTCCGACGAATTCGGGTATCAAGCCGCCATTTATCAAATCGTCGGGCAGAACGTCCTTTAAAGTCTTGCCGACGTCTTTTTCCTCTTTAGATTTAACCGCCGCGCCGAACCCGACTTGGCTACCCTGCGTGCGTTTCTCGATAATTTGATCCAAGTCATTGAACGCGCCGCCGCAGATAAACAAAATATCTTTCGTGTTCATCGGAATCATTTCGGGCGGTCCCTGCACGCGGCGATTTTGTTGCATTGGAACGTTGACGCGAGTGCCCTCCAAAATTTTCAAGAGAGCCTGCTGAACGCCTTCGCCCGAAATGTCACGATATAAACCGGGCTTGCGGGCGATTTTGTCAATTTCATCTATGTAAATTATTCCGCGCTCCGCCTTTAGAATATCTCCGTCAGCAGATTGAATCAGCGCGAGCAAAACGTCTTCCGCGTCTTCGCCGACGTAACCCGCCTCCGTTAGAGAATTCGCGTCGACGAGCGCAATCGGAACGTTTAAAATTTTCGCCAACGTCTGCGCCAAAAGAGTTTTGCCGCTGCCCGTCGGTCCTATCATCAAAATATTCGACTTCTGAAGCTCAATATCTTCCTTGCCGTCTCTCTTCTGCCCGATTCTTTTGTAGTGATTGTAAACTGCGACAGAAAGAGTTTTCTTGGCGTCCGCTTGCCCGATAACATATTCGTCAAGCCGGTTGCAAATTTCCCTAGGCTTGGGCAATTTATCGGTGCCGACAATGAATCCGGTTTCCTCGTCCATATCGTTTTGCAGAATTTCGTTGCACAGTTCGACGCAGCTATCGCAAATGTAAACGCCCGTGCCCGCGATTAATTTCCTGACGACGTGCTCGGATTTTCCGCAGAAAGAACATTTCAATTCAGCGCGATCTTTTCCGAATTTCAACACGCTTACACCACCTTGCGGAGTAAAACTTTATTTAGACAAATCGGTTTTTATCGGGCGAGTGATAACGTCGTCAATCAAGCCGTAAACTTTGGCGTCCTCCGCCGTCATGAAGTTATCGCGCTCGGTATCCGCCATGACTTTTTCGCGCGGCTGACCTGTGTGCCGACAGAGAATTTCATTGCCGACCTCCCGCAACCGCAGAATTTCCCGCGCTTGAATTTGAATATCGGTTGATTGCCCGCTCGCGCCGCCCAACGGTTGATGAATCATAATCCTCGCCAGCGGCAGGGCGAAACGTTTTCCTTTCGTTCCCGCCGTTAAAAGCAAACTGCCCATGCTCGCCGCCTGCCCGATACAAATCGTCGAGACATCAGGTTTAATATACTGCATTGTATCGTAAATCGCAAGACCCGCCGTGACGACGCCGCCCGGACTGTTTATGTAAAGGTGAATATCTTTGTCGGGGTCTTCGCTTTCCAAAAAGAGCAGTTGCGCGACGACGGAGTTGGCAACGTCATCGGTTATCGGACCGCCGAGGAAGACAATCCTGTCTTTGAGCAGGCGGGAATAAATATCGTAAGCGCGTTCGCCATAGCTCGTCTTTTCGATAACCATCGGCACATAATAAGCCATAATTTTCACCTCAAAAAGTTTTTAAAAAAGGGCGTCTCCATTGTTACGCCCTTGAAAGTTTTCAGTTCTCTTTAGTTTCTTCCTTGTCTTTAGTTTCCTCAGCCGCCTCGGCAGGAGGTTCGACTTTCGCGCCCGCCATGTTGTCGATTATAAATTTGCTCGCTTTGCGGCGGAGAATGCCAGCCGCGACGCCAGAAATTTGTCCGCTGTCTTTGAGATATTTTTCAATCTGTTTTTGCGGCGTGCGATACATCTGCGCCATCATCGCGATTTCAAAATTCAGTTCGCCCTGCGTGACGGTGAGTTTTTCTGTCTGCGCGACCCGCTCAAGCATAATTTCCGTCAAAACGGCTTTCT
This sequence comes from Selenomonadaceae bacterium, assembly GCA_017529935.1. Classification (GTDB taxonomy): domain Bacteria; phylum Bacillota; class Negativicutes; order Selenomonadales; family Selenomonadaceae; genus Quinella. The sequence goes on from JAFXNB010000128.1 coordinate 21,078, forward strand.
TTGCGTTCTCGCGATATTCTTCGCGCAATTTGTCCATATCCATGCCCGAAAACGCCATGTACTGTTGAATGTTCATGCCGCTGCTTTGGAGTTGCGCGTCCAGTTCGTTAATCATCTGCGTTACGCGATTATCAATCATGACTGGCGGTAAGTCAACCGTCATGTTTTCGACAGCCTTATCGATAACAGCTTGGCGTTGCGCTTCGACTGCGCGGCGTTCGGCGTTGGCTTCCATGTTCTTGCGAATGTCGGCTTTGTATTCGTCGACGGTTTGGAAGGTGCTGACCTTCTTGACAAATTCGTCGTTAAGTTCGGGAAGTTCGCGGTGTTTAATGCTGTTAATCTTGCAAGCGAATTCGGCATCTTTGCCCGCCAAATCTTTTGCGTGATAATTTTCGGGAAAAGTGACTTTGACGGTGCGTTCCTCGCCGACTTTCGCGCCGATAAGTTGCTCCTCGAAGTCGCCGATAAATTTATGCGAGCCGATTTCCAGCGGAGCGTCTTTAGCCTCGCCGCCCGCGAATTTTTCGCCGTCAACTGTGCCCGTATAATCCAGCGTGATAAAATCGCCGTCAACAATCGCGTCGCCCTCTGCTGCGTCAATCAAGTTGGCGTGGTGTGCGCGCATTGCCTCGACTTGTTTATCAACGTCCTCATCGGTGACAGGCTCAACAACTTTTTCCGCCTCAAGATTTTTATATTCGCCGAGTTTGGCTTGCGGGAAGGGAACAAACGTAAGCGTGAAAACGAAATCTTTGCCCTCTTCGTTCGTGATAACGTCCGCTTTATTTTCGCTGACGGGTACCAAATTCAAAATACCGAGAGCTTTGCGCGTGGCGTTCTGCAGGAGCGTTTCGCTTGCCTCGTTGATAATCGCGTCCTTGCCGACGTGCTGTTCAAGAATTTTTTGCGGGACTTTGCCTTTGCGGAAGCCAGGGATATTCACGCGGTCGCCGAGCATTTTAGTGGCGCGTTTGATAGCCTTAGAAAATTCCGCCGCCTCCACCTCAATGGTCAATTCGATTTTATAGTCGTCTAGCTCTTTCCTAGTAAGTTTCAAAATTTTAACCTCCTCTTTCTGTATGAAACGCCGATTATGTTAGCACAATCCTTGAAAAATTACAAGCTTTGCTCGCAGGTGAACGCCGCCTTAAGTATCGTCGCTTCGTCGAGCGGCTTGCCGATAAGTTGAAAACCAATCGGGAGATTTTGGCTCGTGACGCCGCAGGGAATTGAAATGCCCGGCAGCCCCGCCAAATTTACCGGCACCGTGCAAATATCTTGCAAGTACATTTTGAGCGGGTCGGAAGTCATCTCGCCGATTTTGAACGCGGTGTTGGGCGTGGTCGGCGTGAGAATCAAATCAACTTTCCCGAAAGCGTCGGTGAAATCTTTTTGAATCAGCGTGCGAACTTTCAACGCCTTAAGATAATAGGCGTCGTAGTAGCCCGCGCTCAGGGCGTAGTTGCCAATCATAATGCGCCGCTTGACTTCCTCGCCGAATTTCTCCGTGCGCGTGTTAGTCATCATTTCGACAACGTCCGCGCCGTCGACGCGGGCACCGTAGCTGACGCCGTCATAGCGTTCAAGATTTGTGGCGGCTTCGGCGGGCGCAATCAGATAGTAAGTCGCAATCGCGTATTCGGTGTGCGGCAAACTCAATTCGATAATCTCCGCGCCGAGCTGTTCAAATTTTTTCGCGACATTGCGGACGGCGGTCTCAATCTCCGCGTCGATACCCTTAACGAAATATTCTTTGGGCAAGCCAATTTTCAAGCCCTTAACGTCGGCAACCAAACTTTTTGTAAAGTCGGGAACCTGCGCGGCTGTCGAAGTCGAATCCATATCATCATGCCCGCAAATCGCATTCAAGACTAAAGCGCAATCCGTCACGTCGCGGGTAATCGGACCGATTTGGTCGAGCGACGAGGCAAAGGCAACAAGTCCATAGCGCGAAACTCTGCCGTAAGTGGGCTTGAATCCAACGACGCCGCAAAAACTCGCCGGTTGACGAATGGAGCCGCCGGTATCGGAGCCGAGCGCGAAGACAGCTTCACCGCCCGCAACCGCCGCTGTACTTCCGCCGCTTGAGCCGCCTGGCACGCGTTCCAAATCGTGCGGATTGTGCGTCGTGTGATAGGCGGAGTTTTCGGTCGAGCTACCCATCGCGAATTCGTCCATGTTCGCCTTGCCAATCAGAATCGACGCGGACAATTTTTGATAAGCGGTCGCGTCGTAGGGCGGCACAAAATTTTCCAAAATCTTTGACGCGCAAGTTGTCCTAATTCCCTTGGTGCAAATGTTATCTTTGATGGCGCAGGGAATGCCTTCGAGCGGAGCAATTTTTTCGCCGCGTGCAATTTTTTCGTCGACGGCTTTGGCGTCAGCGGTCGCCTTGTCGCGCGTGATTGTCACATACGCGCCGATTTTATCTTCAACTTCGTCAACGTGCGAAAGAACATCAGCAGTCAGTTCCGCCGCAGAAATTTTTTTCGCCGTCAAAAGTTCGTGCAGTTCGTGCGCAGTTTTATCGTATAAGCTCAAATTATTTTCCTCCTTGGTAGCTGTCCTGCTCCGCCTTACGAATGTCTTCTTTCAAGTCTTTGTTGAAGTTCAGCTCTTGGAAATTTTTTGCCTTCGGCAAGCCCATGCGGAAATTGTCGGTCTTGTCGAATTGCGCCTCGCCGTTATCCAAGTGCAAATCCAAGACGTGCCCGCCGATTTTTTTGTCGTCGGAAATAAAGTGGAAATGCCAGCCCGTCGAATTGAGCGAACTCATAAATTCTGGACAATACAAGCCGACGAGCGTGCCGCTGATGCTTTGGCAAGTCATTTCTTTTTGCGTAGCCTTCAACGCTTCAACGAGCGTCGGATACGGCTTGACTTGCCCGCTCTCGCTACGGATAAGAATTTCGTTAAAGTCGCCGTGAACTTTGACCATGTAGAAACTATTTATCCCGTGCTTGTCGACTTGCGCGTTCAAAGCACTTTCAAACGCGCTTTTGTCGGTGAGGTTGCGGAGCTTGACGGAAAAATCTTTCTCAAAAAAGGTGACGTTCGAGAAGGGGACAAGCTCCTTGTTGCCCATGACATTTACGCGGCAATTTTGATTAGCGCGGTAGACGACGCCGTCAAGGACAATCATCTCGCCGTCAAGCCCCTCGAAAGTGCCAATGCCCGTGTCGCCGTGAGTTTTCAAATCTTTAACGGTGATGGAGCCGTCGAAGTAGCCCAATGCCAACGACTGCAGCAACGCAACTTGATAAATCGTTTCCTTGTCCTGCGCGGGCGCGGCGGAAGTCGTCGCCGTGTTGAAAAGAATCGTGCCCGCCAAAAACATTGTGCCTAAAAATTTTTTCATTGTTCAAACCTCCAAAAACTTTAATTAAAACATTAAATATCAAGCTTCCAAAACTCGCGGAACTTTGAAGTAGCCGTCCTCTTTAAGCGGCGCGTTCGACAACGCAAGCTCCCGCTCCAATGACGGCTTAACTTTGTCCTCGCGGAAAACATTTTGCATTGGCAACGCGTAAGTCGTCGGCTCAACGTTCGTCGTGTCGAGTGCCTGCAGATTTTCCACGTAAGTCAAAATTTTGTTCAGCTGAAAGAGTACGTCTTGCGCCTCCTCCTCGCGAATCCTCAGCCGCGACAAACTCGCCACGGTTTTAATATCCTGTTCGCTTATCTTCAAAATTTTTACCTCCTAACGTCGTTTCGAGAATTCATTTAACGATAAAACTAATCGGTGCACGGGGTAGGCGAGCACGACTTGCATTATCGCTGTTGGCCAGAAGTCAAACTTTAAAAATTTTATCAAGTCAATTTGCCGCCCCAGCAAAAATAAAAATGTTATCGTTATCGCAAAGTGAATCGCCAGCGCGGGAATTGAACTTATCACGGGCAAGAGCGATTGGTCGCGGAAAAGATTGACGGAGAATTTCCCGAAGATAAGCCCGACCGTCATGTAGCTGAACGTCGCCAAGCCGAAGTAACTGCCCGTCGTCGCGTCCTGCAAAAGTCCCGCCATGAATCCGAAAAACGCGCCCTTTTCGTGCCCGCGCAGAAATGCAACCGAGACCGTCAGCAATAACATTAAATTCGCGCTGAAGCCGTCGAAATTTATGAACGTCAACAGCGACGTTTGCAGGGAATAGAACAAGACGAGCAACATTGTCCACAGCCCGATAATTCTCATTGCCCGCCCTCCTCGGCGACGTAACCCGCTTGCTGAAGTTGCTGTTGCTGTGCGTCTTGAACTTGCTGTTGTGCGTCAAGAATTTGCTGTTGCGCCTGTTGAAGTTTTTCCGCCGTCTCGTGAGGATCAGTTTCAGTGCCGGGCGTTTGCGGCGGCGGCTGAATCGGTTCGGGCGGAGCCTCCCGCGACGCCACGATTACTGCCACGTCCTCCAGCTTTTGGAAGTCTACGGAAGTTTCAATCACGCCGTATTGGAGCAAGCCGCCTTCCTCGTTGTGAATATCGATAATTTTGCCGACGACAAGCCCTTTCGGGTAAACGCCGCCAAAGCCCGACGTGACGACCATATCCTCAACTTTAACGTCCGAATCCTTAGGGATATTCACCATGCGCGGGTGGCTAGGATTTTTTGCATCGCCCTCGACAATGCCAGCCACGCGCGACTCCGGACGCTGAATCAACGTGCCGACAGATGAGCGCGGGTCAATCAACAACTGAACTTTCGCCGAATTCACGCCCGCCTCCATGACATGCCCGACTAAGCCCAGCTCCGTCACGACCGCCATATTGTTCGCCACGCCGTCGATTGTGCCGCGATTAATTACAATCACGCTTGACCACGACGCCGACTCGCGCCCGATGACACTTGCCGCCACCAAATCGAATTGAACTGCCGCTTGCTTATAGCCCAACAAATTTCTCAGCCGCTGATTTTCCGAAGCATATTCCGACGCCGTCAAATTCTGCGCCCGCAAAAGTTCGACTTCCTCGCGCAACTTTTTATTCTGCTCGTGCAGATTGGAAATTTCCGTGACGCTATTTTTTATAAAAGTGAGCTGACTGCCCGCCCAAGAGAACGCGCGTTGGAAGGGCGCGACCAACATCATAGCCGCGCCGTTCGTGGCGGTGGTATTGAACTTGCCACGCGCCGCGAAGAATACACAACAAAACACGCTGATAAAAACAACAATCAGCGCGATAATTTTTTTTCCGGTTGGTTTTTCTTTGCGAACTTTGTTGCTCATTGTCTCAGCTTTTTGGAAGTCATGACGACCCGCTTAAGCAAATTCATATTCTCAAGTGATTTGCCCGTGCCTTCGCCCACACAGCTCAGCGCGTCGTCGGCGATTATTACGGGCATTCCCGTTTCCTTTGAAATCAGCTTGTCGAGATTGTCAAGCAATGCTCCGCCGCCCGTCATCATGATTCCGTGATCCATAATATCGGCGGCAAGTTCGGGCGGTGTCCGTTCGAGTGTGCCCTTGACAGAATCGACGATTTTAAAAATCGGGTCTGCCAGCGCGTCACGAATCTCGCTTGACTTAACCTCAACAGTTTTCGGCAAGCCGCTCAACAAATCCCGCCCGCGAATTTGCATTGTTTTATCGCTGTTGGGCGTGATTATTGCGGTGCCGATTTTAATTTTAATTTCCTCGGCGGTGCGCTCGCCAATCATAAGGCTATAAATGCGGCGAATGTATTGGATAATGGAGGAGTCCATTTCGTCGCCGCCGACGCGAATCGATTTGCTGACGACAATGCCGCCCAAAGATATAACTGCAATTTCTGTGGTGCCGCCGCCAATGTCGACGACCATGTTGCCAGTCGCCTCCTCCACGGGCAGACCCGCACCGATTGCCGCCGCCATCGGCTCTTCAATCAAATAAGCCTCGCGCGCTCCCGCCTGTGTCGCCGCGTCGATAACTGCGCGTTTTTCAACTTCCGTGACGCCCGAAGGAACGCCGACCACGACTCGCGGGCGCACGAACGATTTGGAATTCATCGCTTTGTGGATAAAATATCTTAGCATCGCTTGCGTAACGTCGAAATCGGCAATGACTCCGTCCTTTAGCGGGCGAATCGCAATTATATTTCCGGGCGTGCGTCCTATCATGTTTTTAGCTTCCTCACCGACGGCAAGCACTTCGCCCGTATCATTTTTTATCGCTACGACGGAAGGTTCACGCAGGACAATCCCACGACCTTTGACGTGCACGAGAGTATTTGCCGTTCCCAGGTCAATTCCCATGTCGTGCGAAAAGCCTCCAAATAAACCACCAAACATATTTAGGGTTGCTCCCTTCTTACTTTTGAAAATTTTGCCTGCGCTAAGCTAAGTTATTCTATCATACTTTTTACACTTTGCAATATTAATTTTAGCGCAAAAAAATCCCTCCCGAACTTCGAGAGGAATTTTTTTTACGTTCAAAGAATTTTTATTACGCAAGTACACGAGCCAAGCGCATGAATTCAGGATTGAGCCGCTTCTTGTTATTAACGGCGTCATGCAGATTAATAGAGACGACGTGCCCGCGATTGAAGCCGAAGACAATGTCACTCAAGCCGGAGATAATTGCAAGTGCTGCGTGTTCGCCGAGCCGGCTGGCGTTGACGCGGTCGATAACGCTGGGCGAGCCGCCGCGCTGAATGTGTCCGAGTTTAGAAACGCGCGTATCAAGTCCCGTCTTCTCCGCGATAATTTTGCCGATTTCGTGACCTTTGCCCGCGCCTTCAGCCACGACGACGAGACAATAGCGTTTGCCCGCGTCGTAAGCCTTTTTCATTTCGTCGCACATTTCGTCAAGGTCGTATTCTTCTTCGGGCACGAGAATATATTCCGCGCCGCCCGATATGCCAGAGACCATGGCGAGCCAACCGCTGTTGCGCCCCATAACTTCAAGGACAATCGTCCTGCGGTGCGCCGAGGCGGTGTCGCGCAATTTGTTAATCGCGTCGATGATCGTGTTGGCGGCGGTGTCGCAACCGATTGTATATTCCGAGCCCCAAACGTCGTTGTCAATCGTGCCAGGCAGACCGACAATCGGAATACCCGTTTCTTGACTGAGAATCGACGCGCCGCGCAGTGAACCGTCGCCGCCGACGACTACCAAGCCTTGAATGCCTCTGTCGACCAAATTTTTATAGCCGAGCTGGCGTCCTTCGGGCGTGGCGAAACGTTTGCAACGAGCCGTCCCCAAAAAGGTGCCGCCGCGCTGGATAATGTCGCTGACGTCCTTGGACTGCATCTCGAACATTTCTTCATCGAGCATGCCGTGATAGCCGCCGCGAATACCCCAAACCCTGAC
>JAFXNB010000129.1 GCA_017529935.1 Selenomonadaceae bacterium
CCAGACGTCTTTCATTTGCTTGCCGCCGTTTAGTTCCTTCATCAGCTCGTAGTTAAAATAATGTTTGGCGTCAGCGTTTTTTTTTGCCCAGAGTATAGTTTCGGTGCTGTGCGTGAAATATCTGCAACTCAAATTCGGCGGCGGATTCGTCTTTTGCCACGTGATATTGTTCATGATTTTAAAGCCCTCTTGCTCAAGAGCCATGCCGACCGAGTAAATATTGTGGAGCGTGCCGCTAATCCAAATCGTTCCGTCAGGCTTCAAAATTTTTTTGCAAAGATTTATCCACGCGCGATTAAATTTGTGTTTATCGTCAAGCGTTGCGGCTTTGTCCCATTTGCCTTTGTTGACGGAAGCCCTTTTGCCGCTTTTGCAAGTGAAGCCGCCATTCGACAAAAAATAGGGCGGGTCGGCAAAAATCACGTCGACGAATTCGGCGGGAAAATTTTTCAACAGCTCAAGTGAATCGGCGAGATAAAGTTTGGCATTTTCATCTTTGAAGAACGGTCTCACTCCACCGTCACCGACTTTGCCAAGTTGCGCGGCTTGTCCACGTCGCAACCGCGCGTTATCGCCGCGTAGTAAGCAAGGAGTTGCAACGGCACGACGGTGAGCAACGGAATTAAAAGTTCGTCGGTTTCGGGCACGAAAATCACGTGGTCAAGATATTTTTCTAGTTCAGTATCGCCCGCCGCCGCTATGCCGATAACAATCGCGTCGCGAGCTTTGACTTCCTTGATATTCGACAGCGTTTTTTCGTAGACAGATTTTTGAGTGGCGAGCGCGATGACCGGCACGCCCTCGACGATTAAAGCAAGTGTCCCGTGCTTGAGCTCGCCCGACGCATAAGCCTCCGCGTGAATGTAGGAAATTTCCTTGAGCTTGAGTGCGCCCTCCAAGGCAACGTCGTAATCCAAACTGCGCCCGATATAAAACACGTCCTCGTTGAAGCCGTATTGCCGCGCGAAAGTTTTAATCGGCTCCACGTCGGAAAGAGTTTCCGAAATTTGCGCGGGGATTTTTTTCAGCTTGCAAATCAATTCGCGTATTCTTTTTTCGGGCAAGGTGCCGCAAATCTGCGCCATGTACAACGCCAGCATGAACATCAAAATTAATTGCGTGGTGTAAGCTTTGGTTGAGGCGACGGCGATTTCCGGTCCCGCCCACGTGTGAATCACTTGATGAGCTTCGCGGGCGATTGACGAGCCGACGACGTTTGTTATCGCCAGAGTTTTCGCGCCGAGCCGTTTGGATTCTTTCAGCGCGGCAAGCGTGTCCGAAGTTTCGCCGGATTGGCTGACGACGATTACCAGCGTTTTATCGTCGACAATCGGGTCGCGGTAGCGGTATTCGCTAGCCAAATCAACTTCAACCAATTTGCGCGCGAGCTTCTCTATATAAAATTTGCCGACAAGCCCCGCGTGATAGGCCGTGCCGCACGCCACGATATAAATTTTGTCGACGGCGTCCAGAAAATTTTTGTTCCAGTTCAGTTCGTCGAGGACAATCGCGCCGCCGTCTTTGGCAATGCGTTTGCTCATGGTGTCGCGCACGGCTTTGGGTTGCTCGTTAATCTCCTTAAGCATGAAGTGTTCGTAGCCGCCCTTTTCCGCCGCCTCCGCGTTCCACGTCACGTGAAAAATTTTTTTGTCGACGCGCTCGCCCTGCCGATTTAAAATCTCCACGGAATTTTTTTTGACCAGCGCAAGTTCGCCGTCGTTTAAAATGTAAGTTTGCCGCGTGTGATTGATAATGGCGGGAATGTCCGACGCAATGAAATTTTCGCCCTTGCCAAGCCCGACGATTAGCGGATTATCCTGTTTGGCGCAAATTAAAATATCGGGGTGCGCCTTCGCCATGAACGCCAACGAATAGGAGCCTTCAATCTTGCTTAAAACTTCGCGAACAGCCGCCACGAAGTCTCCGCGATAAAATTCCTCCAGCAGGTGCGCGACGACTTCCGTATCCGTCTCGGAGGAAAATTTGTGCCCGCGCTCTAAAATTTTTTCCTTGAGCGGCAAATAATTTTCGATAATGCCGTTGTGCACGACGACAAAATCTCCGTGGCAATCTGTATGGGGGTGCGCGTTCAAATCGGAGGGACGTCCGTGCGTCGCCCAGCGCGTGTGCCCTATGCCGACGGTGCCTTCGGGCAGATTGTTTCTGAGTTTGTCCTTGAGCGCGTCGAGCCGTCCGACAGATTTTTCTATGAAAATATTTTCGCCGCAATCGACGGCAATGCCCGCCGAATCGTAGCCGCGATATTCCAACTTCGTCAGCCCGTCCAAAAGAATCGGAGCCGCCTTTTTATCTCCAATGTATCCGACTATCCCGCACATATTTTTATCCTCCGTTGCTGAAATTTCTATGAATTGTTTGCCGCGATTATATCTTACTTAAATTGCGCCGTCAATCTAAAGAACATGTCCGAAAATTTTTTTGTAAAAACTTCGGCGGCGATTTGACAAAAAAAAACTAATTAATATAATCCACTTAGACATCACGAAATTTTATGCGAGGAGGGAATTTTCTTGGCGACTTCGGATAATCTAATCACGCTCAGTAGTGCCGGCGAATCGTTAAACAACACTCTTTCTAGCGTGACGATTTTGGCTTACGGCGGCAACGACACAATCACAAACTCCGGCGCGAACGTTTCAATCGTGTCTGGCGCAGGCAACGACATTGTCAGCAACAGCGGCTCGAACGTGACAGTAATCGGCGGGGCGGGTAATGATTCTATCGTCGGCGGCTCCAAAAACGATTTATTTTACGGCGGCGCAGGCAGCGATACTTTGAGCGGCGGCGCGGGCAGCGATTCACTTTTCGGAGGCGAAGGCAACGACAAAATTGTTGGCGGCAATGGCAACGACAGTTTATCGGGCGGCAACGGGAATGACACGATAAACGGCGGCGCAGGTCACGATTCAATTTGGGGCGACGCCGGCAACGACAGCCTAAACGGTAGCACAGGAAATGATTCGATAAACGGCGGCGGCGGAAACGATACCCTTTTGGGCGGCGAAGGCAACGACAAACTCGACGGCGGCTCCGGCAATGACACGCTAAACGGCGGCAAGGGAGCGGATACGATAACCGGCGGCTCCGGAAATGATACTCTCGACGGCGGCGCGGGAAACGACAGCTTAAACGGCGCAAATGGCAATGATATAATTTATGGGCGCGCTGGCGATGATAAAATTTACGGCGGCGAAGGTTCTGATGTTCTCTACGGCGGCGACGGTAACGACACGCTAAACGGCGGCTCTGGAAATGATTCACTCGACGGCGGCGAAGGTGACGATCGCTTGGACGGTGCTACGGGCAACGATTCAATCACGGGCGGCGCGGGCAACGATACGCTTATCGGCGGCACAGGAGCTGACAGCTTAAGCGGTGGCGACGGCGACGATATTTTATCGGGCGGCTCCAGCAATGATTCACTCGTTGGCGACGCAGGCAACGACAGCTTAAGCGGCGGAGTTGGTAACGACATAATTTCGGGCGGCGCGGACAACGATACAATTCTGGGCGACACCGGCAACGATTCACTCGACGGCGGCGACGGTGACGATTCACTCTTAGGCGGCAAGGGCAACGATTCCATCTTGGGCGGCGACGGAGCGGATACTCTTTGGGGCGGTCAGGGCAACGATACGCTCTACGGCGGCGACGGCGCGGACGTTTTCATTTATAAGCCCAGCGAAGGCACCGACATAATCAGCGACTACTCAAGCGGCGACATGCTCCAAATCCTCAAGTCGAACGGCAAGACGGGCGGCACCTTCAAAAGCGCGACCTTCAGCGATAACACGCTCACATTGACGATTTCAGGCGGCGGCTCGATTATCTTTAACAACGTCAACGCCGGCGACACGATTAATATCAACGATAAGAATTACACAATCAGCGACGATACTTTAAAAGCAAATTAAAGTTAGAGCTATCAGCGCAAGGACGGCTGCTTCCACGGTGGAAAGGAGCTGTCCGATATTTTTTTTGCGCAGGAGTAAATTACGCACGCGCCCCGCAAACATTGCCACGCACGAAAAAATTATAAAGGCCTGCGCGGCGAATACAAATCCTAAAAATAAAATCGTCAGGCTCGCGCCGTCACTCGACAAATCGACGAACTGCGGCAGAAACGCCAGAAAAAACAGCAAAACTTTCGGGTTGAGTACGTTCATCAAAACGCCGCGCTTATAAAGTGCCGCCGCCGAAAATTTTTTGTCCGCTCGCGTCAACGAAATTTTTTTGCCCGCCCGCGCAGATTTCAATGCGCCGAACGCCAAAAATAAAAGATACGCCGCGCCGAAAATTTTCAAAAGGAGCATCGCCGTCGCCGAAGATTTTATCAACGCCGCCACGCCGACCATTACCAGCGTCGTGTGAAAAACTATGCCGCTCACCAAACCGCCCGCTAAAGTTATTCCCGACTTCGCGCCGTCCGCTAAAGATTTCGTCAGCAAATACAAGATGTCCGGACCCGGCGCAAGCGTCAACAAAATCGACGCCGTCAAGAAATATAAAAACGTTGAACTTTCCAATTCAAACACCTCCACGCAGATTTTATCACAGCTTGACAAGCGCGGCGCGGGCAGTTACTATTGAAAAAAACTTGGAAACTAGGTCTGATGATGTTCAATTACCCGCTCGACGTAATAATGGTTCCGATTCAAGCCGTCCTGTTCGTGTTCACGTTTTATCTTTGTTTGATTGGCTTTTTCGGCATGTGGCGACGCAAGGAAGTCAAGATTAAAACGCCGCAAAAAAAATTCGCTGTGATTGTTGCCGCTCACAACGAAAGCGCGGTTATCGCCCCGCTGATTGAAAATTTAAAGTCGCTCGATTATCCCGCCGAACTCTACGACATTTACGTTATCGCCGACAACTGCAAGGACAACACCGCCGAAATTGCCGCCAAAGCCGGCGCGATTGTCTGCAGGCGCGTCGACGAAACTAAAAAATCTAAGGGCTATGCACTCGATTGGATGTTTGAGCGGCTTTTTGAGATGGAAAAGCGCGGGCAAGTTTATGATGCCGTGGCGATTTTCGACGCCGATAACCTCGTTCACCCGAATTTTTTAATGGAGATGAACAACCGCCTTTGCAAGGGCGACAAAATTATTCAGGGCTTCCTCGACGCGAAAAATCCCTACGACACGTGGGTCAGCGGCACGTTTGCGATTGCCTTCTGGGTTATCGATTACGTCAGCCACCTTGCCAAAACTAATCTCGGCTTATCGGCGGTCTTGGGCGGAACAGGCATGTGCATTACCCTTGACGTTCTCAAAAAGCACGGCTGGCGCGCCACTTGCTTAACCGAGGACATGGAATTTACGATGAAGTCGCTCGCCGAAGGTCTCAAGACGACTTGGGCGCACGACGCCATTGTTTACGACGAAAAGCCTTTGACGTTTGCGCAATCGTGGACGCAAAGAAAACGTTGGGCGCAAGGTCAATTCGACGTGGCGCACCGCTTTATCCCGAAAATGCTCCGCGAAGGTTGGCGGCGCAAAGATATTCGCATGTGGGACGGCTGTCTTTATCTGCTCCAGCCGCATTTTTTAATGTTGTCGTCGTTTTTCTTCCTGATGAGTTATATTCAACTTTTCGTCGGCACGCTCTACACGAATATTTATTCCGTCCTGCCGTCGCAAATTTTGATGGTCATCATGGTCGCGCAATATGTCTTGCCGATGATAATTCTCGTGAAAGTCCGCGCCAAATTAAAATCGTGGTGGTACCTGCTCTTCTATCCGCTGTTCGTCTATTCGTGGATACCGATAATTTTCTTGGGCTTCATACACCGCAACGAACACGAATGGGCGCACACTCAGCACACGCGCTCCATGAGCTACGACGACTTTGTAAAGAAACGCACGTATTAAATAATTCCGCGCTTAGCAAGGTAAGTGTAAATGCCGCCCGCTTCGTTCGAGTCAGTGACGTGGGCGGCTAATTTTTTTACGTCGTCGGGCGCGTTCGCCATTACCACGCTTTGCGGAATAAGCTGGAGCATTTCAATATCGTTGTAGTTGTCGCCGAACGCAATCGCCTCGTCGACCGTGTAGCCGTAGTGTTTTAGCAAAACTTCAATGCCCGTCGCCTTTGAAACGCTTTTATCCATAATCTCCAAAAGATACGGCGCACTTCTCACGACGTTCAGCGCGGGAAATTTTTTGCCGAGTTCGATTTCCATTTCGCGGCAAGTGGGCGGCTCGCAGATAATCATAATTTTGTTCGGGAAAATTTTTTCGCTTAACAGTTCGTCGAAGTGCGCAACTTCAGCCGTCGCGCCGGTGATGTCCATTTCAAATTGAACGCGCGAATCAATTTCTTCGACGAACCAACGACGCCCCGCATAAAAATTTATCGTTATGTCTTCCCAGCGATTCATCGCCGCCAAAACGCCTTGCGCGTCCGTGGCGGATATTTTTTTGTCGAAAATAATTTCCTCGTCCTCCGTCAAGACAAATCCGCCGCCGTAGCTGATAACGGGCGTGTGCGCCATGCCGATTGCGTCGGTTATCGGGTAAATCGCTTCGGGCATTCGCGCCGAGACGAAAACAAATTTTAAACCTTTAGCGACGACGGCCTTTAGTGCTTCGGCGTGCAGGTCAGTAAAACTTTTGTCGTCCTTTAAAAAAGTGCCGTCGATGTCGGAAAGAATAATTTTAATCATGTTAAGCCTCCTCGTAGCCGTGCGGGTGGGACGTGTGCCAATTCCACGCCGTCGCAATAATTTTTTCCACGTCGTCGAAGCGCGGAGTCCAGCCTAAAATTTTTCTAGCCTTTTCGCCCGACGCAATCAACTTTGCCGGGTCGCCGGGTCTGCGCTCGCCGAATTCCTTTTTGATTTTCAAGCCAGTGACTTTTTCCGCCGCGTCGATAATTTCCTTGACGGAAAAGCCGTGCCCCGTGCCCAGGTTGAAGAAATTCGATTCGCCGCCGCCGCGCAGATAATTTAACGCGCAAAGATGAGCGTCCGCCAAATCGAGAACGTGAATATAATCGCGAATGCAAGTGCCGTCGGGCGTGGGATAATCCGTGCCAAAAACCGTGATGTGGTCGCGCTTGCCGAGTGGAACTTGCAGAATCAGCGGAATCAAATGACTTTCGGGGTGGTGGTCTTCGCCGATTGAGCCGTCCTCGCTCGCGCCCGAAGCGTTAAAATATCTCAAGCTGACGTAGCGAACGCCCTGCGCCGCGCTGACACGCCGCATCATAATTTCCATTATCAATTTCGAGTCGCCGTAAGGATTGACTGGAAAAGTTGCGTCGCCCTCGTCAATCGGGATTCGTTCGGGTTCGCCATAAACCGCCGCGCTGGAGCTGAAAATAATTTTGTCGACGCCGCACTCGGTCATAGCCTCCAACAAAATCTGCATGCCGTAGACGTTGTTGTTAAAATATTTCAGCGGCAACTTGACGCTCTCACCCGCCTCGATGAACGCCGCAAAGTGGAAGACCGCCTCAATTTTATTCTCCGCAAAAATTTTTTTCAGCGCGGCTTTGTCTCTGATGTCGCACTCGTAAAATTTCACGGCGGGACTAATCGCGGCTCTGTGTCCCGTGCTCAGGTTGTCGGCGATTATGACTTCCTCGCCCGCCGCCAAAAGTTGTCTGACTGTGTGCGAACCGATATAGCCCGCGCCGCCGCAAACTAAGATTGCCATAAAAAATTCCTCCTTATGAATTAAATTTTCTACCACTTGTTCCCAATTCCTACCGCGAAAAAATTTTTTATAAAAGTCTTGACAACGGGGCATTGGGGGGG
>JAFXNB010000130.1 GCA_017529935.1 Selenomonadaceae bacterium
ATCCGGACCGGCAATGAGCTCTCCGCTTCCGTGATCGAATACGGATACCAGAATAATGATGCCGTGCTGAGCCAGCAGCTGCCGGTCGCGCAGAACGATATTGCCCACGTCGCCGACGCCCAGCCCGTCGACCATAATCACGCCCGAGTTGACATGACCGGCGATTTTTCCGCTGTCGCGCGTCAGCTCAATCACGGCTCCATTTTCGCCGACGAGAATATTTTCGCGGTTCATGCCCATTTCCTCAGCGATTTTGGCGTGCGCGAACAGGTGATGAAGTTCGCCGTGGACGGGCATAAAAAATTTTGGCTTGACAAGATTATGAATCAAGCGCAACTCGTCGCGGGCGGCGTGACCGGAAACGTGAATTCCTTCTTCGCGGCGGTGGACGACGTTTGCTCCAAGCCTTAAAAGATTATCGACGGTTTTTGCAACAAGTTTTTCATTGCCGGGAATTGGCGTGGCGGAAATGATTACGGTGTCGCCGGGGATAACGTCAACTTGGCGGTGGTCGCTCATTGCCATGCGCGTGAGTGCGCTCATCGGTTCGCCTTGGCTGCCCGTCGTGATGATTACGATTTTATTCGCTGGATAATTTCTGATGTCCTCAATGTCGATGATTGTTCCTTCGGGCGCGTGAAGGTAGCCAAGCTCAAGGGAAGTTGTGACGACGTTTACCATAGAGCGCCCCAAAATCGCCACGCGCCGACGATAGCGGATTGCCGTATCAATCGCCTGCTGAATTCTGTGGACGTTCGATGAAAAAGTTGCGACGATGATTCTGCCTGGCGCACTTTGAAAAACACGATTGAACGCCACGCCGACGGTTTTTTCGCTGGGAGTGTGACCTTCCTTTTCCGCGTTCGTCGAGTCAGCCATAAGCAGAAGTACGCCGCGTTGTCCCAAGTCCGCGAAACGGCGGAAGTCAGTCATTTTGCCATCAATCGGCGTGTAGTCGAGTTTAAAGTCACCGGTGTGGACAATCATGCCGACGGGAGTTTTAATCGACAAGCCGACAGAATCGGGGATTGAATGATTCACGCGGATAAAGCCGACGCTGAAACAGCCAATCATGACAATTTCGCCGCTGGAGACCGCGCGCAGATTTTTGCATTCGACGCCGTCTTCTTTGAGCCGCCCCGTTAAAATTCCGAGCGTGAGTTTCGTGCCGTAGACGGGCACGGTAAGTTTTTTCAAGATGTAAGGCAACGCGCCAATGTGGTCTTCGTGTCCGTGCGTTAGGATTATTGCCTTAAGACAGTTTTTATTTTCTATGACGTAGGAAATGTCGGGGATAACGAGGTCAATGCCGAGCATATCATTTTCGGGGAACATCAGCCCCGCGTCAATCATAATCATTTCGTCGCCGTAGCGGATAATCGTCATGTTCTTGCCGATTTCGCCCAGCCCGCCCAACGGAATAATTTTTAGTTTGTTATCTCCTCTCTGGTCACTTCTCAAATAGAATCTCCTCCTTATGTTTAAAAAATTTTCCGAACTCTCAACGCTTAGGGCATTTTATCAAATCGGCAAGGGCAATGCAATTCCCTACGCCCGCTTACTTGAATCCGTTCTGCGACAAAATTTCTGCTACAGACGAATTGACGTTGAAAAACGCCACGCCGCGCCCACAATTTTTTTGCATGTCGGACAACACGCGAATTCCTGCGGAGGAGATATAATCGAGTTCGGCACAATCAATTTCTACGCCGTCAATGACTCCGGCGATTTTTTCTGCTTCCCAAGCCAACAGAATTTTCGGCGCGGATATGCTGTCGACTCTGCCGCGCAACTTTATCCGTAAAATTCCGTTTGCAAGTTTATGGTTCATCTCAAAAGGATTTTGTCTTTGTATTGTTTGCGGCTTGCGCATTTCGTCGAGGGTGATTATCCAGTAATGACAATTCCGCATCGCCTCTTTGAATTGCAAAATTTGCTTTGACGTGAGCTGACGATAAACGCTCAATTCGGGCATGTGCTCCGCCAAATTTATTCGTTCGGCTTTCAATCCGTGCTTTGCTAAAAGATTTTGCGCCGCCTTCAGGGAGCCGGTTCGCGCGTCCACGATAAAGGAATTCGATAAATTTGCCACGTTCGATTGTTTAGTTGCAACGTTGCCCGTCGTCGCCAGCTTAGCAAGCGAATTTTCCCCGAACACGGAGCGGAAAGTCAAAATAAATTGCAACTTGAATTCGGGGTCGGGCGTTATCCAACAGCCGCCGTGCACTTCCAACAAATTGCGGACGTTGGCAATGACGGTCTCCACTTCGTTTTCGGTGAAGTACATTATCATTCCCTCCGTCGTTATACAAAGCGGCTCGTCAATGTTCTGCAGTGCTGCGGCAAGTGACTCGTAATTTGTGGCGTCGACTCCGCAAAAAGAAACGCGCTCAGGATTGGCGGCTAGCGAACGGATAATCGGCTCCATTTCCTGCACCACGATTGGCAAATCCAATCCGACGAAACGAAATCCCTTTTGCGTCAGATGAAGTGCTTTGGGCGTGTAGCCGCAGGGCAAATCCACGCAAGTACGATAGCCGCAATTTTCAATCAGGCGGCACATGGTACGATACTTTGCCTCGACGACAAGGGCATTGCCGAGAATCGTATCGGAATCCGCCATGCTCTGTAGCGGCTGATTGTCTTCCAATCCCAAGCAACGGACGATTTCGGCAGTATCAGCTATTGACGCCCGCGCCATCAAACAAATTGCCGTTTTGGCTGTCAGGAACACCGGATTAACTCGCTCCTGTGCGCCTTGAAGGTTTCCACTTTGCATTTTCTTTACTCCACGGGTTTAGTTCGGGTCGAAAGTGATAGTCTCCAAAATTTTATCGCGGCGAGCTTTGGACTTAGCAAAATAATCGTGGACGGCTTGCCGGTCGTGGCTTTCAATCGCCGCAATGACAGTGCCTAAAATATTTTGCAAATCGCGCAGGTGAGTGGCAATGGCGTCGCTGTTTGTCATGCAAATATCCGCCCACATGTCAGCATTGAAGCTGGCAATGCGCGTGGTGTCCTTGAAGCCGCCGCCGATTTTGGGGACGGTCTTTGATTTTTCAGTTCGGGTCGAAGGTGATAGTCTCCAAAATTTTATCGCGGCGAGCTTTGGACTTAGCAAAATAATCGTGGACGGCTTGCCGGTCGTGGCTTTCAATCGCCGCAATGACGTTGCCTAAAATATTTTGCAAGTCGCGCAGGTGAGCGGCAATGGCGTCGCTGTTTGTCATGCAAATATCCGCCCACATGTCAGCGTTGGAGCTGGCAATGCGCGTGGTGTCCTTGAAGCCGCCGCCGACGAGTTTTAAGCACGAATCCAAATCGTTTCCGGCGTCGTTTAGGAGAGTAACGAGAGCCGCCGCCGTCAAGTGTGGCACGTGGCTGATAATCGAGGCGCAACGGTCGTGCTTAGCAATGTCAATCGTCAAAAAATTTGCCTCCGTCAAGCGCAGGACGTTCATCAACTTTTCGTGAACTTCAGGCGGCGCACCCGTATCTTCGGCGATAACATAAGCCTTGCCCTTGAAAAGATTTTTATCCGCCGCCGTCACGCCAGATTTTTCCTTGCCCGTCATGGGGTGACCGGCTATGTAGAAAATATCGGACGGCAGAATTTTTTTCAGTTCCTGCCAGATAAATTGCTTTGTTGAGCCGGCGTCAGTCAGAATCGCGCCCGACTTTAGGAACGGCAGAATTTTTTTTACCATGGGGACAATTTGGAGGACGGGCGGACTTAGGAAGACAATATCGGCGTCCTCGACAACTGCCTTTAAATCGGACGTCGCCAAATCGACTGCGCCAAGCTCCATTGCGCGTTTCATTGAACTTTCTGTTCTGCACAAGCCCGTTATGAAAATTTTATCGCCGAGTTTATCTTTAAGACACAAGCCGAGCGAGCCGCCGATTAACCCAACTCCGATAATCGCCAGCTTCATAGCGACCGCCCCATAACTTTTGCAATGCCTTCAAGATTTCCCATTAATTCTCTAAAATCTTCGGGCTTGAGCGATTGGTCACCGTCCGAGAGTGCTTTTTCGGGATTCGGGTGCACTTCGATTATCAAGCCGTCTGCACCCGCCGCTATTGCCGCCCGTGCCATTGGCGCGACCATTTTCCAACGACCGGTGCCGTGGCTTGGGTCAACGACGATTGGCAAATGCGACAGCTCTTTTATCGCCGCCACCGCCGACAAGTCAAGCGTGTTGCGCGTAAAAGTTTCATAAGTGCGGATTCCGCGTTCGCAGAAGATAACTTGCTCGTTGCCGCCGCTCATGATGTATTCGGCAGCGTTGAGCCATTCGCTTATCGTCGCGCTGAGTCCGCGCTTTAAAAGGACGGGCTTTGAACATTTGCCCAGAGCTTTGAGCATTTGGAAGTTTTGCATATTGCGTGCGCCGACCTGTAAAATGTCCGCGTAGTTGCAAAAAATTTCAATGTCATCCTTGTCAACAATCTCCGTTACGACGCGCAGATTAAATTCGTCGGCAACTTTGCGCAAAAGTTTTAAGCCTTCCTCGCCTAGCCCTTGGAAGTCGTAGGGCGAAGTTCGGGGCTTGAAAGCACCGCCGCGCAGGAATTTTGCTCCGTATTTTTTTACGGCGGCGGCTGATTCGCGCAGTTGCTCCAAACTTTCGACGGCGCAAGGACCCGCCATAACCACGACCTCCGCGCCGCCGATTTTCACGCCGCCCGCGTCAATGATTGTGTCTTCGGGGTGAAAGTCACGGCTGACGAGTTTATATTTTTCCGTTATGCGAACGGTCTTTTCGACGCCCGACATCATTTGCAATTCCAAGTTTGCGATAATTTTTTTGTCGCCGATTACGCCGACGATTGTGCGCTCTTCGCCTTTAGAAAGGTGCGTGCGCAGTCCCGCCGATTCAATTTTTTTTACGACCGCCGATAAATTTTCCGGCGTCGAGCCGCTTTTCATTACTACTATCATAAAAATTTACTCCCTACTTTCTATTGTTGTAACAAGGATTTTATTTATTCGTCTGAGATGGATAAACAGCGTAATTCGGACTGCGTCACGTCACTCACCCTCGAAAAAAATTCCCTCCATCATGGAGGGCTGGCTTTTTTATTTTATTTTTCATGCTACCACCTCCACAATCACGCTGATCAGTTTTTTCATTAAATTAGTGAGTTCATCTTAAAATACCTAATTCTTCGCGGCGTCTTTACCAGCATTTGACTAATTGTAGTATAGCACATACAAGACATATTGACAACAGCGGCGCGGAGTTCAGTGCCGTTTCTAGTGATTCATAATTGGTGGAATCAACTAACTCCTTTTAATGATTCAGTTTTAAAGCAAATGTTCCGTCCGCTTTGTTCTTGACGTAAGTAAAAATTTGATAAAGATTATTCGAGTGCAAGGTGCGCGTGTTGTATCGGGCTTGCGTTGTGTGCGAGTAGTATTTGGCGTCGATGATAAGAATTTTATTTTCATACGCCAGCATGATATCGCTTTGCATGAGTGGAATCATAATTTTAATTCCGTCGTCGACTCCCCAAGGAATTTGCGCGGAGCTTACCGATATTTGCGGAAACTCTTTAAGATAAATTTCTCGTACAGGCGACACATGCGCTGCTCGTCAAAAAAATCCGTCAGTTGCGTTGAGCCGGCGGCGTTTGTTTGAAGCAAACCTTTGACCACCAGATAGCAAATTGAAATCAACATTCGGTAGGTCTGATTGTTGCGGTTGTATTGCACGTTCCAATTTATTGCGTGGACATCAAGCCGCTCCACGTCTGCAAAGAATACCAGAATTTTTTTTGAGTTGCTTTTTCCGAACTTTTGAAATGTCTGCGCGAAGTAAAAGGTCCAGCGTCGTTTTGAGGATTCGATTCATGCCAGAATTAACGGAGAATTCGTCATGCGAACAAATCATTTGCCTGTTGAGCAAGCTCCTCGTCTTGACTGATTCGGAAATTTCAATCCGTCCGCGCAAAATTGAAAGCGATTCTGTCCGTGCTGTGAAATTTTTCCGTCGCCGCGCTTGTCGCCTTCAATCAGCATGAACAGTTCGCCGAAAATTTTGATCAAGTTGCCGCGATTAATTTCGTCAATGATAAAGAAATATTCGTTCTCGCTGTCAATCTCGGCTTCCTTGCAGAAATTATAAAACACTCCGCGCTTAAGTTCAAATCCCGTTTCGGTCGGGCGATAACCCATGATGAAATCTTCATACGAGTAACTTTGATGAAACTGCACCATCACGACGCGCGTAGGAGCTTTGACGCCCATCATTGAATATGCCAGCCGCTTTGCCGCAAAAGTTTTGCCAGCTTCATGTCTTCCTTGTTACCGAAGGTTTTAAGATCGCCGATTGAATCCCAGCCGATTGCCATAATGCCCGCGCTAGAAGTTCGTCTCAATTTGCCGCGCCGTCGCCGGGCGAATAAATCCAATAATGAACAATTTCAACGTCTTAAGTAATTATCTCATTCACCTTTGTCCATCGTTGTGTACGGCATTTTATCACAAAAAATTTTCAGTGACTATTGATTCAAAATAAATTTTAGAATGCGTTACAAATCCGCTCGTTTAAAAATAAAAGCAAAAGAACAACTTATTCAGCGTGACTTTAATTGAACTTTAACCTGCGATTTATTTTTTGCTAAGGTAGCTGTCCTAAACTAACAATATAAAAAGAAAACAATGCATAGATTGATATAGAGCCTTCAAGCGGGACAGCTCAAGCGAGTGTCGCCAGAAAAAAACTTGCGGGACATAACGGAGAAAAGAAACGGTCGACTTAAGCGGTCGGCTGTTTTTGCATAAAGGCGATTGACGCTGTGAACTCTAATTGAACTTTAATTCACGATTATTAAAGTAGCGTCTCAAAATTGCGATATAATACACGGCAAAACAATTACAAAGAAAACAACGCATAAATTGATATAGAGCCTTCAAACGGGACAGCTCAAGCGAGTGTCGCCAAAGAAAAACTTGACGGACATAACGGAGAAAAAAGATGGTCGACGGAAACGGTCGGCTGTTTTTGCGTAAAGGAGATTGACGCTGTGAACTCTAATTGAACTTTAATTCGCGATTATTAAAGTAGCGGCTTAAAATTGCGATATAATACACGGCAAAACAATTACAAAGCAAACAACGCATAGATTGATATAGAGCCTTCAAGCGGGACAGCTCAAGCGAGTGTCGCCAGAAAAACTTGACGGACATAAGGAAGAAAAAAACGGTCGGCTTAAACGGTCGGCTGTTTTTGCATAAAGGAGATTGATACCGTGAAGAAAATTAAAATTACCGTGATTCGCAAGGCACGCTACGACGATTTAATTGCCCGCTACGAAAACCCGATTGAAAACGCCTGTGACATGGAGGAGGGGCAAGTTTTTATCGCGAACGGCTGGGAATGCCCCGAAGGTTTTTGCCTTAGCGCGTGGGAAACATTGTCGCCGTTTGTTATGGCGTTGTCGCATGGCGCGGAGAATTTTTACGACGGGTGGATGAAAAACCCGAAGTCCGCGCTCCTTTCCTGCAACGACGGCTTCCGCCCCGTGAGCTTCCTGATTGAAACGCTCGACGAAGACACCGTTATCTGATAGCCATGATTCGTTGATGGAGCTGGCTGTCTTCGATGACGCTGTCGAAACAAATCCCCGCAAGATAAGACGCCGTGCCGCGCAAGCTGTAGCTGTCGTGATACATCTGCGAAGCTTTCTTATCAATCAATTCGTCGGTGCGCCGGTCGTAGACAATCAGCTCGACGCGAACTTGACAGGTTAAAATCGTTTCGCCGTGCCAGCCGGAAGACATTGAGGTATATTGGCTGTACTGCTTGAGAATCGGGCAAACGATAATATCGGCGTCAAGTTTTTGGGCGAGCGGGCGCATTGCGTCGGCAAGTTTCGCCTTTTTATTTTCCGCGCGCATGTCTTGCCAAAGGTCGTTCAAAGTTTGCGCAGAATCTTTCGGCGGCAGATATTCGGCGAGCTGTAAGGTGCCGTTTAGCGGAATGTGAATCGCGCGTTCGATTTTCGTTTCAAGTCCGGCGCAAGTTTCGGCGTCGGGTATCGTGCTCTGAAAAATAATCGGCAAGCGGGCAATTCGCACGGGCATTGATTCAGCGGAAACCGTCGCCGCAAATAAAATCAGCACGATTAAGGCAGCTAAAAATTTTTTCAAGGGAACTCATCCTTAAACAGTCGGGATAACGCCCTCGGTCGCAAGCATCCACATCAGCGGGTCTAAAACTCTGTGCGGGCGAATTCGGGCAAGGCGTTTGCGCAAGTCGGGCGGTCTGCCAAAACTCGACACGCCGAAAACTCGCACATCTCTAAAGTTGGCGTCAATCGCGCCGAGAAAAGCCGTCTCGCCCTGCCTCGTGAGCCAATCGCGAATCTCCAAATCAATCATTTTGCTATCCGAATCGACGAAGCCGCGACTTTGCACGTGCGGGCTTTCCTTTAAAATCGTCGCGCCCGAACTGAAACCGTTAATCATCTCCGTCAAGGTGTCAAGTTTCGTTAAGACGACGGCTGCGCGGCGGTCGATTTTTTTTCCCGGCGCAATGTTGCAACTGCGGCGAATGTAATTTGCCAGCGAATTAACCATGCTGACCATATTGCCCGGCGCAGAGGTTTGACGTTCGGTCGCCATTGAAGCGTTCAAAGTTTCGGCGGAAAGTTCACTGCGCACACTCGACAACAACAGCGGGTCGAACATTATCAACAACATTTTCGCGCCCGAAAGATAGCGGCTGATTTTGGAATCAAGCGGCGTGTAGTCAATGTGCTCGCAATCTTCGCCCGCGCCGTCGTAAATCGTCAGCGCATACGTAGGAATTTTTTCTCCCTTAACCGAATTGTCCAGAATCGTCCACAGTTGCGGTTTGGGCGACGTGCCTGATTCCGTGCCGCGCAGACAGTGCCGCTCCTCGTAGACGTATTGCTCGTTGAGTTGCGCGCGCCGCGTCGTGTCCACGTCCATTGCCTGCAACACCCACGGCAAGCCCGAATATTTCAACTCGTGCAGGAGCGTCGTCATGTAGCTGGATTTGCCCGCGCCCGCCACGCCGATTGCGCACAGGCTTAAATATTTGTCGTGGAAAAGGATTTGCGGCGGGAGTTGTTCTCCGCAATACTTGCAAGCCGCCTCGCGTATCGTCAAGCCACGGTTCCTGCAAAAATTTCGCCTGCACACGGGAAGCCGCCCCTTTATTTTGTCGGTGAATGAAAGTTTAACTTCGTGGCGATTGTCTTCGTCCGGGACGCAAAAAAATTTCATGCTGCTCAATTTTAATTCCCTGAGACAATGCGGGCAAATCGCCGCCGATTTGCTGAACAAAGACATTTACAAAACCTCCGAGTTATTTTTTCGGGACGGTTAAACTGTCGGGGCGCGTCGCCTTCAAATCGAAACGCCGCGCATCTTCCTTGGAAGTCAACAGCTTGACGACGGTGCCCGACGAAATATCTTTCCACGTGTCGTTCGGCAAATCAATTTCCAGTCGCCCGCCGTCGTAGCCTTCGGGATAAGTGCGAATCGTGCCGAGTGTGCGCGTCGCCGAATCGCCCAGTTCGATATTCATGCGCCCATCGCGTCGACAGACCAGATACATTTTCGGCGTAGGCTTGGCGCGGCTCTCGATTATCAGCTTGCAATCTTTGGCGTGAATTTCCTTTTTGAAAAGCCCGCTTGTGCCCCACTCCAGCCGATACGAAATAATTTCCTTGGGGCGGTTGTCCAAAGTCAGCGTGCTCGGCGCACAGTAAGCGTTCGTCCCGTCGCTGAATTTGTACTCGCCGATAACCGTGATAAAAATTTCTTTCTTCGCCAAATTCGACTGCGTGATAAAAGTATCCTGCACATATTTTGTCGCGTAAATGCGATTCATCTGCCGCGCCTTGGCAGTTTCAATCGTCGCGTAAAGTTCGTCGGCGTCGCGTGTGTTTATCTTGTAGTGAATCAAATAGAGATTTTCGGGCACGGATTTTAGGACGAGTTTCAAGCCGCCCGAATCGATCTGAGTTTTGGCGGCGTCAATTTCGCAAGGCTCCACGTTCGCGCAAGTGAAAATTTCGTTGACAAGCCCCAACTCCCGCGTCGCGCTGATGACGGCAATTTTAACCGTCTCGTTGCTCAAGGCGAATTCGCAAGTTTCATCGGTGCTTTCCGCCTTTTTATAGACGACGCCGCTACCCAAAAGTTCGTCGACGTTATCCAGCTCGAAAAGTTTTTTATCAATCTGCGCGGGCTCCTTGACGACTTCTTTAAACCAAATGGAAAAATCGCCCGTCGATTTCCAGCTGAAGAAAGCTCGCCCGCCCTTGACAGTGCAAATCAAATTCTCCACAGGCTTTGGCGGCTGTTCGGGCGTTAAAGTCACCGTCAAGCCGTGGCTATATTTATAATTCCGTTCAAGGTTGCGCTTACCTGCAATTTCCTCGTTCTGCCGCGAAAAATATTTCTCGTTGTTGGCGGCGTTGTCCTCGACCGCGTAATAAACGCATTGCAGCCGATATTGATATTGCTCGCGATTTTTTACCGCCTTATCGGTGAAGGAAAGAGTTTTGTCGCAATCGGTGACGATGACGCTTTTGCCCGCGCTGTCAGAACGTAAAATCCGAATGCCCAAACAATTTTCACTCGGCAACCGCCAGATAAATTTGCACGCGCCGCCCTCGGTCTTGGCGATTAATTTTTTTTCGTCAAGGTCGCTGTAGTGGACGGCGGTCGCGGTCGTCGGCGCGGAAATCGTCCCAAGCCGCGTGGAAAAAATCGCGTAGCCGTAGAGGACGCCCGCCTTAACGTCGGTGTCGACGAATTCAAGCTTGTCGCTGTTCTCGATTAAAATTTCGCCGTCGCGATAAGTTTGCGGCACGCCGTCGATTTTTTTTATCAGCGTGTAAGTTATCCCTAAATCGGCGGGAGCTTGCCAAGAGACGTTGCAAATCAGATTGTTGGCGGAACTGCCCGCGCTCGTCGACTTCGCCTTGACGGAAATTTTCCCGATACTTGAATGGTTGACGGGCAAATAATTTTCGCGGAGCGTGGCAACAAGAGTCGGCGGAGCTTTCGGCGGAATAAGTTTCAGCCTGTCAACGGCGGGCTTGTAGTCCTTAATCTTACGCAAAATCTCGACGCAATCGCTGACGGCTTTGGCGGGCGCAATGCTAAGGCTCGGCAACTTTTTCTCCGCCCAAGCAAAAAGTTCGCGCTTTTTAAGTTCGCTGGCGGTCTTATTAATGCGCCACTCGATTTTTTTTAGGTCGTTGCTTTCGGGCTTGAGGAGTTTAGCTTTGGCGAGAATTTTAATAATCTCCGCCGTGACAATGTGAACGTCTTCGTCGGCGTTGCGCGCCTGTTCAACCAAATCAAGCATTGAATTGGCTTCGGCGACGTAGTTGGAAAATTTTTTAAGCTCGGCTATGGAAAAATCGCAGGCGGTGCAATGTTCGGCGGTCGCGGGAATTTTCTTGCCGCACTTCGGGCACTCGACGAAAAAACTTTCGCCGCAAATTTTGCAACGGGCGCGTTCGGATTCTTCGCGCGTCCGGAAACTTTCAAAGGCTCCGCAGTTGGCGCACGTCACGCAAAAAGAATTTTCGCCCGCGTCGACCGTCGCCTCGTAGGGATTTTTCAGCAAGCCCGCCGCCTTGTTGTAGAGCGCGGCACTCAGCTCGTAAGTCAAAAAGTTCGGGAAGGTTTGACGAATCTGATTTATACAGTTGTCCGCGAAGTTGCCGTCGCGCTTGAACATTTCGGGCGCGGCTTTTATTTTGGCAAAAAAATCTTCCAGCGTCTCGATTTTACGCGAGTGGTCGTATTTGAAGCGGCTGTCGTCGTTGTTGAAAACTTGCGTCTGCGCCAGATTGAGCAGGGCTTTAATAGACTGCCACTGCGGAATCGGCGCGGAAAATTTTTTGGCGGCGTCACGGAAAATTTCGCGCAAATCGTCGGTGGAGCGGTGGTAATAAAAACTGGGCTTCGTTTCAATCTGCTCGATGTAAAACGCCAGCTCGTACAGGTCGTGAACGTTCGCTGACCACGGAAAATTTTTTGCATCGGGCACCGTTCGGAATGCCGCAAAATTTTTCCGCAACTCCTCCAGCACCGAATCGGGCAGGAAAAAATTATTCAGCATCGACAAAATTTTTTGCGCTGATTTGGCGGGCTTAATCTCAAAGCCCTGTTCCTTGTACGTCGCCTCGATTGTCGCTTGGCTCAGCCGCAACTTGTCGCGTATCTGGCGAATCTGCGTTTGATTAACTTGCAAAGTGCCCTGCGTGTTGCCGCGCTGAATGTCTATGTAAAGCCGCAATTCTTCCACGCGCTGTTGTTTAAGTGATTCTGCCTCGTGCTGACGGAATCGCGGGTTGTCAATCATCACCGAAATATATTCGTCCATCTGCAATTCCGCACGAATCTCCGCTAGGCGCGTCGGGTCGACGGTCGTGTTTTGCTCGGCAGTCAACCGCTTTTTCCAAGTTTCGTAAGCGGCGCGAATTTTTTTCACGTTGTCGGGAGGGTCAAATTCCAAGCCGAGCATTTCAAAAATATTTCGTTTCGCCAAGTTCAATCCTCCCTCAAAAATTTATTTGTCGTCGTAATGCCCTCTGCAAGACAAGACGACTGTTTCATCGCCGTGAACTTTATAAATAAGACGATTGGCATCATCAATCCGCCGAGAATACGCTTCTTGATATTTTAATTTTTCCGGCTTGCCAATACCGTTTAATGCACCGTCACGCTCTATGCTCTGCAAAAGTTGATTAATTCGGCGCAAAGTTTTACGGTCTTGCATTTGCCAATAAAGATAGTGTAGCCAGCCGTCGTCCTCAAAGGAAAATTTACTCATTGACAATGCCTCCGAGGTCTTCAACCGAGGCTCCGTCAGCCATTGCTCTAAGCTCTTCCATTGAAACTTCCACGACGTATTCCGAAGCGTCAGAGTGGTCAAGTTTTGCGAGATATTTCGCGTTTTTAATGCATTGCTCGAACTTTTCAATGCCGCGAATTTTGACTTCTTCGACGAAATAATCCCACTCCAGCGGCGAAAAAGTTATCGGCTCCTTAATAAGTTTCGGTTCAGGCAAAGGTTTCCGCCACGGATTTTTTATTCGTCTCATGATAAAAACTCCTTTCACTCAAGGTTGCTAACTTTGTTGCCGGAAATATTATCAGAAAATCTTCAGATAAACAAGCCACTTGCCGCAAGTTTTGATTTCAGATAAAATCTGCGCGGGAGGCAAGGGCAATGAAGATTACGTGGAACATGCGCTTCAAAATGTTTTTGGCGGCACTGGTGATTAACGTCCTCGGAATAATTTTCGCCATGCTCTTGTTTTACCACTACGCCGCCGAAAATTTTTATTCGGAATACGCCGCCTCGCTCTACGAACGAGTTTATATCGGCGCGAAAAATGCCGACGCCGGCTTCCAAAAAATTTATCGGTCGACGCTCGATATTTCCTTTGACGCGGAGATAATCGCCCTGACAAATCGCGGCGACTTTTCCAATCTGGCGACGCGGCTCAGAAATTATCGCGAGAAAAATTTTTTGGCGGATGACATTTATATTTTCCTGCCCGATAAAAAAATTCTGGTGCGCTCCGAAGAATACAATTCCGTTCAGACGCTTGACGCGAAAACTTCCGCCGCGTGGAAAGAAATTATCGACGGGCAGAGCGGCATGCGTCCGATTTTTGCCGAAAATATTTTGACGCCCGCCGCGAAAAAAATTTTCCTGTACAAGGCAAAAGTTCAGGGCGCGGAGGCTTACGTGACGACGCAAATCAGCGAGCGCGGCTTTTACTACAGCTTCATCGACGACTTGGGCGCGAGCGACGATTCTGTCGCGCTGATGAGTGACGCCGCCGGAAATGTCGTTTCGCAGAGCCGCGCCTACGCCAACTTGAACGAGAAAGATTTTATCGCCGCCAAAGTTGAAATGCCGCTGTCGCATTGCACGATTCAACTTTTGGTCAGCAAGAAGAAAATCGACGGCAAAATTATTTTCATGCAAATCTTGAGCGTGTTGGGCGTCATTTGCATTTTGCTTTTGTCGACGTTTTTTATTTACGTCCTTTCCGCCAAACTCAACGAGCCTGTCGAAAATCTTGCGCAAGTCATGCAGGACGTCGGGCACGGGAATTTTTCACAGCGCGCCAAAATCGAGGGCAACGACGAAATCGGCTACCTTGCCGAACGCTTTAACCACATGCTGGACAATTTGGAGAACGAAAAAATTTTGAAGCGTCAAGCCGAACTCCACGCCCTGCAATATCAAATCCGCCCGCATTTTATTTACAACACGCTGAATTCAATCCGATTCGCCGCGATGATTCAGGGCGCAAAAAATATCGGCGAGCTGTTGGCGAATTTTATCGAGCTGTTGCAAGTCAGCACGAACCGCGAAGGAGAATTCGGGACGCTGGCGGAAGAAATTGCCACGCTGAAAAAATACGTCGCGCTCCAAGAGTTTCGATTGATGAATTCGTTCGCGGTGGATTTTAATTTGGCGGCGGAAACTTTATCGTGCCGCGTGCCGCGCTTGATTCTTCAGCCGTTCGTGGAGAACAGTATTTTGCACGCGCCCAGCCCCGAAAAAACTTTTTGCCGAATCACGATTGCCTCCGAGTTGCGCGGCGACGAGCTGATTATCTCCGTGACGGACGACGGCAAGGGCATTTCCGCTGAAGTTCTGGAAAATTTATCGGCGAAGTCGTCCGACAAAAAAACTCACGGCGGCTTTTCGGGTATCGGCGTCGCCAATATCAAGGAGCGGTTACAACTTTACTACGGCGACGCGGGCAAAGTTTTCTGCGACAGCGACGGCAAAAGTTATACGAAAATTTCAATCGTCTTGCCCGCCGAGGTGATTTCATGACAAAATTTATCGCGCTATTCTACACGGTGCTGATAATGTTGCTCGTGGCGGTCGTGTCGTACTCCATGCAAAAATCGGAGGAAAATTTTTCGCCGCCAAAGTATACAATCGGCGTCGTGCTCAAGGCAATGGACAGCGAACATTGGCTGTCGGTGCGTTCGGGCATGACGGAGGCGGCTCAACGCAACAACATGCGGCTGATTGTAATCACGGCGGAAAATGAAACCGCCTTTGCCGAACAGAACAAAATTATCAGCGACCTGCTCGACAACGATATTGACGCGCTGATTGTCGCGCCGACGAACATCAACCATACGAAAGAATTTGTCGACGCCGCGCAGAAAAAAAATATCCCGGTCTTTTCGATTGATGAGGAGATTGACGGGATAATTTATATCGGCTCGAATAATTATTTGATTGGCGAGATGGCGGCGGCGTTCATGGAAAAAAATTTGCCGGCGGGCGCGGAGGTCAGCGTCATATCCGGCAGTGCCAATCAGAACGCGCACATTCAGCGGACGGCGGGCTTCGTCAATTACATAGAAAAAAATTCCGCGCTGAGAATCGGGACGACGATTGCGGCGGAGACTCAATATCGGCAAGCGATGACGCAGGCTGAAAAACTTTTCCGTGAGCGACCGAACACGCGCGGCATTTTCGTAACCAGTGCGATTATGACTTTGGGCGTGATTGAAGCGACGGAGAAAAATTTTCAGGCGGTGACGATTGTCGGCGTCGACACGCAGAACGATGCGATTATGGCGGTCAAGAGCGGGAACATCGACGCGCTGATTTCGCAGGACGGTCACGAATCGGGCAAGTTGGCGATTGAAGTCGTCACGGCTTATTTGAACGGGCAGCCGACGGAGAAAAATAATTTCATCAGCAACGAGCTAATCACTTCCGACAACGCCGAGCATTTCTTACTGCAGGAGGACTTTTGATGAAACGAGTTTTGATTGTCGACGATGATTTTCTTGTTCGCACGTACTTGAAGCAGATGATTCCTTGGGAGGAGCACGGCTTTTACATAATCGGCGACGCCAAAAACGGGCGCGAGGCTCTGGAAATTTTGCAACGCGACGGCGCGGATATTTTAATCGCGGATGTTTCTATGCCGATAATGGACGGGATAGAGTTGACGCGGCAGGTAAAAAATTTTTCGCCGCGCACGCACATTTTGATTTTGAGTTGCCACGACGATTTTGTTTACGTCAAGGAGGCGATGAAGCTCGGCATTGACGACTATTTGCTGAAAAATAATTTGACGGAGGAGACTTTGCTTGACGCGCTGAATAAAATTTCGTTCGAGGTGGCGGAAAATGATTCGGAGATTGAGCGGCTTGCGGTTATCGGGCGTAAAAAGTTACGGGAAGATTTTTTTGTTGCCTTCGACGGCTGCGGCGATAATCTTAGCGAGTTGGCAAGAGACGCCAATTTTAACACGACTTTTCAAAGTGCGGCGGCGTTGATGATTATTCCAAAGAATTGGCGGGAACGCGAACAAATTTTATCGGACGCCGAGCGCGAAAATTTTTTATCGGCGTTTGCGGAGATGACTTTGAACACGTGCCGCAATTTATTGGGCGAAAAAATTCAGCCGCTGATATTCGATTCGGAGCGCGGCGGATTTTTCCATTGGTGCTTGATTGTCGAGGGCGGCACGCGCGAAATTGCCCAGCGACTTCAAGGTTTCGCAAATATGTACTTTAATTTGGAGCTGAAAATTTTTCTATCGCCGCCGGAAAAATTTTTAGCCGAATTGGCGCAGCAGTGGCAGAAGCTTTACTCCGCCCGCGCAGATTCGTTTTACTCCGACGAAAAAATTTTTTTGCCGGAAGATTTGTCGCCGCTGGAAATAAAAATCCCCGACGAGCTAAAAGTTTCAAGTCAAAAGCTGGTCGAGGCGTTGGGTTTCAGCGACGAAGACTTTGCCGACGTGCTGAAAATTTTCCGCGAAAAACTTTTGTCCACCAAACTTCACCCCGAAATTTTATCGGCATTCATCGCCGAACTTTTCGCCGAGGAGCGCAATCTTTTTCCCAATCCGCTACAAGCCGAAAATTTTTTCGATTGGTTCGCGCAACTTAAAAATTTTTTGTTGGAATTGCGTTCGCGGCGTGGCAAAGATTATCTGCCGCCCACGATTAGGCTTGCCCTGCGCTATATCGAAAAGCATTGCCGCGAGGAAATTTCGCAAGTTGACGTTGCCGACGCCGTGCACCTCAATCCGTCGTATTTCTCCACGCTGTTCAAAAAAAGTTTGGGCAAGGGCTTCAGCGACTACCAATATTTTTGCAAGCTTTTTAAACGTCTGACGGATTTGACACCGAGCCAATATCGCCAAAAATTTTTGCGCTAATTGACAGAAAAAGCTCTGCGGTACCTGACGCTATGAATCAACGTAGCGGAGATTTCAAAGCTTGCCTCGCGTTATTCGTGATTCAATCGCATTTATCGAGTTCAAAATAAAAATTATTTAGCACAGTGAGCATAAAAAAAAGCGAGGCTCCTAAAACGGAACTTCGCCCGATAAAGTTTCAAGCTTAATAACAAAAAATTTTTTGACCGCTAAGTTAATTTGCCGAATTTTTATCGGCGAGAATTTGTTTGAGCGCGCGGACAGAGCCGTCGTCGAAAACGAAACGGATATTCGTGTGCGCGGGGATAATTTCTTCAACTTCGGAAAGATTTATCGCTGGGAACTTCACAGGTTCGCGCAAAACGTAATTAAACGGCGTAATGTCCTCCATGCGAAGCCAAAATTTGAATTGATTGGCGATTGTGGAGTTCTCGGACTTATAAGGCAGCTCTTTTTTGTCGAAACCGGAGCCAATTTCGTCGCACAGGAGAAAATCGCCGAAAATTTTATAATTTGTGCGCGGAACGACGGCGAGAAAATCTTTTAGCGGAACTTTTTCGTCCTCGTTCATGTAATTTATATAAAGATCCTCGTAATACGGCTCGTGATAAAATTCTTTATCGTCCATCTGGTCGAATTCGTGAATAACGTCGCCGTACCACTGATTAAAGCCGCGATTGTTCGTGTTGTAAAAGAAAAATTCCTCGTGCGCGTCGTCTTTGGGCTTAACGAGCCAGCTGACGACGATTTCTTTTTTGTCGTCGCGATAAGTGAGGTAATAGCTGTCGTCGATGACGAAAAACCAATCGCGCGTGTTTGTTTTGAGGTGGAGAAAGTGAATATTTTGGGCGCGATACTCGTCGAGCAGAGCCTCGAATTGTTCAGCGTTCAAATGAATCAACTCCTTAAAAAAGTGGTTAGTGATTAGGCAAGCTCTTCTAATCGCTAACCACTAACCACTAACCGCTAATCAATCCATGTGGGAGCCGCCGTTGATGTCGATATCTTCGCCCGTGATGTAGCCAGCTTCTTTGGAGGCGAGGAAGACAATCGGACCGGCAACTTCAAAGACTTCGCCGATACGTTTCATCGGGATTTCCTGCGCGAGTTTGATGTCGTCTTCTTCGGTGCCGTTCATGTTCTTGCGAATGTCGGTGTTAATCGCGCCGGGGCAGACGCAGTTGACGGTAATGCCATATTCGGCGACTTCGCGAGCCAAATTCTTGCTGAAGCCGAGGAGCGCAGCCTTGGACGCGCTGTAGTGTGCGCCACCGAAGACACCGCCGCCGCGTTTAGCCGAAACGCTGGACAAGCTGACGATACGCCCGTATTTTTTCTCCTTCATGACTTCGACGACCGCTTTGGTGATTAAGAACGTGCCGAACATGTTGACGGTGAAAACTTTCTTCATATCGGCGAGCGTCATGTCGTGGACAGTGATTCTTTGCGTGATGCCGGCGTTGTTGACGAGAACATCGATTTTGCCGTATTTATCTTTGACGTTTTTGACGAACGCATTAACGGATTCTTCGTCGGCGATATTGAGGACGAAGCCGTCAGCTTTGTAGCCCGCCGCTTGAATTTCGGCAACGGTATCTTTGCAGCCCTGCTCGTTCATGTCGGCGATGATGACTTGCGCGCCCGCCTCCGCGAACATGTTGGCAATCCCGCGACCGATTCCGCGTTTGGAGCCGGAACCCGTGACGATAACAACTTGGTCTTTGAAATCAAACATATTTATTACCTCCAAAATTTTTTATCAGAAATTTTTAGCCGCCGCGACAATATTGTCGACGGTGATACCGTTTTTCTCCAACAGACGATGATACGGAGCCGATTCGCCGAACTGGTCTTGAATGCCGAAGCGTTTAACTTTGCCCTTACCCATTTCCGCGACGACTTCGCAGACAGCCGAGCCAAGCCCGTTCAAAATGTTGTGGTCTTCGACGGTGATAATCTTGCCGATTTTTTCGACGCAATCTTTAACGGCGTCAACGTCGAGCGGTTTAATCGTGTGCATGTCAACGACTTTTGCGGAAATGCCTTCCGCCTCAAGTTTTTTCGCGGCGTCGAGACCGTAGCAAACCATGTCGCCGTTAGCGATAATCGCAATGTCGGTACCTTCGCGGGCGATGTGCGCCTTGCCGATGACAAATTCGGTGTTCTCGTCGTAGATAATCGGAATGGCGTCGCGGGTGAATCTGATAAACGCGGGACCGTCATATTCGGCGATGGCGCGGGTGAGTTTACGAGCCGCCCAATAATCAGCGGGCATGATAACCGTCATGTTCGGGATTGTGCGCATGACGCCCATATCCTCAATAGCCTGATGACTTGCGCCATCGTTAGCAGGAGTGAAGCCGCCGTGGGAGCAAGCGATTTTGACGTTAAGGCGCGGATAGGCGATTTCCTGACGAATCATTTCACACATGCGGAGCGAGCCGAAGACTGCGTAGGTTACGACGAACGGGATTTTTCCCGTGGTTGCCATGCCAGCCGCGACGCCCGCCGCATTTTGTTCCGCGATACCAACGTTGATGTGCTGGTCGGGGTGCGCTTTGGTGAAACCGTCGGTTCTGCAGGATTTGCCGATGTCCGCATCGACAATGAAGATATTTTTATTTTCGTTGCCGAGGATAATCATTTCCTCGCCGAAGCCGTTACGAGTTGCGACTGCCTTTTTTTCCATATCAGAATCCCTCCTCAATGTCTTTCAACGCGATTTCCCATTCCTCTTTGTTCGGGGCGACTCCGTGCCAGCTGCCGACGTTCTCCATGTAGGAAACGCCCTTGCCTTTGGTCGTCTGCCCGATAATGCATTTGGGCTTGTGGTCGTGGCTGTGCATTTTAATCGTGTCGAGCGTGCGGACGATTTGAGCCATGTCGTTGCCGTCGATGTTGTAAATTTCCCAGCCGAACGCGCGGAATTTTTCGCCGAGGTCGAGGTTGGGCATAACTTCATCAGTCGTGCCGTCGATTTGCAGATTGTTCACGTCGACGAAGGCAATCAGATTGTCGAGCTGATATTTGTTGGCAGTAGCCGCCGCCTCCCAAACTTCGCCTTCTTGGCATTCGCCGTCGCCGAGCACCGTGAAGACGCGGGCAGCTTTTTTATCAACTTTCAGACCGATAGCCATACCGACCGCGCAGGCGAAACCTTGACCGAGCGAACCCGTGGGAATGTCGATACCGGGGCAGTGATGATTCGGGTGACCTTGGAGCGGCGAACCTTCCTGACGAAGCGTATGCAATTTTTCTTCAGGGAAGAAGCCGAGCGTACCGAGCGCGGCGTATTGAATCGGGCAAACGTGACCTTTCGACAGGACGAAGCGGTCGCGGTCTTCCCACTTGGGATTTTTCGGGTCGACGTTCATTTCGCGGAAATAGCAAGCCGTCACGAAATCAGCCGCGCTGAGCGAGCCGCCGGGGTGCCCCGACTGCGCCTCGTAAATCATCGTCACGACTTTCTTGCGCAAATCCTTTGCAATCTCCTTGAGTTCCTCGACTGTCCTTTTCTTCATGATTAAACCTCCTTATGCTAAAACAAAGGACGCGACGCGCAGTTGACGAGCCGCGCCCTATAAATTTTCACTAATTTTTGATGACAACTGTCAAATATCTTTACGCCGACGCTGTCTTGCGCCCTGCGAATTTGTTAACGGGATACACTCAGATTTTTTGGAAAGGATGCGCAGCGTCATATTCGGCGAACAATTCCATTTGCCGATTCCTTGCGAATTCGACAAATTTTTTAACGTCTTCCTCAGAAGCGAATTTCGGAATACTGTCATTGACCGGGCAAGCGCAAATGTTATAGCTACATTTAACGGGATGAATCAGTTTGTCGCGAAGTGGTAAGAGGGCATTTTCCTCAAAAATGTTTCCAATGTAAGGATCATCACTACAAACCATACCTTTAAAACGTCCATCCTCGTGAATCCTTAAAACACTCACGCATGACGTGCAATACATTCCTTTGAATCGCTTTAATCCTTCTGCGATCTCCTGCGCTCTGCTTCCTCCAATTCGGACATGTTTTATCTTATCGTTTACTTCCATATCACGAAATAATAATGTATACTTGTATTTAACTGCAGGGGATTTTAAAGTAGATTTTTTTACTATGTCATTGAACTGCTTGATAGCTTTTTTCTGCCAATCGAAATCCTCTTGTGTATGGCGCGGGTCGATACGATCCCCAGCATGAATCAGAGGAATATCCATTTGGAAATAAAACTTTTTTCTATACTCACATAGAGTTTCATAAATCTCGTAAACCATTTCGCGTTTGGCAGGATTGAACATCAAAGCAAACTTAATGTGCACATGACGAGCCAATCTCTCTATAAGGTTCAAGATATGCGCCATGTCAACGTGATCCGTATGTATGGAAATGTTCAGGCGAAAGTATACATATTTCCCGATGTCAGCAATCTTTTCGTAAAAAGATTCATTTCGCGAGCCATTCGTTGATATTATAACACTGTTGAGACGTTCCCCTAAACTTTCATGGAACATTGAGATAACATCCGTTACGTGAGGATGAACTATGGGCTCGCCGCCGATCAGTGACAAATCATACCACGGGCGATTCAAAGAGGCGATATTTTTGATCGCTGTTTCAATTTGCGGCAATGTAGAAAACGGTAATTGCGGGGGAGTACGTTTTCCTTCCCCATAGTGGAAGCAATAGGAACAACGATAGTTGCATTTGGCAGTTAGAAACCAACTTACTTGAATGGGCATTTCGTCGAAGCTTGCCTCTGCGCCTGTTCTAACAATCTTCATAAAATTAACCTCCGTTCGATAAATTTTCAATCGGATTGGAAGTCCGAGACGCGACTGTAAATTGGAAGCCGTGCCCCGTATTCTTCCGCAATGCCGATTATTTAAGGGACTGTTAAGGAAGTTATTTTATTAGAAACTTTCAAGGTTGTAAACTTCTTTATTGCATTTTAATCGTTGAGCGAACATTTTATTTCAATGATTGTGCCGTTGCTCACGTTGAACTCCATTTTAATTCGTCTGTCGCCGCTGTAATATTTGTGTTCGACAACGCCGTCATCATTTTCCGTGGAATCTGCGCTACCGTAAGCGTCAATCAGATTTTGCTCCGTCATGCCGACTTCAACGCCCGCTCCAGTTTTGACGCCCGCTTGACGGATTTTAACTTCCTCGACAACATTCCCCTCAACATCAACCGTCAAACCGTTAGCAAAGGTGAATTCGTCGTCGTCATGCTGAGCGGTCGGTTCGCCGAGAATTTTTTTAGCTTCGTCAAAGATCATGCCCGGCGCAATTCCTCCGAGTGAAAATTTTTCGTCGACGGTTGTCGGAGTGCCCGCGACTTCAGCTGCTTTCTGTTCAACTTTTGCCGCCGTGTCTTTAACGTCAGCCGCCGCCTCTTTAACTTCTTGCGCCGCCTCCTGTTTGACGTCCTCGACTTTATCTCCGCAACCGGCTGATAAAATCATTGCCGCCAACATCGCCGCCGCTAAAAATTTTTTCATGGCAACCTCACTTCAGCGAGCAAACTATTTCGGTGATGAAACCGTCTTTTGCCTTGTAGATCGTCACGGAT
The DNA here is from genome assembly GCA_017529935.1 of Selenomonadaceae bacterium. Lineage (GTDB taxonomy): Bacteria > Bacillota > Negativicutes > Selenomonadales > Selenomonadaceae > Quinella. The sequence goes on from JAFXNB010000130.1 coordinate 22,808, forward strand.
TTTTTGTCGCCGCTGTTGTATTCGTACTCCGCAACGCCATTAGCTACGCGAATGTTATCCGCCGGTCCGCACACGTCGTTAAGCGAGTATTCGTAAGCACCGACGTACATACCCTCCGGCGTGTCGAAAGCGTCGACCGTCGTGGAAATGGATTTAACTTTCTTCGCGCCGTCAAGCACAACTTTCAGCCCGTCAGCAAAAATCAGCTCGTTGCCGTTGGTGGCAGTCGGTTCGCCGAACATGGCAGTAAGTTCGTCTTGCGTGACACCGGGCATTAAGCCGCCCAGCGCGACAACTCTCTCGTTCATCATGCTCGCCATATCGTTTGCCATATTTTCGGCGTCAGATTTTATGGCGTCCATTTTTTCGGCGGCGTCGGATTTCATTTCGTCGACTTTAGCCGCCGCGTCGTCGGCCGCTTTGTTAGCCGCGTCTTTAGCTTCGTCGACTTTAGCCGCCGCGTCGTCGGCCGCCTTGTTAGCCGCGTCTTTAGCTTCGTCCGCCTTCTGCTCGACTTTCTGTTGAGCGTCTTTGGCGGCGTCCTTAGCTTGATTGCCGCAACCGACCGAAAACAGCATAGCTGCGACCATCAACACTGCAAAAGTTTTTTTCATGGTAGATAACCTCCACAAATTTTTTCTCCGCTAGACAAATAACAGCGGGAGTTGCGGAATGTATGTTACCAGCAACAAGACTATTAAGCAAGCGATAATCAGCGGAATAACCGCGACGGAAATATCTTTTAGCGAAACGTTCGCTATCCCGCACCCGACGAACAGATTTATTCCGACGGGCGGCGTGACCAATCCGATTGACAAGTTCAGAACCATGACCGCGCCGAAGTGAATCGGGTCGATGCCCAAACTCAATGCAACGGGCAGGAACAGCGGCGTGAAGATTAAGACGGCACTCGTTGCGTCCATGAAGCAGCCCGCGATTAAGAAGATGATGTTGGCTATCAAAAGGAACATGATATAGTTGCCGCCCGTGATTTCAATCAGCCCGTCGCTTATCGCTAAGTCGAGACGTGCTCTGGTTAAAATGTACGCGAACAGAGACGCCGTCGCCGTGATGAACATGACAACCGCCGTGGTCGTCGTGGAGTTTACAAAAATTTCGTAGAGGTCTTTGAGTTTCAAAGTTCTATAGATGAAGAATCCGACGAACAAGCCGTAGACAGCAGACGCCGCCGCCGCTTCGGTCGGGGTGAAGATGCCGCCGTAGATGCCGCCCAAAATTATGCCAGGCATGAGCAAGCCCCAGAACGCTTCCTTAAAAGATTTCCAACGCTCCTCGCTTGTGGCTTTGGGCAGGAGTTCAATTTTTAAATTGCGTGTTGTCCACATTGCCACAACGATTAACGCAACGCCAATCATGACGCCGGGCACGATACCCGATAAAAATAATTTACCGATTGAAGTATCTGCGACGGAGCCGTAGACGACGAAGGTTATCGACGGAGGAATAACGATACCCGTCGCGCCCGCCGCCGCCATCAACGCCGCACTGAACGCCGGCGGATAACCGACTTTAACCATGGCGGGAATAAGAATCATACCGAGAGCCGCAACCGTCGCAGGACCAGAGCCGCTTATCGCCGCGAAGAAACACGCAACCGACACCATGACGACAATCAAGCCGCCGCGCAGATGACCGACGCAACTTTGCGCAAAATTAATCAGGCGTTCGGAAATGCCCGCCTTCTCCATGACGTTGCCGCCGAGGATAAAGAATGGAACCGCCAGCAAAACAAATTTACTTGTCGCGGAGGAAAAGATACGCGGCAACATCGTCATAATCGTATCGAGCGGACGACCCGCGCCGTCAATCAACATGCCGAAGACGCTGGAGACGCCCAAACAAATCGCAATCGGCGTGCCGACCAGGAGGAAGACCGCAAAGCTCAAGAAAATTACGGGACCAATCATTTCGCGTCGCCTCCCTTAATCGTGTCGATTAACATGAACAGAAATTCTATCGTGATGAAGAACGCGCCAATCGGAACGAACGAGCCGAAAATCCATTCCGGCCACTGCATGCCCGCTGTAACTTGCCCGTGGAAAATTTGACTTTGCACCATGCTGATTCCATACCAGAACAGCGCGGCGGAGAAAAATGTTGCAAGCGCGTAGCTCATTATCTGAATCATGCGCCGCAATCCCGCAGGCATTAAATCTAAAATCGCCGTGAATCCTAAATGCGCTTTTCTACGTGCCGCCGCCGCCGAGCCGATTAAACTAAGTAGCACGAACAGATAAGTTGTTATCTCCTCCGAGAACGAGAACGACGCGCTGAAGACGTAACGGGCAATGACGTTGGCGAAGGTTAAAGCCGTCATGACGATTAGGCAAATCGCGCAGATTATGTCTTCAATTTTTCCCAAAATATATCTCATGCCGACTGCCTCCTTACTTCATGCGGAAGGCCTTGCAAGCCTCGTCGCCGTATTTTTCCATAAGTTCTTTGCGAACGCCCTGAACTTTGTCTTGGAACGGTTTCAACTGTTCGGGGCTTAACACGATAACTTCCATGCCGCCTTGCTCAAATTTCTTGCGGAGATTTTCTTCATCGTTCTCGACCAAATCGCGACCCCACTCGCAAGCCTCTTTAGCTTTGGCGCGGATAAGTTCTTGCGTCTTAGGCTCAAGGTTCTCAAAAATTGTGGTGTTGGCTACGAACAGATAATTTTCGTAAGTGTAATTCCAAACCGTCATGTACTGCTGAATCTCGTTGACTTTGGCGGAGTTGGTGACGCTAAAGCCGTTTTCCTGTCCGTCGATTGTTCCCTGCTGAATCGCGGTGAAAGCTTCAGACCAGCTCATCGCCACGGGGTCGGCTCCGAACGCCCGCCAAAACTTAAAATAAACCTCGCCGCCGGGCACGCGGATTTTCAGACCGGCAACGTCTTCCGGAACAAGCACGGGGTGTTTGCCGTTTGTAATCTGTCTAAAACCGTTGTGCGCCGAGGCGAGGAACGTCATGCCCTGACCGGCGAGAATTTTTTTGTAGTATTCGCCGCCCGTCGTGTCGATAATTTCACGCGCTTCTTGGTAGTTGTTAAAAGTCCACGGTATCGTTGCAATCAAAAGATGTTCGTCCATGACCGCCATAACGCCCGCCGCATACGCCGCCAAATCGACTGCGCCGTCGGCAATCATTTCGATACCTTTCGAGGCGTTGCCGCCCGCGAGCTGATCGTTCGGGAAAACGTCGATGGTAATATTCCCGCCGCTCTCTTGTTCCATGAGCTCCGCAAACTTCATGGCGACTTTGGTATCCGTCGCAATGTTCGTGCCGTTGACGCTCATGACCAGCTTGATTTTCTGATAGTCGCCCTCTTTGCGCGAACCGTCTGCCGCTTGTTCACCGCAACCCGTCACGGCGAGCAAACTGCAGATTAGCAACACCGACATCAGAATTTTTGTCAACATCGGCATTTTCAAACCGATTCCCCCCTCTGCTGAAAAACCCTCTACACTCTGTTGTACCAACATAGGACGTTGGTTAGGTTGTGCGCATAATATCATAGACGCAAATAATATGTCAACAGCCCGCAGGAAAAAATTTTCGGTCGGCGGAACTTTGAGCGCGTCAATCGGATTCAACGTCGCGTCGCTGAAAATTTTCGGTCGGCGGAGCTTTGGGCGCGTCAATCGGATTCAACGTCGCGTCGCTGAAAATTTTCGGTCGACGGAGCTTTTAGCGCGTCAATCGGACTCAACGTCGTGTCGCTGAAAATTTTCGGTCGGCGGAACTTTGAGCGCGTCAATCGGACTCAACGTCGTGTCGCTGAAAATTTTCGGTCGGCGGAACTTTGAGCGCGTCAATCGGATTCAACGTCGCGTCGCAAAAAAAAATCCCCCGTCGCCGTGACGAGGGAAATTTTTCTTGCAGGAAGGTTGACGAAAATTTTTGCTTACTTGCCGAAAGCCGCTTATCTCTTCTGCGGATAAAATATTTTTCAAGCCGATGGCGGGACCTGCCGCTTGAGCTTTTTCGACGAGACCTGCGCCGCAAATGCACAAGATTTTTTTGATAGCCATGATAAACCGCTCCTCTGAAAAATTATTCGTCGTCGCGCTGAAGCAAATACTCTGCGGGCTTGCCGAAAATTTCTTCGAGCTTGATTTTGTCGCGCTCCGTGAACTTTCGTTTGCCGCTCATCTTCATAGAAACAGACGCTTCCGATAAATCCAAAAGTGCTGCGAGATGATGATATGAAAACTTATGTGCGTCGAGTTCGGCTATCAAGTTTTTGTATGGACTGTAACCACGCCTTGCTATAGACATTTTCGACCGCGATTTGTCTGTATGATGCTTGCCGAAGAAATAATGTTTTTCGCCGCTTTGTGACGCAGAAATTCTTGCTCGTGTTTCCTTAGTATGATGATGATCAAAGAAATAATGTTTTTCGCCGCTAAGTGCCTCTTTGATTTTTGCTCGATGTTCGGGAGATTTTGGAACGCCTTTGCGCTTTGCAGACATTATGGCGCGTGCCTCGTCAGATATGATGTAGTCACAGTCACCGCCGTCCGTCAAGTTATAGCCGTAGGGTGCTTTGCTGTGCAGAACCGCGATAAAGTGTTTTTCGTAAGCATTAAGTTCGGCTTTTGTCGAACAAGTTTTGATGACGCCGTAACGGAAATTTTCCGCGCCGTATTTGCGAATCGCTCTGCCGAGGAGAGAATCCGCGTATTTGTGTGCGTTGAATCGCTTTTCAAGCGGCTGAATGGTCTGCCCGACATATTTTTTGCCGTTGACCATGTTCCAAATGAGATACACGATGCCGAAGGGTTTCATAAAAGCTCCCGCCTTTCAGATTGACAAGCAAGGCGCGAGCGTTGTAGAATTTGCAACGGAAAAGGCTCTGCGCCATGCTAAGGTTAACTGTAACAAACCAATCTTAGCACCGCAGAGCTTTTCCTGTCAATCTAAACTATGCTCCGAAAAATACACGCAGGCAATTATTTTGTCCGTCGACACCGACAGCCGCGACCCCGGTAAATGCAGACTCAAATAAATTTGCTCGTCCTCGCGCAGTTCGGGGAAAAATTTTTGCACCTGCCGAAACTCCCGCGACGCGAAAATTTTTTCACGCTTGAGCCCGACGAAATTCAGCGCAACCTTGACCGCGCAGAGTTGTTGGAAGTAAGCGTTAATTTCCTCGCGATTGAAAAACGACAGTTGCCCGTGCTCAAGCAGAATCCGCAACGAATCTTCGGCGCGTAAGACAGCTTGACGTTGTATTCGTGCAGTTGGCGAATCAAAATTTGAATGTCGCCGAAAATCGTATTGCGGCTGACTTGGCAAGCCTCCATGAGCTGTTCGACGTAAACGGGCGACTCGCTCTGAATGACGTAGCAGGCGATAATTTTGGCGCGTTCGCCGGGCGAAAAGATGTATTCGTTGCGCGCGTCGCGTTTGTTGGCAAGGGCGTCGATTGAAATTTTTTCGTCGGGCGGAATGAAAATGCCTTTGCCGCGCACAATCTTCAGCGTCGGCAGGTTATGCGAATCCAGCCAATCGTTGATGTTGCAAATGTCGTAATAGACGTTGCGCCGCGAAACGCTCGTTTTTTCCGCAAGCTCGCGCATGGAAACGTAATCCGTCGCGTGCAGGAGGAAACGTAAAATTTTGTTGCAACGTTCGCCGAGATTGTTAAGCATTGCCGCAGCTCCTTTCCGTGAATTTTCGGGAATTTTAACACCGCCGCAAGCTTCAACAAAGTACAAATGTCCGAACGCGTTCATGCAAAAAAATCCCGCCGCTCAA
>JAFXNB010000131.1 GCA_017529935.1 Selenomonadaceae bacterium
ACGGGAGCCGCCGTCGAGTCTATGATATAGGCGAGCTTAGCGCGGCAGATTTTAAATTTGTCCGTGACGGGGCGCATAATCGTGCCGACAGTCAAGCAGTTAAAGTAGTCGTCGATAAAAATCAGCATGCCCAGAAAAGCCGTCAAGCCGAGCGCGGAACGTTTGCCACTGATTACCGAACGCGCCCAATCGCCGTAAGCCCGCGTCGCGCCCGATTTGCTGATTATCGCGACCAAAATTCCGAGGATAACTAGGAAAACCAAAATGTTCACGTTGCCGCCAACTTTGCCCTCCATGATTTCAAAGAAGGTAACGATTGATTCGAGAAAATTGCCGCCCGTGAACAGCATTGCGCCCGCAAAAATCCCGACTATCAGCGACGTGTAAACTTCCTTCGTCCAAAGCGCGAGGATTATCGTGATAATCGGCGGCAGCATTGACAACGCAGAATTTTCCATCAGCAAAAATGCCTCCTTTAAATTTTCATATGCCGCGCCGATTATAGCAGGTATCTTTCAATACTGCAAAAAATTTTTCTCCGCTGTACAAGCCGCCCGCAATTTTGTATCATTCGCTTGGTGATTTAATGAACTCATTTTTAATCGGACTTCAATTCTTGACGCGGATTTTTGTCGTCAAGCAGAGCGTGTGGACGGAGCAGAGTTTCGGCAAGTCGGTAAAATATTTTCCGGCGGTCGGCGCGGTGCTCGGAATTTTTTGTGCGGCGATTGTCGGAGCGTTAAATCTTTTGAACTTGCCGCTGATAACGGGCGCGGTCGGTTTTGCATCGCTGATAATTTTAACGGGCGGCATACACTGCGACGGGCTAATGGATTCAGCGGACGGATTATTTTCCGGTCGCGAGCGCGAAAAAATTTTGGAGATAATGAAGGACAGCCGCGCAGGTTCATTCGGCGTGGTGAGCATGATTTTAGTTGCGGCGATTGAAATTTCTGCGCTGGCGGAGCTGGCAAAGTTGTCGACGTGGTGGCTGTGCGCGGCGATTTATTCTGCGCCGATAATCGCGCGGTTGATGATGGTCGTGACAATCGGCGCGTTTCCCTACGCCAGAGAATCGGGCATGGGAAAATCTTTCGCGAAATTCACGACGCGGCGCACGATAATTTTTGCGGCGGCGGAAACTTTTTTGCTGTTGCTCCCGCTGAATTTTTTTGGCGAAATATTTTTTCTCTGCGCGGCGGTAGCAAGTCTAGTTGCGTTAATGGTGGCGTGGCGATTTGCAACCTTCGCGACGGAAAAAATCGGCGGCGTGACGGGCGACATTTATGGCGCAGTAACTACGCTAACGGAAATGTTCGCGCTGATAACTTTTTTGCTGATTGGCAATTATTTGCGATAAACAATCGCGGGGAAAATTTTTAAGGTGGTGACTTTATTGAGGAAAAAATTTTTAGCAGGAATTATCGTCGCGAGTTTTTTATTTGCAGGTTGTAGCGCGGAAGAAATTCAAACTCCCAAGCCGCCGCTCGTCAAAGTTCAAAAAATTTCGTTGACCAACGCTCAATCCGAGGAAAATTATTCTGGCGTCGTGCGCGGTCGCTACGAAACTAATTTGTCCTTCCAAGTCAGCGGCAAAATAATTTCTCGCGACGTTCAAACAGGTTCGCGCGTTCGTGCCGGCGAAATTTTGATGACACTCGACCCGAAAGATGTTGTCGAACAAAATCGCAGTGCCGATGCTCAAGTTGCCTCGACTCTCGCGCAACTCAAGCTAGCCAAATCAAATCTCGAACGCTACACCGAACTTTTCAAGGAAGAGGCAATCGCCGCCGTCGTTCTCGACCAATACAAAACCGAATTCGACGCCGCGCAGGCAGCTTACGACGCCGCAGTCGCTCAAGCCCAACAAACTCAAAACACGCTCGATTATACGACGCTGACCGCCAACGCCGACGGAATTATTTCAAATATCAGCGCGGAAGTTGGGCAAGTCGTCGCGGCGGGGCAAAATGTTTTGACGCTCGTGCAGACCAATGAATTTGAAGTCGTCGTCGAAGTTCCCGAAAATAAAATTTCCGCCGTGCAAATCGGACAGCCCGTCACGATTGATTTTTGGGCGACGCGCGACGTTGTAAGCGGCACCGTTCGCGAAATTTCCCCGATGGCGGATTCTGCCTCGCGAACTTTTACCGTTAAAATTTCTATTCCCGACGTGAGAAATATTCAACTCGGCATGACCGCAAATGTTTCCATGCGCGACGAAATTTCTCCTAACGCGATTATTTTGCCGCTCAGCGCGATTTATCAGACGGACGCCGCCGCGCAAGTTTGGATTGTCGACGGCGGAAAAGTTTCGTTGAAAAAAATCGAAGTCGTTGCCTTTTACGATAACAACGTTCAAGTTCGCGGGCTGAAGGCGGGCGATATTGTCGTTGTTGCGGGCGTTCAAAAATTACACGACGGGCAAGCAGTCAGGACGGGTGATTGACATGCGCAACTTAACGGAAGTTTCGCTGAAAAATCGTGCAATCGTCTGGTATTTTATCGTCGTTGCGTTCGTCGGAGGAATTTTTTCTTATTTCAGCCTCGGACAAATGGAAGATCCAAAATTCGTTATCCGCGAGATGATTGTTGTCGCGCATTGGCCAGGCGCGACGGCTTACGAAATGCAGGAACAAGTTACCGACAAAATCGAAAAAAAATTGCAGGACATTCCGAACCTCGACAATCTGCACAGCGAGACTCGTCCCGGCGAAACTGAGATTTACATTGAATTGAACGAAAATCCTTTAACGGAAGAAATTCGTCCGACGTGGCGCGACGTGCGAAATTTTTGCAACGACATTAAAGACGACTTGCCCGAAGGTGTCATGGGTCCGTTTTTCGACGATACTTACGATGAAGTTTTCGGTTCGATTTACGCTCTGACGGGCGACGGTTTTTCTTACGAAGAACTTCGACAAAATGCCGAAAATATTCGCCGCTTGCTTTTGAACGTTAAAGACGTCAAGAAAATTGAACTCGTCGGCGTGCAAACCGAAATTGTTTACGTCGAGATTGAGCAAACAAAACTTTCCGAACTCGGCATAAGCCCGCAGACAATTTCCGATACGCTCGCCGCGCAAAATTCTATGACGCCCGCCGGTATGATTGATACTTCTTCGGACGATGTTTATCTGCGCGTGACGGGCATTTTCGACAGCGTGGAAGAAATTAAAAATCTGCCGATAAATGCGGACGGAAAAATTTTCAGGCTCGCGGACATTGCCAAAGTTGAGCGACGATTTTCCGAACCGCCCGAACCAAAAATGTTTTTTAACGGCAAACCCGCGATTGGCATTGCGATTGCCATGGAAGACGGCGGAAATATTTTAGAGCTTGGCGAAAACCTTGACAGCATGGTTGCGCAAATTCAATCGGAATTGCCGCTGGGCTTGGAAATTTTTCAAGTGTCCGACCAACCCGCAGTCGTCAAAGAATCAATCGGCGATTTTGTCGAGACGTTGCTTTTGGCGATTGTGATTGTCTTGGGCGTGAGTTTTGCAAGTTTAGGATTGCGGACGGGCTTAGTCGTCGCGGGCTGCATACCGCTGGTATTGGCGGGCACGTTTTGTTTCATGTACGCGCTGGGAATCGACTTGCACAAAGTTTCGCTCGGCTCGCTGATAATCGCGCTGGGACTTTTGGTTGACGACGAGATAATCGCGGTGGAAATGATGAGCGTGCAACTGGAGCGTGGGCTGTCGAAATTCGAGGCGGCCTGTCACGCGTTCAACGTCACAGCAAAACCGATGTTGACGGGCACGCTGATAACTTGCGCGGGCTTTATACCGGTTGCGTTCTCCAAAGGCATTGCCAGCGAATTTTGCCGCGATATGTTTTGGGTCGTTTCAATCGCGCTGATTTTGTCGTGGATAGTTTCAGTCATGGTCGCGCCGCTGTTCGGAACTTACATAATCAAAGTCGAGAAAAAATCCAACGACGAACTTTATCAGAACAAATTTTATGAAATGTTCCGTCGAGTGCTGGAAATTTTTTTGGACAACAAAATTTTAGTGTTAAGCGGGACAATCGTGGTATTTGCGGCAACAATTTTTGTATCGGATTTTGTTCAGGATGAATTTTTCCCGCCGTCGATTCGCCCGGAAGTTTTAATCGAACTGAAATTGCCCGGAGGTTCGTCAATGGCGGCGACGCAAGTTGAATCTGACCGCTTTGCAAAATATCTTAAGACCGAACGCGACAACTTGGAAAATTTCGTTTACTACGTCGGGACGGATACGCCGCGTTTTGTGCTGACCATTGCTCCAAATGGCGGTGCCGATAACCTTGCAAAATTTGTCATCACAGCTAAGAAAGACAATCGCGACGAGCTGATAAAAAAAATCCGTCATGAGTTGGAAGAAAATTTCCCGCTCGTTCAAGCAAATATCCAACTGATTCAGACGGGACCGCCCGCCGATTATCCGATTATGTTGCGTGTCTCCGGCACCGATGTCGATAAAGTTCACGCGCTCGCCGAAGAAGTTGCCGATATAGTTGCGCAAGACCCGAACAACGTCGATGTTAATCTTGACTGGAACGAAAAATCCAAAATAGTGCGCATTGACCTCGACCAAGATAAATTGCGCACGTTGGGGCTGACAAGTCAAGCTGTCAAATCCATGCTGTACACCGAAATCACCGGCGCGAAGGTTGCAGAATTTTACACGGGCGACAGGACGATTGACATTAATTTGAGATTGGCGGCGGCCGACAGAAATAATCTTTCCGCGCTGAAAAATTTGCCGATATATTTGGGTGCGGCGGGCTACGTTCCGCTTGAACAGATTGCAAAAATTTCCTACGACGCGGAATACGGCTTGATTGTTCGGCGCGATTTGAAACCGACAATCACAGTGCAAGCGAATATTTTAAGCGGAACTGCCAACGACGCGGCTCAACGGGCATTGGACGCGACGGAAGAATTGCAAAAAAATTTGCCGCTCGGCTACTCAATCAAAGCGGGCGGCGACTTGGAAGAGAGCGACACCTCAACAGATCAACTTGCGGCAATGTTGCCGTTGGTTTTCTTTATAATCATGACGCTGTTAATGGTGCAACTCAAAGACGCCAAAGCGATGATTTTAACTTTGTTGACCGCGCCGCTCGGCTTAATCGGAGTAATTTTCGCCATGGTAATTTTATCTGAGCCAATGGGATTTGTGGCGCAACTGGGAGTTATCGCGCTTTCGGGCATGATAATTCGCAACTCGGTGATTTTAATCGACCAAATTCAAAAACACATGGCGGCTGGCGAAAATCTCCACGACGCGATAATTGATTCGGCAATTTTGCGCTTTCGCCCGATAATGTTGACGGCGGCGGCGGCGATACTCGGAATGTTGCCGCTTATGGTTAATGTTTTCTGGGGACCAATGGCGGTTGCAATCGCGGGCGGGCTGCTCGTCGCCACAATTCTAACTTTATTGGTCTTGCCCGTCATGTATGCGGCGGCTCACTTCAAACGAGACTGATTGACGTTTCGCCCACAAAAAAAGACCGACGATAAATTTCATCAGTCTTTTAATTTTGGTTACAATCTCCGGCGGGCTGCTCGTCGCCACAATTCTAACTTTATTGGTCTTGCCCGTCATGTATGCGGCGGCTCACTTCAAACGAGACTGATTGACGATTTGCCCA
>JAFXNB010000132.1 GCA_017529935.1 Selenomonadaceae bacterium
CTCCGATGTCGAAAGTTTTAATGTTATCTACAACGACAAAAGCAAAACCAAAATTAACGGCACGAGCGGTAGCGACCTCATTGAAACTGATGAGAGTTCCAAAGTTACGATAAAAGCCGGCGCGGGCAACGATTATGTCAGGACGAGCGGCGAAAAAAATTTCGTCGATTTGGGCAACGGTGATGATATTGCGGAAAACCGGGGCGAAAACACTACAATCAACGCGGGCGCGGGCGACGACAACATTTCTAACAACGCCGCGCAGGTCTCAATCAATGCTGGCGCAGGAAATGATTCAATCCGTAATGGAGACTCCAACGTGACAATCGCCGGCGGCAAAGGCAACAACTACATTAACAGCTGGGGCGAAGGTATGGTTTACGTCTACGGCGGCGGCAATGACACTATCGAAGGGTTTCAACTGTCAAGCACGGTCGTCCTCGGCAAAGCAAAAGTTGAATCTTCGACTCGTGATTACAATAACGGCAATATCATATTTAACATGAGCGACGGCGGTTCTATTGTCTTCAAGGAACATTGGTATGGTAAAATTAATACGGTTGCTTCTGTTTCCGACGTAAAGCCGCTTAATATTATTTACAACGATAAAAACAACGCCAAAATCACGGGCACGAGCGGCAGCGACCTCATTGACAGCACGAACGAAAATTCCGGAGTGACAATCAACGCCGGCGCGGGCAACGATTACACTAAAACAGGCGGCGAAAAAAATTCCGTCGATTTGGGCAACGGCGATGACGTCGCAGAGAATTGGGGCAATCACACCACAATTAATGGCGGCAAAGGCAATGACTATATCGAAAACTATCGCGAAAGCGGCGAATATTCTTCGCTGGTCGGCGGCGCGGGTAATGATTCCGTCGTAAATCACGCTCCAAACACCACAATCGTTGGCGGCGACGGTAATGACTCTGTTGTTAATGACGCCGATAACAACGTCACGATTTACGGCGGCGCGGACAATGATTATCTTGAAGATTGGGGTAACAATACCGCTTACGTCTACAGCGGCGGCAACGATACGATTAGCCGTTTCAACAACTTGGATAGCATAGTTCTTGACTCCGTCAAAATAAATTCTTCCGTGCGCGCCGACGGAACCGTCACGCTCAACTTAAGCAACAAAAAAACTTTGACGCTCCAAAATTATTGGTCGGATAATATCAATATCGTCAAGTCGATTGAAGACGTAAAAAATTGGAACATCATTTACAACTACGAAAGCGACACCAAAGTTGCGGGCACGTCCAAAGATGATTACATTGAAAACGGCGGCAACAACGTTACAATCAGCGGCGGCAAGGGCAATGATTACCTTGAAGCTGGAGGCGTCGGCACGGCTTACGTCTACGGCGGCGGCAACGACACTATCAACTACTTTAATAACTTAGATACGATTGTCCTCGGCTCCGTGAAAGTCAATTCCTCCGTGCGCGCCGACGGAACCGTCACGCTCAACTTAAGCAACAAAAAAACTTTGACGCTGACAAATTATTGGGCGGACAATATCAATACCGTCAAGGCAGTTGGCGACGTTGAAAAAATAAACATTATCCGCAACTTGGACGACAACCAGAATATCAAGGGCACGTCGAAAAACGATTACATCGAAAACAGCGGCTTCAACGCGACAATCACGGGCGGCAAGGGCGACGATATCATCAACAACTACGAGGCTGGCATGGTTTATGTCTACAAATCGGGCGACGGCAATGACTTAATTAACGGCTTTTCTAGGCTGGAAACTTTGGTAGTTACCGGCGCGAAATATGAAACGGTAAAGAGCGATTCCGATTTGCTGGTAAAAGTTGGCAATGGCACTCTGACGTTGAGCGGAGCCGCTGACTTGTCAAAGCCCAATATCGTCACGTCAATCAAAAATATAACTCCCGTTAATGTTGTCAGAAACGATGAATCAAAGGTCACCATTAAAGGCAAGTCGTCTTCAAATTGGATAAGAAATTTTGCGGACAAAGTTACTATCACGGGCGGCGCGAGTACTGATGACATTTATAACAACGGCGCAAACGTTTCAATCGACGGCGGCGACGGTAACGACTTAATTAGAAGTGAAGGCTCTTCCGTCAAAATGGACGCCGGCGCAGGTGATGACACCCTTGATAACTGGAGCGACTCGGTGACAATCGAGGCTGGCACGGGCAACGATTACATTTACAACAAAGGCAACAAAGTTCTTTTCCAATACGCCAGCGGCGACGGCAACGACACTATCGTTGGCTTCAATGGGACTTCGACACTTTCAATCGCGGGCAGTAAATATTCGACAAAGAAAAGCGGCGACAATGTTATCGTGACTGTTGACAAGGGCAAGATAACTTTGCAGGGCGCGGCGAGTGTCAGCTCCGTGAATATTGAACTTGATAAAATTTTGACCGTGACGGATAAAACTAAATCGCCCGTGACTGTCGACGCCACAACAAAAGTTATCGACGCTTCAGCGCGGACGAAGGCAGTTAAAATGACCGGCAACGGATTAGCCAACACGATTATCGGCGGCAAGGGTAATGATTCGCTTTACGGCAGAGCCGGCAACGATTCAATCGTCGGCAACGCGGGCAACGATAAACTCTACGGCAGCAACGGCAACGACACTTTGGTTGGCGGCGCGGGTAAAGATACGCTTTGGGGCGACGCGGGCAACGATTCGCTTTATGGCGGCGACGGCGCGGATACTTTCATTTACAAGCCGGGCGAGGGCACCGACATAATCAGCGACTACTCAAGCGGCGACATGCTAAAGATTTTAAAATCGGACGGCAAAGACGGCGGCACCTTTACGAGTTCTTCCTTCAAGAGTAACAAGTTGACGTTGGCGATTTCGGGCGGCGGCAAAGTTATTTTCAGCGGCGTCAGTGCAAGCGACACCTTCAACATAAACGGCACGAGCTATTCAATCAGCGGCACAAAACTTAAATGAGCCGTAAAATCTCCGCACAAATTTTTTGGTCACGTTAACTGATTAAAATTTTTGGTGGTTGTCAAGACTTGTAATGAAAAATTTTTCGTGCTATTATCTGCGTCGAAGAAGGCTCAATCTGGGGTGTGCGAGGACTCAGATAATGTCTAACCTACATTAAAATAAGGGAACCTGATTTGACTTAGGAAGATGGAGAATTATCCTTATGATAAGTAACAGAAACCGAGCTTAGGGAACCCACCTGCAAGTGCGCAGGTTTAGACATTCGGAGGAGCCGGCATTTTGGAAACCTTTTTCAGAGGAGAGATTGCTGATTTTATCGGCAGTCTCTTCTTGCGTTTGCAGGAGAAATTGTATAAACTAAGCCGCGAGGTGAAAAATTATGGCGGTAAAAATCAACAATGCAGGAGGAATGCCCGCGTCCCCGTTTGAACTTTTGCGCGGGGCGGGCGAACATCTGCGCGATAAAGAATTGAGCTTTGAAACGGAATTAATGGAGCAACAATCCGAGGGCGTCTCTCATGAAGAAATGGAGACAATGCTCAGAAAGATTGACGAACAGGCGACGCGGCTCAGCAAGACGCCGACTTACGAGGAGCTAAAAGAATATCGGACACTGATAAAAAATTTCATCGGGGCGGCGGTCAGCAACATGTACGAAGTTCGCACGTCGGCGGGCTGGGACAGAATGGGACGCCAGCGCGTTTATACGACGGTGCGGAAAATCGACCGCAAGCTGGAAGATATGGCGGAGCGAATTCGCCTGGGACAATCGGAGCAGCTTGACGTTATTGCGGCGCATGATGCAATTCGCGGAATGCTCGTCGATATTTTTATGTGATGTTGAACTGGGAAAATTTAATCGGGCACGCGGCGACGGTTGCCCATCTCAAAAAAAATATCGCGGAAGAAAAATTTCCGCACGCCGTAATTTTTTCGGGCGAAGAAGGCGTTGGCAAAAGATTGGCGGCTGAAATCTGCGCGGCGGCACTTCTTTGCGAAAATCCTGTGGATGGCTCTCCTTGCGGCAAATGCGAAAACTGTCATTTAGTCGCGGCGAAAACTCACCCCGATTTTTACGTCGTCGAGGCGGAGGAGACGAAAACCGCACCCAATATTAAAATCGGGCAGATACGCGAAATGCAAGCCGAAGCGGCGTTGATACCGATAAACTCTGCGCGGCGCGTGGTAATTATTGACGGGGCGGAATTGATGAACAACGCGGCGGCAAATTGTCTGCTCAAAACAATCGAGGAACCGCCGAGCCAAACGATTTTTATTTTGCTGACGGCGAGCCGCTCAAGCCTGCTGATGACGATTCGTTCGCGGTGCATGACGATAAATTTCGATAAAATTTCAGCCGCGCAGATTCGGGACGCGCTAATTTCTCAAGGCGTCGAGGCGCAGGAGGCGGAGCGATTGGCGGTAATTGCGGGCGGCAGTTTCGGGCGAGCGTTGAAGTTAAAAGATTCGGACGGCGTACAAATTCGCGAGACGGCACTTGACACGCTGGAAAAAATTGCCCGCGCAGAATTTACGAACGAAGAAATTTTCAAGCGCGGCGCGGAAATGGGCGAGTGGTCGCGTGAAAAATTTGCGGACTTCCTAAACCACGTACAAAAAATTTTGCGCGATATTTGTTTCGCCGAAGTGACGGAGCTACACAATCCCGACCTTGCACCGCGCCTGAATGCGATAAAAATTTCCGAACGAAAAATTTTCTTGATGATAGAGGCGGGCGCAGAATTTCATCGCCGCTTGAAATCGAACGCGAACTTGCGCTTGCTTGCCGAAGCTTACTTGATGACGTTGCGGAAAATTTCTGGAGGCGCACATTTTGGACGATAACTTGATTTTCGGGCGCAATGCCGTCATCGAGCTGTTAAAGTCGGGGCACAGCGTCAACAAAATTTTAATCGCGGAGGGCAGTCGCGACGGCTCCGTTCAAAAAATTTTTGCACTTGCCAAAACAGCGGGCGTTGTTGTAGAATTCGTAAACCGTGATAAACTTGACAAGCTTTGCGGCGGACGTCATCAGGGCGTTGCGGCTTATGCGGCGGCGGCAGATTATTCGACGGTCGAAGGAATTTTGGAGCTTGCCGCGAATCGAAACGAACCGCCGTTTGTAATTCTGCTTGACGAGTTGGAAGACCCGCAAAATTTCGGCGCGATACTTCGGACGGCGGAGGCAGTCGGCGTGCACGGCGTGATAATTCCAAAGCGGCGGAGCGTTCAGCTCAACGCAACTGTTTTCAAAACATCGGCGGGCGCGGCGGAATATGTAAAAGTGGCGCAAATCACCAACGTAGCCCAAACGCTGAAAAATTTGCGCGGACTCGGTTTAAAAATCGTCGGCTCCGATATGGGCGCGCAAGTTGACTTCAGGCGGGCTGATTTGACGGGCGGAATTGTTTTGATAATCGGTAGCGAGGGCAAGGGCATGAGACGATTGACGCGGGAGAATTGCGACCTGCTGATAAAAATCCCGATGGTCGGCAAAATAAATTCCCTCAACGCTTCGGCGGCGGGCGCGGTGCTCTTGTACGAAATTTTTTCGCAGAGACAACAATATGGCTAAGAAGCGACCGCATTATCTGGTTGACGGTTACAATCTTATTCACGTCTGGCAGGAGATTAACACCGACGATTTGGCGACGGCGCGTGAATTTCTAATTCGCAACCTTCACGAGTACGGCGCATATGAAAAATTTGAAATAACGCTTGTCTTCGATGCCGCACGCAACGAGGACGAGGAACGCACCGAGGTTTTTGACAACTTTTTCCGCGTGGTGTATAGCGGCTTCAACGAGACCGCCGACAGTGTTATCGAGCTGCTCAGTTACGAGGAAGTTCGCAAGCGGCGCGAAGTACACGTTGTCAGCTCCGACGCCACGATTGAAACTGTAATTTTGGGCGCAGGTGCGTATCGTCACCCTTCCGCAGAATTTTATCGCGCAATCAAACGGGCTAAACAGCATTTGCGCAAAGAATATCTCGGAAATGTGACTTTGCCGGTTCAGCGCAATGAAGTCGGCGACAGAATCGGCGCAGATGTTTTCGCCAAGCTTGAGAAACTTCGGCGAGGAAAATAAAATTTTTTTATTGGGAGTGTGATTATCTGTGGCAGTGACAAAGAGAATTTTTCAGCTGTCAAAAGAATTCGGGCGCGACGAGAAAGAAATCATCGCGTTCTTGACGACGCAGGGAATCAAAGTGTCGAATCGGCTCAGCGCAGTCAGCGAAGAAACTTACGAAATGTTGAAGGCAAAGTTCATGGCACCGCCCGAACCTGAACCCGCGCCTGAACCCGAACCTGCGCCGGCACCCGAACCCGCCGTTAAAGAGGAAAAGCCCGCAGAACCCGCCGCAGCTCCGGTTAAACAACCGCAACCTCCACAGGGCGACAAAAAGAAGAAGAAAAAAAATAAGGCTCCGCAAGCCGCCGCCACTGAAACGCCGCCTCAAGAAGGACAGCCGGCTACACCGGAAGAAAAGCCCGAAAAGGAAGTTACCGACCTTAAAATTGAAAACATGGACAAGCGCACGCGGACAATCCTGTTCGAGGGAATTATGGCGGGCAACGAATTCATTAGACGCTACAGCCAGAATCCCGGACAAACTCCGCTCAACAAGCAGAAAAAACCGATGCTCACGGCGGACATGGACGCTTGGGGAATTCTTTTTAATCACAAGGTCGAGAATTCTGATTCGCCCATGCGCTATTGGCAATCCGTCTCCAAGTTGATGACTAGGGCGTTTAAAATCATTAACGGTTTCGGTTTGGCAAACAGAGATGCTCTTGGGGCAATGCGCGACGCTATGGCTCCTATCGGCGGGAAATATCAGCCGCGTGAAGTCTTCACGCCCGAAGAAAATAAACTGTTCGAGGAGCAACAGGGATTGTTGTTTAGGACGTTCGGACACGGCATGGGGCTTGTCAACGATAATCTCTACGCGCTGAAGATGAAGGCCGACCGCATGAAGGCAAAGTTCGAGTACATGGATTTCCTTAGCTACGTCACCAATCCCGAAGACGAACTTAGGAGCAATGAACGCGTCCCCTTTAACGAACTAATCGAGGCAGTGGCTCACAGTGCGCGTTCCATCGTCCGCAGATTTTACTTCTACAACGACCACAAGGAACGCATAAACAACATTATCAAAAAGTTCCTTGAGTGGATTGACGGCTACGCCAAACTTAAAGAGGCTGGTGCTTCCGCCGAGAAGCTGGAGAAATATCTTGAGCTTGAGAAAAAATTTATTGATATTGCCGAGTTCATGTCGTTTGATAACAATCTCGTCGACAGCAAAAAAGAAAAGAAAGGTGTGCCGTCGCCGTTCGATACGCTCGTTGATTTGCTGGAGGCTTATCGCGACAACCTTGACGACCCCGACGCAGAACGCAATTTCAAATACAAAGTGCGCGGCGTTGTGAATATCATTTACAAGCCGAAAGAATACGTCTTTACATTCCAATTCGGGGGCTTGGAATCTAACAAAGATTATCGTACGCCCGAAGAAATTGCCGCCGCCGAAGCTGCAAAAGCCGCCAAAGCCGCTGAAGTTGCAGAAAAAGAAAACCCCGCCGATAATGGCGAGGCTTGAACTTCAACCCCAAAACATGTGCTTTTTCCAAAAGACGACCGCCGCGACGAGTGACGCCAGCAAAGCGATTGCAATGACTATGATGAAGCCCAAATTGTTTTCGGCGAGCGGCACCGGCACATTCATTCCGAAAAAACTTGCGATAACCGTCGGCACCGCGATTATAATCGTCATCGCCGCGAGAAATTTCATGACCATGTTCTGATTGTTAGAAATTATCGACGAGAAAATATCCGCCATCTGCGAAAGGATTTGGCTGTACATTTCAACCATTTCCCGCGCCTGTTTGTTTTCGATGATGACGTCTTCTAATAAGTCTTCGTCCTCCTCGTAAATTTCCAAAATTCCTTCGGTGGTACGGCTGTTCCTTAGGCGCAGGAGTTTTTCAAAAACCGCGTCATTGGAACGGAGCGAGGCGTTAAAATAAGTCAAGCCCTTTTGCAATTCCATTAGCCGCAAGATGTCCGAATTGTGCATTGAGCGGCGCAGTTGCTCTTCGATTTCGTCGGAGAGCTTATTTATTTGCCGCAGATAGCGCAGATAAAATGTCGCCGAACGATAAAGTATCTCGAATAAAAATTGCGTGCGCTTGTAAGTGTGGAAAAGCCGCGCCGTTCGCTGATTGAAACTCGCCATGACCGGCGTCTCTTCCAAGCAGACCGTGATGATATGTTGTTTCGTCAAAATGATTGCAAGCGGCAACGTGTCGTAACTTTCTTCCTCGTAAACGATTGGCACGTTCGTTAAAATCATGACGGAGCCGTCCTCAACGTCCAAGTGCGAGCGTTCTTCCTCGTCTAGTGCCGCGCGTAAAAAATCCGGTTCGACTTGCGTCAACGCGCTCACTTCGCGCAATTCATAAGGCGTCGGGTCAACGATGTTTATCCACGCGCCCTTCTGCAACGTTCGCAGCGTCAACTTCTCCAAATGCCCCGATTCCTGCGATTTGTAAATCTCAACCAACGGTATCGCCCCCTTCCGCATTTATTTTACTACATTTGCCGCGCCGTTTGAAGGAAATTTTTTCGCCGCGCATAATTTATCGTTTGCAAAGCTTGATGAGAACCCGCTCCAAAATTTCAACGCCCGCTCTACCAGTTTTGAGTTTGAAATCTGCCGCCGCCAACTCGATAAAAACTTCCTCCAAAATTTTTTCCGAATAACTTTTGGCGGTTTCACCGACTTTCTGCGCGATGTACGGATTCATTTCCAGCGGCTCGCCCAAACGTCGACCGGTGATTCCCTGCGCCATGAAATATTTCGCGCGGAGGAGGCGGCGCACGTGATTAACCAACAGCGCGATTACGAGCGGAATTTTTGCGGGAACTCGCGCTTGCTGCTTCAAAAGGTAAATGGCTTTTCTAAATTTTTTTTCGTCAACGGCGTCCGTTAATGCGAAATTCGACACTTCGGGCGGCGCGAGCATATTTTTCCGCAAATCCGCCGCCGTTATCTCCGAGCCTTCGACGTTCAGCGCGACTTTGTCCAATTCGTTTTCCAAATACCACAGCGAAATTTCTGGCAAAATTCCGAGCCGTTCGTTGAAGTGCCGCCTCGCCTCCCCGCGCATGATTTTTCCCAGCGACGCAAGTTTATCGTTTAACCAGTCGTCGATTTCCCACGGGCGCAACGGTTCCGCTTCTAAAATTGCGCCGACCTGCGAAATTATTTTGTAGAGCCTGCGCCGCTTGTCCGCCGTCCGCGCCGTGAAGATGACGTAATTTGTCGGTTGCATGTCGCGCAGAATATTTTCCAGCCGTTCAATTTTTTTCTCCGCGCTAAAAAACGTCGCGTTCTTGACGAGCACAACATTTCTTGCGGCGAAGAAGGGCGAACTGTCAATCGCGCTAAGAATTTCGCTGAGCACGGGCTTTGCGTCGCAATCAAAAGTTATCAGCTCCGTTGCCTTGTCGACGCCCAGCCGCGATAAAATTTTTTCCCGCGCCTTATCGATAAAAAAAGTTTCCGCGCCGCTCAACAGGTAGACATTTTTTATTTCGCCGTCGAGCGCGTTCATAAATTCTTTGAACTTCAAACTATCACCTCAAGGAGTGTTTAAAATGATTCTTCGCGATGTCTACGCCGAGATTGACCTTGACGCAATCCGCCACAACTTGAAAGAAATTCGCCGCCACATTAATCCCGCGTCCAAATTTTGCGTTGTCGTCAAGGCGAACGCTTACGGGCACGGCGCGCTTGAAGTTTCCAATGTCGCCGTCGAATGTGGCGCAGATTTTTTGGCGGTCGCTACCGTCGGCGAAGGCTTGGAACTGCGCCGCGCAGGTTTCAATTTGCCGATTCTGATTTTAGGCTTGGTGCCCGAAGATACGCTGGGCGTTGTCGTCGCCGCCGATTTAACTCAAGCCGTCGTCGATTTTGAAACCGCCGAAAAAATTTCCAACGCCGCCGCTCGCCTCGACAAAATTTCCAAAGTTCACTTGAAGCTTGAAACGGGCATGGGCAGAATTGGCGTCGCCCCGAATGAAGCCGCCGCGCTTGCCGCAAGAATTTCTAAACTGCCCAACGTCGAACTGGAGGGAGTGTTCTCGCACTTTGCCGACGCTGATAATCTCGACAGAACTTTTACGAATCAGCAAATAGAAATTTTCAAGGAGACGGCGCAGGAAATTCGGCGGGCGGGTGTCGATGTAAAAATTTTCCACATTGCCGAATCCGCCGCTATCCTCGACATTCCCGAAGCGCATTTCGATATGGTTCGTTCAGGGATAATCAATTACGGGCTGTATCCTTCCCCCGACGTTCGCCGCACGATTGAGCTTAAGCCCGCCATGAAACTCGTCGCGCACATTGCCTACATTAAAAAAATTTCGGCGGGCGTGTCGATTGGTTACGGGCGCGAATTTGTTGCCGAACGCGATTCGCTGATTGCGACGTTGCCGCTGGGCTACGCTGACGGCTACATTCGCGCGTACAAAAATTTTCACGTGGAGATTCGCGGACAACTTGCGCCGATTGCGGGGCGCGTCTGCATGGATCAAACGATGGTCGACGTGACGGACATTGACGGCGTTGCGGTCGGCGATGAGGTGATTTTGTTCGGCTCCGATTTGATTTCTGCTGACGACGCCGCCCGCCACTTGAACACGATTAATTACGAGATAACTTGCCTTGTTTCTGCGCGGGTGCCGAGAAGTTACTTTTAAAAAGTAACCAAACAGCGAACGCGATTTGTTACTCGAATTTTTCAGCAAGTCGCCGCGCCGGAACTCTCAAAAAATATTTCGGAGCTTCGCGAAAAAATTTGCCTTCCACAGTCTGAATTTAAATTCCGTCAATCCAAAGCGCGGGTCGCTTTAAAAGCGACGGAATAGCGTGCGCGATTTGCCGATAAAAATTTTCAGCTAATCGCCGCGCCGGAACTCTCAAAAAATATTTCGGAGCTTCGCGAAAAAATTTGCCTTCCACA
>JAFXNB010000133.1 GCA_017529935.1 Selenomonadaceae bacterium
GGCAAACTCTACGCCAAAGCGAGCGCAACTTTTTTCGTGACGGGGCTACTTGATTGATAAAAAATTTCGGCGATTCAAAGCCGATTTTAACAATTCTAGACTAAACTAAACGTGAAAAATTTTTGGGAGGTTTTGAACATGCTAGGGAAATTTAAATTGCTGGGCGTGTTGTTGGCGGTAATTTTATTTGCTGTAAGCGGCAAAGTCGACGCCGCGCCGAACTGGAACACGAACACTATCCAAGTAACGGGCATGGGCGTTGCAAATCCGCAGCTGGCTAGGTCTCCGGCGCATGCGTCAATGATGGCGCGTCGGGCGGCAATCGCTGATGCTTATCGTCAAATGGCGGAGATAGTTCAGGGCGTGCAAGTCGACGCGGAAACTACCGTTGAACAAATGATGTTGACTTCCGATATTGTCAAGACGAGAATCAGCGCGGTTATCAAGGGCGCACAGATTGTCTCCGAGGGCGAATTGGCTGGCGGCGGCTATTCCGTCACGATGGAACTTCCGCTTTTCGGCGGGCAGGGCGGTCTTGCTGAAGCCGTTATCGAACGCCCGAAAATGGTTGAACCTTTCCCGATGCCCGCGCCGGATTATCGTCCGCCCACGGATTACACTCCGCCGTCTGTTCCCAATTACGAACCGGCTCCGCGCGGCGGCAACTACACCGGACTTGTCGTCGATTGCCGCGGCGTGGGAACGATTAATTTCGTCATGAGTCCCGTCGTCAAAAGAGTAGACGGCTCCAAAATTTACGGGCACAAAAATCTTGACTACGACAGAATTATCCGCGAGGGCATGGCGACCTACGCGCAGGATATGAGCCAAGCCGGCCGCGCAGGTTCCAATCCGCTGATTGTCCGCGCCGTGCGCCTTGACGATTTGAACGCCAACCCCGTCCTCAGCATGGAAGATGCCGAAATGGTTCTTTACGAAAACAGCGTTTCCCACTTCCTCGAAAATATCGCGGTCGTCTTCCTTTACTAAAAAATTGTTGCGCCGATAAATCTTCCCCGCAAGGGGATTTTTTTTGGAAGGAACGAATTCTATGGCGAAGACCCAACAGGAAATTATAAAGCTGTTCATGCAGTCATTGGACAATACAAAGTATTCGGGCACCAAAGCCCTTAATCAAGCGGTTAAATATGCGACGGGCGGATATTTCAGCGACATAACCTCGTTGATAAATCAACTGCTCGCGGATTGTAAAAATCTCGGCGCGAATAAATTTCTGCTCCAAAAGTGCGGAATAAATTTAAACAACAAGGACACGGGCGCGATTGTCGGCGCGGACGCGGGCGGCTCGGCAATCAAGACGCCGACAAGTATCGTGCCGGAAAGCGGGAAGTTGGACACGTCTTTTAAAGATAATTCTTTCCAAACCAACGGGCTGACTTTCCGCCTGTATAGAAGCACTTCGTCAAGCAATCAAATTTTTATATGGCAGGCTTTGAAAACTTGGTGGGCGAAAGAGAGCTTAGACCTTATCAAAAATTCTTACGGCTACAGCTTCAGCGACGCCGACGCCACGGTCAAGGAAATTTTTGTTGTGTTTAAGAACGAGCCAAAGAAAAGTTATCTGGCCTCCGTTGATTATCCGCAGAAAATTAATGGGCGTTACGCGCTGACTTTGAACATAAACGAAGCGCACTTCAAAAATTTAAAAAGCTCGAACGTGGACGGCAAAAGCTCCAAATATCCCGTCTACTTGGACAGGATTATTGCTCACGAGTTGACGCACGCCGTGATGATGGCTAAAGTAGACAATTACGAAAAATTGCCGACCTTCATAACCGAGGGGCTGGGCGACCTCACGCAGGGAATCGACGACATGCGCCCCGGCGTTATCAGCGACTTGGCGGAAAATTATAAGACGCTGCAAACTTATTTGAACTTGAAAGCCACAGCCAATACTCCTCCAATTTACGCGGCGGGCTACATCTTTTTGCGCTATCTCGCTAAGCAGGGCGCGGCAAATTACGGCATGACACCTCAAGACCCCGTTTTGACTGTGCAAAAAAATTTTTCGGGCAACGAAATTAATATTGCGTCCTCCGCCGTCGAAACTGTCGACGCCTCGGCACTGACCAAATCCGTAAAAATTACCGGCAACAGCAGCGCGAATTCAATCTTGGCTGGCTCCGGCAACGACACCTTAAGCGGCGGCACCGGCAACGACTCGCTCACCGGCGGCAAGGGCAGCGACGTTTTTATCTACACGGGCGGCAATGACGTCATCACCGACTACACGGCGGACGACAAAATTTCTTTCGACGTTGCGGTTTCAAAGACGACGACCAGCGGCTCCGATATTCTATTCAAGACAAAAAACGGCACGCTCAGAGTTAAGGGCGGCAAGGGCAAATCTTTCAACATAACCGACTCAACCGGCAAAAAACACGCGCTTGCACTCGGCACCACAACTTTGACTTTGACGAACGCGGCGACTTCTCCCGTGACTGTCGACTCGGCTATCAAAGTTATCAACGCCGCCAAACGCACGACCGCCATTAAAATTACCGGCAATTCAAACGCCAACACGATCACTGGCGGCAGTAAAAATGATACGATTAATGGCGGCGCGGGCAACGACAAAATCTACGGCGGCTCCGGCAATGACAATCTCTGGGGCGGCAAGGGCAACGATACACTTTGGGGCGACGCCGGCTCGGACAAATTTTATTACGCGAAGGGCGACGGCAAGGATATTATTTTCGGCTTCGACGACAATGACACGCTAACGTTTGACAATCTCGCATTCAAGGCGGCGTATGACAAGAAAGCCAAAGCCGTTTCCTTCACAGTGAGCGGCGGCTCCGTCACGCTTAAAAATTTCACGGCGACAACTTTCCACGTAAACAGCGACGTTTATCAAATCAGCGGCTCCAAGCTCGTCAAGAAATAAATTTATCTGCCTGCGGTTGCGGGCATTTTTTTTTGCGCAGATGTCTGATATAATCGGCGCGTGATTCAATCGGAGGGAGTGCAAGTGATGATAAAATTGTTCGTGACGGATATAGACGGGACACTTTTGCCGGCGGGCGGCGAATTTGTTCCCGCGAAAAATATTTCGGCGGTTCAAGCGATGATTAAGGCGGGCGTCAAAGTTGTAATCGCGACGGGCAGAATGTACAGTGCCGCGTTGCCGATAGCCGCCCAACTCGGAGTGCCCGTGCCGATTATCGCCTACAACGGCGCACTGATAAAATCTTCGGCGGGCGAAATTCTTAACGCGCAATATATGGACACGGCGCACGTTTTGAAGCTGATAGATTTTTTCGAGGAGCGCGGCTGGCATTTGCAAAGTTATTCGGACGATGTGCTTTACGTGCCCGAACACAATCATTTTGTCAAACTGTATGAGACGATGCTAAAAGTTACGGCTGTGGAAGTCGGCTGGGACGGTCTGCGCGAACGAGCTAAAGACGTGCCAAAAGTTTTGTCGGTCTCCGATACGCCCGACGAGGCTCTTTACCGCTTGAACGAATGCAAAAAATTTTTCGGCGGGCAAGTCGAAATTACTCGTTCGGCTTCGCATTTTACGGAGTTTATGGCGTTGGGCGTGAGCAAGGCGGGCGCGATTAAAATTTTGGCGGACAAGTTCGGCGTGGACAACGCGGAGATTTTGGCTATCGGCGATTCGGAAAATGATTTGGCGATGATAACTTCGGTTGGTTGCGGCGTGGCGATGGGCAATGCCGTCGACGCCGTGAAAGCCGCCTGCCCGCGCATAACCGACACTTGCGAGAACGACGGCTTCGCCAAAGCTGTCTACGATTATGTTTTGTAAGGAAAGATTTTTATGGAAGAAACCAAAGAATTCGCCGATAAGTCGCGGATAATAATCGTGACGGGCATGAGCGGCAGCGGCAAAACTCAAGCTTGCCGATACCTTGAAGACCTCGGCTATTTTTGCGTCGACAATCTGCCGCCCGTTTTTATTCCAAAGTTCGTGGAGCTGTGCATGCACGCCAACAGCCACTTCAACAAAATGGCGTTCATCGTCGACACGCGCAGCCGCGAATTTTTTGACGACCTAGTTCAAGTGCTAGACGACATGGACAAGGAAAATCAGGATTACGAAATGCTTTTCATGGACGCCAGCGACGATGTAATTATCCGCCGCTACAAAGAGACGCGCCGCCGTCACCCGATGGCTCCCGCGACGAGAATTTCTGACGGCGTGTTCAAGGAGCGCAAAAGATTGGAAAGCGTGCGCTCGAAGGCAACTTACGTTATCGATACCTCCAATTTGGCGCGCGCCGATTTGCGCGATAAAATTCATTTGCTCTTCGGCAACAACGACGGCGACATCATGAACATTGCGGTTTTGTCGTTCGGCTTCAAGTTCGGCATGCCACTCGACGCGGACATGGTGCTTGACGTGCGCTTTTTGCCCAATCCTTTTTACGTTCAAGAATTGCGCCACAAAAGCGGCACCGTCCCCGAAGTCGCCGCCTATATCGAAGAAAAACCTTTGACGCAGGAATATCTTAAGCGGCTCGATTCGTTTATAGATTTTCTCGTTCCGCAATACGTGCGCGAGGGCAAAAGTCAGCTCGTCATTGCAATCGGCTGTACCGGCGGAATGCACCGCTCGGTTTTTGTCGCTAAACACATTTACGATTTGCTTGCCAAGAAAGGTTACGCCGTCAATTTGG
The DNA here is from genome assembly GCA_017529935.1 of Selenomonadaceae bacterium. Taxonomy (GTDB): domain Bacteria; phylum Bacillota; class Negativicutes; order Selenomonadales; family Selenomonadaceae; genus Quinella. Next base: position 4,665 of record JAFXNB010000133.1, read on the forward strand.
AGCACCGCGACTTGATGAAAAACGACGTGTGGGAAGTTTAAAATTATGTTCCATCTTCTGAAGTGGCTTTATCCGGGCATGAAAATGAAACGCTGGCTGCTCTTGTTCGCGGTCGGCGTCATGCTGTTCAGTCTCGGCGGCGCACTCGCGATTAACTATGAATATCTGGGGCGCGTTGAAGAAGAAATTTTCATGCTGGTATATCGTGCGGTCGGCAGTTACAACTACATGATAACGGCGGTCGTGGGCGTTTTTATCGTGGTAATCGGCGCGTGTCTTATGCTCTGGGCGACACGCTCCATTATCCGTTCGATAATCGCCGTGCTTATCCCTGACCGCTCGGAAAATCTCGTTGATATGATTTACCAAGAACGCAAGCTCGGACGCGGACCGGCAGTTACGGTTATCGGCGGCGGGCATGGTTTAAGCGTCCTTCTGCGCGGCATAAAAACTTCAACGAACAACGTTTCCGCCGTCGTGACGGTTGCTGATGACGGTGGCAGTTCGGGACGTCTGCGCGAGGAGCTGGGAATTATTCCGCCAGGCGATTTGCGGAATTGTTTGGTTGCGTTGGCTGATACCGAACCGCTCATGGAAAAACTTTTTCAACACAGATTCGGCGGCGACAGCGCGTTGGCGGGTCACAGTTTCGGGAATTTATTTATCGCGGCGATGAACGAAGTGACGGGCGACATGGAAACCGCGCTTAAGGAGTCGTCGAAAGTTTTGGCGGTTAAGGGGCGCGTCATTCCCGCGAGCAAAGAACACGTCCGCCTTGATGCCGTGATGAACGACGGCACCGTTGTCGAGGGCGAATCTCAAATCCCCGAAGCGCACAAAAAAATTCGCCGCGTCCAACTCTTCCCAAAAAAAGTTCAAGCCGTCCCCGCCGCCCTTGAGGCGATTGAATCAGCCGACGCGATTATCCTAGGTCCGGGCAGTCTCTATACAAGTATCATGCCCAATCTTTTGGTTGACGGCGTCTCCCGCGCCCTGAAAAAATCCAAGGCGATTAAAATTTATATTTGCAACGTCTTGACTCAGCCCGGCGAAACTGATAATTACACCGCCGCCCAACACGCCAAAGCGATTCTCGACCACACGGGGCACGGCACGATTGATTATGTGCTTGTCAATTCGACGCCGATACCCGACGAGATGTGGCGCGGCACTGGCTCGAAACCTGTTGAAATCGACGAGGACAAAATCAACGCGCTGGGTTGCGGGCTGATAAAGGCGGACTTGATGAGCGCGACGGAAATCGGACGCCACGACCCCGATAAACTCTGCGCGGCTGTCATGAAAATTATTTACAGCTTGGGAGGGCGGGGCTAAATTGGCGCACAACTTAAGAAGCAAGAAGCGGTGCGAACTTATCAAAGCAGATTTGATGAGCGCGACGGAAATCGGACGCCACGACCCCGATAAACTTTGCGCGGCTGTCATGAAAATTATTTACAGCTTGGGAGGGCGGGGCTGATGCCGTCATATGCGCAAGAAGTCAAAAACGAATTGGCGCACAACTTCAGCGACGACAAGGATTGTCTGCTTGCCGAATTCGTCGCGCTGTTGAAGGTCGGCGCAAGGAAAATCGACGGGCGGCTTGAATTTAAAAGTTCCAATGCCGCAGTCGTCCGCCGAGTTATCACGCTGGGCAAAAAATTTTTCCCGCTTGTCAAGCCGGAAGTCGCCGCCGTTCGCCGCAAAAAGTTGCTTAAGAATTTAATCTACGTCGTGCGATTCATCGCGGCGGGCGAGATTCAAAATTTTTTCGACGCGCTGGACATGTCCGAATTGCTTAAGCGTTCGCGATTCAAAGTCGCCTATCTGCGCGGGGCATTTCTGGCTTGCGGCAGTGTCAATCGTCCCGAAGCGCAATATCTTTTGCAAATCGTGACGTACACGGAGGCGGAGGCAAAATTTATCCTAAAGCAGCTGGAGAAACTCGAATTCAACGGCGGTATTTCTCAACGCAAAAAAAAATTCGTCGTCTGGTTGCGCGAAGGCGATACAATTTGCGACTTTCTGGGCATGGTCGGCGCGGCGGAGGCCGTCGAACGCTTTGAAATCGCCCGCAACTTAAAGGAAGTCCGCGTTCAAGTCAATCGTATCGTCAACGTCGAAACCGCCATGCTCAACAAATCAATCAACGCCGCGCAGCGTCAGCTTGCCGATATAAAAATTCTGCTTGACAAAAAGGCTCCCGTTAATAAAAAATTACAAGAGGCGATGACTGTCCGCTTGGAAAATCCTTCTTGCACGATGAAGGAATTGGCGGAAAAAATTCCGATGAGTATGAGCGGCTTACTTTACCGCTTTAAAATAATTCACCGCTTGGCTAAAAAATTCAGCAGGAAATGAATTGGAGGTTTTTTAAATTATGAGTGGCTTAAATGCCGCCTTTACGACAGATTTTTTAATTTCATTCGCGCTGGTCGCAATTATTCTGATAATGCTCGGCTTGATAATGAATTTATACTCGGAGCTGTCGACGATAAAGACGCGCTACAAACGCATGATGGGCGGCTCGGAGGGTAGCAGTATCGAACAGATGCTCGCCGCGCACACCACCGAAGTTAATGACGCTCTAAAAAGGTACAAAGGTCTTCAAGGACAAATTAACACGCTCGAAAATCTTGTGCGCAGTTCGCTGGCGCGCGTCGCAGTCGTTCACTTTGACGCCTTTGAAAAAACGGGGCAGGGCTTAAGTTGGTGCGTTGCCATTCTCGACAGGAACAACAACGGCGTAATTTTTTCGTCGATTTGCGGGCAAGAAGCCGAGCGCAGCTACGTCAAGCCGATTGAGGACGGGCGCGTTTCACCGAGCTATAAACTTACGCGAGAGGAGGAACAGGCTCTGCGGCAGGCAATGAACCGCTGAGAAAATTTTTATGGAAGAAAAAAATTCAACGCCGTCCGCCAAAATTGAAAGTTACGAAATCAGCATAAAGGGCGGCGATAAGGAAAGGACGATTAAACTTTCGTCGGGCATGTTCCGCTTCGGCGTGGCGAGTGTATTAATCGGCGGAGTTCTTTTGGTTGGAACGGCGGCTTTTTCCTTTTACAGCGCGATGAAAATGCAACGCGACGCCGCGACAATCCAAGAGGTCGAACAGGCGGCGGAGCTACGGCAGGAGCAACTGTTGACGCTCTCGAAAAAGGCGGCGACCTTAAGTGAGACGATTCAAAACTTGGCGCAACAGGAGCAGGAGCTTAGAATTCAAGCGGGACTCAATCCGCCCAAAGACGATAAGCCGCCCGAAGCTCCACCTGCGGCAAGCAACACGGAAACGGAGGCTAAAATAAAATCCATAATCGACAACGCCAAACAAAATTCCGCCGTTCACGACGGGCAGGGCGGTCCCGTTGAAGAGTTGGATATTGCGGAAGTTTCCGAGGCGTTGGATATGCTGGAGGCTAAAGTCAGCACGCGCAAGGAAAGTCTCGACGATTTCCAAAACGAACTCAAGCAACAGCGTGAACAACTTGCACGCGGCGCGGCTATGGCTAGCGGCTATTCGCCTGGCGCGGGTAGTTGGTCGGCGTCTTCAAGCGGCGTCCAATTCGATTTCGCGAACGGCTTGCCGATTATCCCGTCTGCCGGCTCGATACCTGCGCCCGGCTCCTTCCCGTTCGACCCAAGTCTTGTCGGCGGCAGTGGCGCGGCTGATTCTCGTATCCCGTCGATTTGGCCTACAACCGGCGTCGTGACTTCGCCTTACGGTTTGCGTTGGGGCGGCACAGATTTCCACCCCGGCATTGACATTGCCAACGACATGGGCACCCCGATTGTCGCCACGGCTGATGGCGTCGTCGAATACGCGGGCTGGAATTCGGGCGGCTACGGCAACATGGTCGACATTAACCACGGCAACGGACTCATGACGCGCTACGGTCACGCTTCCCAAGTCGTCGTCAGCACCGGTCAGCAAGTCAAGCGCGGGCAGTTAATCGCTTACATGGGCAGTACAGGCTTCAGCACCGGTCCGCACGTCCACTACGAAGTTCACGTCAACGGCAACCGCGTCAACCCAATCAGCTATCTGTGAGGAGGTTTTAGCTTGAATATTTTCAAGACGTTTGTGTTAATGGCATTGCTAACAGGTTTAATGGTGGCGATAGGCGGAGCGGTCGGCGATTCAACCGGCGCGATGATTATGCTCGTGGTTGCTATCGCCATGAACTTTGGCAGTTATTGGTTCAGCGATTCGATTGTTTTAAAAAGTTACAACGCCCGCGAAGTTTCGGAAGCCGACGCGCCACAGCTCTACAATATCGTAAAGAAACTTGCGCAGAACGCCGATTTGCCGATGCCGCGCGTCTATGTGATTGATACTGAAGTTCCCAACGCCTTCGCGACGGGCAGAAATCCCGACCATGCGGCGGTTGCCGTCACTACCGGCATAATGAAGGCTTTAGACTACAACGAAATTTCGGGAGTGCTCGGTCACGAATTGGCGCACGTCAAGCACAGAGATATTTTAATCGGGACAATCGCGGCGTCGATGGCGGGCGTCATTTCCATGGTTGCAAATATCGTGCAGTGGGGCGCGATTTTAGGCACGCGCTCGAACGACGACGACAACGGCGGCATGATTGGTTTTTTGGCGACGGTGATTGTCGCGCCGATAGCCGCTTCCCTGATTCAACTTGCCGTGTCACGTTCGCGCGAATACGACGCTGACAAGACCGGCGGAGAAATTTGCGGCAACCCGATGTACCTCGCCAACGCGCTGGAGAAAATTGAATACTACGCGCAAAGATACGCGCCCATGCCTCAAGCGGGAACTGCTACCGCGCACATGTTCATAATCAACCCGCTGGAGAATTCCAAAAAGGCGTTGAAAAATTTATTCTCGACGCACCCCGACACCGACGACCGCATTGCACATTTGCGCGAACAGGCTAAAGAAATGCATCTGCTTGCATAAAAAAATTAGAGCCGCTCAAATCGAACGGCTCTTTTTTGTTTGCGTTATGAAATTATTTCAAAGCACGCGCGGCAATGTCGCGGCGGTAGTGCATGGCGTCGAAGTGAATTACCTCGGCGCACTGCCGTCGACGACCGCATTGCCCTTGCAAAAAAAATTTGGAGCCGCTCAAATCGAACGGCTCTTTTTTGTTTGCGTTATGAAATTATTTCAAAGCACGCGCGGCAATGTCGCGGCGGTAGTGCATGGCGTCGAAGTGAATTACCTCGGCGCATTTATAAACTTTATCGACAGCCTCGCGCAAAGTCGGCGCAGTTATCGTGACGCCCAACACGCGCCCACCGCTCGTGACAAGTTCGCCGTCTAAAAGTTTCGTGCCCGCGTGGAAAATCATCGCGCCCAAACTTTTTGCCTTGGCAATGCCGTCAATCGGCAAATTTTTTTTGTAGGACTTCGGATAGCCGCCGCTCGCCAGAATCACGCAGACCGCAGAATTTTTGCTCCACGAAATTTTTTTGTCGTTCAACGTGCCGCCCGCGCAGTCGTTCATGAGTGCAAGCAAATCGCTTTCCATGAGCGGCAGGACGGCTTGCGTTTCAGGGTCGCCAAATCGACAATTAAACTCGACAACTTTAGCCGTGCCGTTTTGAATCATCAAGCCCGCGTACAGGCAGCCGCGATAAATAATTCCTTCCGCCTTGAGCGCGGCAATCGTCGGCTTGAGAATTTTTTCTTCGACCTGCGCGGCAATTTTCTCGTCGACAATCGGAGCCGGCGCATAAGCACCCATGTCGCCCGTA
>JAFXNB010000134.1 GCA_017529935.1 Selenomonadaceae bacterium
CCCGGGTGGAGATAGACAGCGTGGCGACTCTCCTGGCCGCCCTCACCCTGCGGCTGGAACACTTCATGCGGGCAGGCTGCCGGGTGACGGATCACAGCCTGGAGGGACCAGTGGCGATACCAGGCAGGACGACGCTTGAGCCGTCCGTTTGAACTGCCGTGCCCGCGTAAAATTCGTCGATGTCTTTCAAAAAAATGCGCACGGGAATTTTTTCGTCGGTGTCGTTGCCTGCAAGGTCTATGCCGACCAGCGACACAAATTTTATTTCGGGGTGCTCGCGCAGCTCACGAATAATTTCTTCCTTCGGAGTGTTCGCTTTGATTGTGTAGAGCAATTCTGCCATAATTCCACCTCCATTAATCTCGCCACAATTTAACACAAAACTTTTTGCAAGTCGATAGCGGCGGCTAAAGTACACAGTATTATTGATTTTAGCCTGCTGTTATCATATAATGGAAAAAATTTTCTAAGGTGGTTTTATGGCAGTCAAATTTGACAGCGCGGGCTTTTCGGTACGGCTCGACAAACTGATAACAGACACGAGCAACGCCGTAAACAAAAAGCTAAAGGCGGAATTAAAGTCTTATGCGAATACTAAGCTTGAAGGATACCCTGACCCTCTGGCGACTTTAGAAACTTTTAAAAATAGCGTCAGCGGCATTTCTAAAGCTGACAAGGATAAAATTCCCGATGAAGTTTGGAAGGCGATTATGGAGGGAGCCGTCGCCAAAAACGAGGCAATGAAAAATCTGCCGTCGCTTAAGGGCTTGAATGTTGACGGCGAGACTATCGGAGCTATTGGCGGCTATCTCTACGGATTTCTTGGTGACAACAACTCTCTGACCGTCAAAGGATACAATATCACCTTAACAACTGTGACGGCAACGCTTAGAAAAGGAACAACGACACACATTTTGAATTGGGCGGGAAATGAAACTGCCAACGAGACTCTGACCACTTACCTTACTAATCTTAAGACTTACTTCGAGAAAGATATTTACGTTAAGGCTTGGGCAAGTATCGCAAATGACGGTTTGAATGTCGCTCTTGACAAATTATTTAATAATCTCGGCAGTAAACATGACGGTATTGCTGATAGTATTTACAAAGTTATAAAAGACGAAGTCAAGCAAACGACGGAACAAGTTATCGATAACGTTCCAAAGTTTCTCGGCAAAACAATTCTAAGCGGAGATCCTGAGTCCGTTAAAATTATCAAAAATTATTCAGCGTTCCTTAAAAAAGTTGACGACTTGAAAAAGTACGTCGATAAAGTTGGTACCTACGACGCTAAAGCGGAGAAAAAATACGCGGCTTTAATTACGGCTTACAACAATTTGGGCGTTGAGACTAATATTGACGGGCTGATTGATAAATATTTGAAATACACGTACAAAGACGTTAGCAATGGCGAATTCACCGAGAATAACGCTTCGATAAGCGGCACGAGCTCTGGCGATTCTATAACGTCGAGCGGTGACAAGAACACAATCACAGCCGGCAAAGGCAACGATACTATAATTGTCGACAGTTCCGGCAAAGTTGATGGCGGCGCGGACGGTGATTTTATCGTTGTCAATGGGCAAAAGAATAACATTGCGGGCTGAAACGGTGATGATTATATCGCGCTTCTCGACGACAAGAACACAGTTTCGGGCGGCAAGGGCAATGATTTCATCTTTATGCCCTTCTCAAATAAAAATGTCATCAAGTACAAGACGGGCGACGGTAACGATACAATCAACGGCTACAACGAGACCGACACGCTGAAAATCTCCGGCGATTATTCCACACAGACAAGCGGTTTTTCGGATGTGCTTATCAACGTCGGGAGCGGCTCAATCCTCTTGAAATACGCCAGCGGCAAGAAAATCAACATAAACAAGACGAGCGAAACTGTCGGCAAGCTTAACGAGGAAATCATAACTTACACTTTGCCGAGCGACCTTGGCACTGCCCAACATTTAATCAGCGGCACAAGCGGTGACGATAAGCTTTACAACACCGAATCCAACGCGATAATTGCCGGCGGCGCGGGCAACGATTTAATTTACATCGGTCGCTCAGGCGGCAACACAATCAGCGGCGGAGTAGGCAACGATACTATCAAGCTCGGCTCTAGTAATATAACTGAGTACAAGACGGGCGACGGGAACGATTTTATTGAAGGCTTCGGCGAGACTTCCAGCTTGCAAATAGGCGACGGCAAAGCAACTTACCACGCGGAAAGAATTTTGGATGATGTTGTCTTAACGGTCGGTGCCGGAAAAATTTCTCTGATTGGCGCGGGAACTTTGGACAGTTTAAATGTCATCGGTAAAAAAGATTCCTCGACCGATTTAAAAATTATCTACGGTACGGAAGCCAACGACTCAATCTATCGAAAAGCCGGCGATTCAAGCACGGTAATTAGTAGCGGGGCGGGCAACGATTATATCCATCTGAATTACGATAGTAGCATTAAGAGCGACGATAAAATTTTCGTCTACAGCGGCGCGGGCGACGACCAAATCAGTTTGAATAGCGTATATTACACCAACAAAAATTTGATTCAATACAAAAATGGTGACGGTAACGATAAAATTTTTGGTTTCGACAAAACAAGCTCTCTTAAAATCGGCAACGGCAAAGCAACTTATCACGCGGAAAGAATTGTTGCAGATATTGTTTTGACTGTCGGCGACGGAAAAATAACTTTGGTCGGCGCAGGAACTTTGGACAGCTTAAATATCGTCGGCAAAAAAGATTCCAAAACCAACTTGAAAATCATCAACGGCACGAGCAGCAACGATACGATATACAACTCGGAGCTACGCCACAGCAAAATTTCGGGCGGCAAGGGCAATGACTACATTTACAACTACGACAACGCTTCAAACGTTTCAATCCTTGGCGGCGCGGGCAACGATTCGATTTCAAACAGCGGCGCAAACTCCACGCTTGACGGCGGGGCGGGCAACGATTCCATCGCCAACGGCTGGTTTGCGAGCAAGACCAAAATCATTGGCGGCGACGGTAACGATTATATTTGGAATGACGGCGGCTCTATTAAAATTTCGTCGGGCAAAGATAATGATACCATTTACAACTGCAGCGATAAAGTCACAATCAGCGCAAGTACAGGCGATGATAATATTTACAATCACGAAACGAAAAACGTGATAATTTCGGCGGGTGACGGTAACGATACAATTTTTGGCTTCGGTCATTTCGACACGCTCAAGATTTCGGACGCGGATTATTCTACGACAACGAGCGGCTCCGATTGTATCATCAAGGTTGGAAAAGGCAAAATAACTTTGAAAGACGCGGCAAGCGTTGCGGCGGGTTTATACGGGCTTACAGTTGACGTGATTTTAACGAACAAAAGCAAGTCTGAAGTCACTCTGGGGGCGGCGTCTAAAGTCGCTGACGCTTCAAGCCGCAAGAAGACTATTAAAATCACCGGCAACAAACTTGCAAATTCAATCGTCGGCGGCAAGGGTAACGATACGCTTTGGGGCGGCAAAGGCAATGACTCGCTGTGGGGCGACGACGGAGCCGACACGTTTATTTATGGCAAGGGCGACGGCAAAGATTTTATTTACGGTTTCGACGATAAGGATACGCTTACGCTTGATAATCTGAACTTCACGACGTCCTATAAAAACGGCGCGATAACTTTCAAGGTCGACGGCGGCTCCGTCACGCTGAAAGATTTTTTTACGACAACTTTCCACGTAAACAGCGACATTTATAAAATCAGCGGTTCGAAACTCAAAAAGCAATAAAATTTTCCCCGTCATATACGGCGGGGATTTTTTATGCTATAATGAAAAAAATTTTCGGAGGTTGATTGTATGTTTAAAAAGACAAAAATAATTTGCACGCAAGGACCCGCGACCGACGCGCCGGGCGTTATCGAGGGGCTTATCGAAAACGGCATGAACGCCGCCCGCTTCAACTTCTCGCACGGCGACCACGCGGGGCACAAAAAGCGCATTGATGCAGTTAAAGCCGCCGCCAAAGCCACGGGCAAAATTATTTCGCTGATTCTCGACACCAAAGGTCCGGAAATGCGGCTCGGCGAATTCAAAGACGGCGCGGTTCAACTCGTCGAAGGCAACAAGTTCACGCTCGTCAACGCGGATATTCTCGGCGACGAAACTCAAGCCTCCGTCACGCACAAATTGCTTTACACCGAAGTCAAAGTCGGCGATAAACTCCTGCTCAACGACGGGCTTGTCGAACTTCAAATCGACGAGATCAAGGACAAAAATATTTACACGACGATTTTAAACTCCGGCAAGATGAGCAGCCGTAAACGTGTCGCCGCGCCTGGAGTTGCGCTGGGGTTGCCCGCCATCTCCGAACAGGACGAACGCGATATTTTGTTCGGTATTGAAAACGATATGGATTTTGTCGCGGCAAGTTTCATTCAGCGCGCCGCCGACGTAAAAGCTCTGCGCGATTTAATCGTCAAAAACGGCGGGCACATGGAAATTATCTCCAAAATCGAAAACCTTGAGGGCGTCAAAAACATTGACGAAATTATCGAAGCCAGCGACGGCATCATGGTTGCACGCGGCGATTTGGGCGTTGAAATTCCCGCCGAAGACGTGCCGATTATCCAGAAAGATATTATCAGGAAGTGCAACGCTGTTGGTAAGCCCGTCGTCGTCGCAACTCAAATGTTGGAGAGCATGACGATTAATCCGCGCCCCACCCGCGCAGAAGTTTCCGACGTGGGCAACGCGATAATCGACGGCGCGGATGTCATCATGCTAAGCGGCGAAACGGCAAGCGGAAAATATCCCGTCGAAGCCGCCGCCATGATGAAGCAAATCGCCCTGCGCATTGAAAAATCCCTCGAATACAAAGAAATTTTCCTGCAGAAGGGCATGCACAGAAAACACTCCAACACCGACGCGATTGCTCATGCGACTGTTCAGCTCGGCTACGAATTGAGCGCAAAGGCAATTATCACGCCGACCCGTTCGGGCTACACCACGCGCGTCGTTTCCAAGTACAAGCCCAAAGCTCCGATTATCGCGTTCACGCAGAGCGAAGACGTCGCCCGCCATTTGAATTTGCGTTGGGGCGTCTATCCGATTCCCGGCACGCCGTGGCTCGATATTGTCCAGATGATTGATTATTCTTCTGCCAGCGCGCTCGAAAAAGGTTTCGTAGCAAAGGGCGACCTCGTTATCCTTACTGCGGGCATGAAATACGGCGAGGGCGGCACTTCTTCCATAAGGTTGCACACGATTTAAAATTTAATCGTCATTGAGTTAGGAGGAAGTTTTATGGGATTAATTCAAGCGGCATTAGCGGCGGCGGGCGGTGTGCTCGGCGACCAGTGGAAAGAATTTTTTTACTGCGATAGTCTTTCGCCAGAAATTTTGGTTGCCAAAGGTCACCGGCGCAAATCCAGCCGTTGGAGCTCCAATGACGGCGACGACAACATCATAACTAACGGCTCGAAAATCGCCGTCAACGACGGGCAATGCATGATGATTGTTCAGCAGGGCAAAGTCCTTGAACTGTGCGCTGACAGCGGCGAATACATTTACGATAAATCTACTGAGCCGTCATTCTTCAACGACAACAAAACCGTCGCGGAAAGTATTCAGGATATTTTCTTCGCCATGAAGGACAGATTTGCTTTCGGCGGCGACACCGGACGCGACCAGCGCATTTACTATTTCAACACCAAGGAAATTATCGGCAACAAATACGGCACGCCCACCCCGATTCCCTTCCGCGTCGTCGATTACAATATCGGGCTTGACGTGGACATCGCGATTAAATGTTTCGGCTCCTACAGCTACAAAATTGTCAATCCGATTCTGTTTTATACGAACGTCTGCGGCAACGTCAAAGACACTTACAACCGCTCCGAGATTGACGCGCAACTTAAAACGGAATTGATGACGGCTCTGCAGCCCGCGTTTGCGAAAATTTCGGAGATGGGTATCAGATATTCCGCCCTGCCCGCGCACACGCAGGAACTTGCCGACGCGCTTAACGAAGTCCTTAGCAAAAAGTGGGGCGAACTGCGCGGCTTGCAAGTCGTGTCGTTCGGCGTGTCGAATGTCAGCGCGAGCGAAGAAGATGCCAACATGATTAAGGAGATGCAACGCAACGGCGCACTCCGTAATCCGGCAATGGCGGCGGCTCACTTGACGGGCGCACAGGCTTCGGCAATGCAAAGCGCGGCAAATAATTCTGCGGGCGCAATGACTGGTTTCATGGGCATGGGCATGGCGGCTCAAGCGGGCGGAATCAACGCGGGCAATTTGTTCGCCATGGCTCAACAGCAACAACAGCAAGCTCAAGCTCAACAGCAAAAGCCGCCTACGTGGAAATGTTCGGCTTGCGGGCACGAGGAAAATCGCGGGAATTTCTGCGCGGAATGCGGTGCGCCTAAACCAGTCGTCAGCGAATGGAAGTGCGAATGCGGCGCGGTTAATAAAGGCAAATTCTGCTCCGAATGCGGCAAACCCAAACCCGTCAGCAACGAGTGGAAGTGCGAATGCGGCGCAGTTAATAAAGGCAAGTTCTGTGCCGAGTGCGGCAAGCCTCGTCCCTAAAATTTAAATACGTAGCAAAAAAGCCTCCTACGATAATTTTCTATCGCAGAAGGCTTTTTTTGTTTCTAGAATTATTTGCGGCGATAGATGATGTTGCTCCGCATGAAATATTCAAACGGGAAGCTCAAGCAATGAACCAGCCGCGTGAACGGGAAAATAATTATCGTCGCCATGGCGCACAGCACGTGACATTTAAAAATTATCGGCGCGTCGCTCACCAACGATTTTGTAAGTGACTTTTGCCACAAAAAAATAAAAGCCGAGCATTGCGCCCGACTTTTTAACTTGCCGAAAAAAATTATTTGCGGCGGTAGATGATGTTGCTCCGCATGAAATATTCAAACGGGAAGCTCAAGCAGTGCACCAGCCGCGTGAACGGGAAAATAATTATCGTCGCCATAGCGCACAGTACGTGACATTTAAAAATTATCGGCGCGTCGCTCATCAACGACACGTCGGGATTCATCGCCAGCACCGAACGGAACCACGGCGAAATACATTCGCGGTAATTAAATTCGTCGCCCAATAAACCGACCGCGTTCAAAAGAGTTCCGCCAAAGCCCGTTATCAGCGCGAGGAACAGAACAAAATAAATCACGCCGTCGGAGGTGGAAGTGTTGACTTTCATGCGCGGATTGTCGAAGCGGCGTCGCATGAGCAAGAAAAATCCGCCCAAGAATAAAATTCCTGCGGGAATGCCGCCGCCCAACGCGATAATGTGATAAAGATGTTCGCTGATACCGACGCCGTCCGTTAAAGATTTTGGAATCAGAATGCCAATCACGTGACCGCCGAACGCCATAAGCAAGCCCAAATGGAAAAGCCAAATCGGAACTTTCAAGCTGTCTTTGGCGAGGAATTGGCTACTCTTAGTTGACCAGCCGCGCTCGCCCGTCCAATAGCGGTAAGCCGTGCCGAGAATCAAAACTGCAAAGGCGATGTAGGGCAAGGCTCCCCAAAAAAATCCACTCATTTATTCGTCACCTCCAAGGTTGAAAGCTGGGATAAAATCACGTCCAACAGGAAGACTTGCGGCAACTTCGCCTCGATAAATCGTTCGCGCAGGAGTTCAATCTTCGGGCGTGCCGTCTCCAAAATTTTTTTCGCCTGCGCCGGCTCGACGTTTATTGCCAGCTCCAACAGCGCGGGCAAATAGTCGGGCAATTCCTTCTGCAGGTCGTAGCCGTTCTCCAGAAATAATTTTTTGTAGTCAAGCATTTCGTTGGACTGCTTGCCAAAATCCGTGCGGTTGTGCGTCGTCAAGTAAAGGTTCGTGTTCTGCGAGAAGTCGAACTTGCGAACGTATTCGCGCTCATATTCTTTGGCTCCGAATTGCTCGACGTAATCAAACAAATCCAACAAAACGTCGCGCGTCTGTGCCGCCTTGAGATTTTTTGCCGCGTCACGATATTCGGGAAACTCTTTCCGCCAATTTTCGTCGGGATACTCCAGTAGATACGCCGCGATTTTTAAAATAATTTTGTACTCGTCCATCAGCAAAATCCTCCGGGGCAAACGTAGCCCGCGCTGCCTTGAAGTTCGCGCAACTGTTCATGAGTTTTGCCCTGCAAGCCCGCCGGCAATTTGATTCGCTCGGAATATTTCGCAATGGCGAGGAGCTTGTACATTTTCTCGTATTCGTAAACGTCGAACTCCAAATTCTGCGGCGGAGCTTCGCCCACTTCCTTGCAACGCATAACCGTCCGCATGTCCAACAATCTTTGCAACGTCTGCAAAATTAATTCCGTGTTGCCCGCCGTGAAAAGTTCCGCCAAATATTTTACGGGGATTCGCATTGCTTCCGATTGCGGCAGATAAACTTTGTCCTCGAATTTTTTTGTAATCGGCGACAGCGGCGGGATATACCAAACCATCGGCAACGTTCTAAATTCGGGGTGCAGCGGCAGTGCCAAGTTCCAACCTTTGATAAGCTGATAGACGGGCGAAACTTTTGCCGCGTTGAGCACAGCCTCCGAGACGCCTTCGCGCCGCGCAGATTCGATAACTTCGGGGTCGTTGGGGTCTTTAATCAAGCCGAGCATTTGCGCGGAAATCATCTGCGGATTGTCAGTCTTCGCCGCGTCCAAAACTCCGTTCATGTCGTAAAGCAAAATTCCCATGTAACGAATTCGCCCAACACAAGTATCCGTGCAAACCGTCGGCAAACCGTTTTCAAGGCGCGGGTAGCAGAACGTGCACTTCTCCGCCTTGTTGGTCTTCCAGTTGTAATAAATTTTTTTGTAGGGGCAAGCGGGAATGCAATGCCGCCAGCCGCGACAAATATCTTGGCTGACAAGGACAACGCCGTCTTCTTCCCTCTTATAAATCGCACCGGAAGGACACGCCGCCACGCACGCGGGATTTAAGCAGTGATTGCAATTTCGCGGCAAGTACTTCATGAAAATATCGCTGAACTCCAGCGTAATTTCCTCGCCGATTTTCTTCAAGTTGACATCTTGCCGAACGTCATCGCCGCCCGCTAAGTCGTCGTTCCAGTTTGGTCCCCACTTGATTTCCATGCGCTGTTGAGTTATCAGCGAACGCGGGCGCGCAACTGGCTGATGTTTTCTGCGCGGCGAAGTGATGAGCGTTTCGTAATCGTAAGTCCACGGCTCGTAATAATCGTCCATTTCGGGCTGTTCGGGGTGATAGAAAAGTTTCAGAAGCCGTCCGAGTTTGGAGCCGGTCTTCAAAGCCAAATCGCCGCCGTCGAGTTCCCAACCGCCCTTCCACTTGTCTTGGTCTTCCCAATTTTTCGGGTAGCCGATGCCGGGCTTTGTCTCCACGTTGTTGAAGTACATGTACTCCGCGCCGGGGCGATTCGTCCAAACATTTTTGCAGGTGATGGAGCAGGTGTGGCAGCCAATGCATTTGTCCAGATTCATCACCATGCACACTTGCGCTTTAATCTTCATGCCAGATAACCTCCTCCGCCTTGCGCACGACAACATAAATATCGCGCTGGTTGCCCGTCGTGCCGTAGTAGTTAAAGCCGTAACTCAACTGACCGTAGCCGCCAATCATGTGCGTGGGCTTCATGTGAATTCGCGTCGGGGTGTTGTGCGTGCCGCCGCGTGTGCCCGAAATTTTCGACATGGGAACGTTAATGTGTCTGTCTTGCGCGTGATACATGAACATGACGCCGCGCGGCAATCTGGGCGTGACGACTGCGCGGGAAATGACTACGCCGTTGCGGTTGTAGACTTCGCACCAATCGTTATCTTTAACGCCAATCTCCGCCGCGTCTTTTTCGTTGAGCCAAACAGTTTGCCCGCCCCTAAACAGCGTCAAAAGTTGCTGGCTGTCGAAATACATGGAATGCGTTGACCATTTGTTATGCGGCGTCAAAAATTTCAGCGTGATTTCTTTGGAAGTCTTGAGCGGATTTTTCAGCGGCTTAAAGTCGAGAATCGGTTTGTAAACGCTCATCGCCTCGCCCCATTCAAACATCATTTCATGGTCGAGATAAAAACTCTGCCGCCCCGTGACTGTCCTGAAGGGCACGAGCTGTTCAATGCTGACGGAGAACGGAGTAAAGCGGCGATTTTGATTCGAGCCGGTGAACGTCGGCGACGTGATAGTTTCGCGCGGCTGAATCGCCACCATCTCAAAAGTAAAGCGTTCGCTCTCTCTGTCGCTGGCAAGTTTGGTTAAGTCGCTCAAGCCCGTTTTGCGTTCCAAATCTTTCCACGCGCGGACGGCAACTTTTCCGTTTGTCGTCGTCGAAAGACCCATGACGGCATCAGCGGCTTGCTTTGCAGTGAACAGCGACGGCATACCGTAGGAAATTAAATTTTTATCCTCGACGATACCGTTGCGCGTGCGAATTTCTTCGTACAAATCATCGCTCGCCCAGCCCAAACCTTTCATGCCGTTGCCTTTTTGAATGTTCGGACCAAGGGCAATCCACTTGTCGTAAAGCTTCGTGTAATCGCGTTCAATCATGGCGATGGCGGGCATGGTCTTGCCGGGAATCGGTTCGCAATCGCCTTTGCTCCAATCCAAAATTTTTCCTTCGGGTTGAGCAAGTTCGCCCTCGGTGTCGTGCTGAATCGGGACGGCGAACACGTCTTTATAAACGGGCAACTTCGCCTCCGTCGCAACTTTGGAAACGGCTTTAGCGAGCGTGCGGAAAATATCCCAATCGCTTTTGGCTTCCCACAGCGGGTCGACGGCGGCTTGGAACGGGTGAACGAACGGGTGCATGTCGGTCGAAGACAAATCGTCTTTTTCGTACCAAGTGGCGGTCGGGAGCACCACGTCCGAATACAAAGCACTTGCCGCCATTCTGAAATCCAAATCAACCAACAAATCCAACTTGCCCTGCAACGCGCCGCCCGTCTTGCCAATCTCCGAATCATCGCGCCATTTAATTTCCTCCGGCTTGACGATTGATTCTTCCTCGGCGAAAAGACTGTTTCGCGTGCCGAGCAGATACTTCAGAAAATAATCGTGCCCCTTCGACGACGAGCCGATTAAATTATTTCTCCAGATAAACAAGTTGCGCGGGAAATTTTCGGGCGCGTCGGGGTCTTCCCACGCAAACTCCAGCGATTTATTTTTCAAACTTTGCGCGACGAATTTTTTAATGCCGTCAATGCCCTCAAAGCCCGCCGCTTTTGCCTCGTCGAAAATTTTTTGTCCGCTCTTGTTAAAGGACGGGTAAGCGGGCAACCAGCCTAAACGCGCCGCCAAAATATTATAGTCGCCGGGGTGACGGTAGCGCGGCTTTGTGTCGGGCGAGACAAGTTGAGCCGTATCAATTTCCTCGTTGCGCCACTGGTCGGTTGCGAAATAATAAAACGACGTGGAGTTTTGGAGCTTCGCGCCGCCCTGCCAGTCGGTGCCCGTCATCACTCTTGCCCAGCCCTCAATCGGACGAAGCTTTTCTTGCCCGACGTAATGCGCCCAGCCGCCGCCGTTGCGTCCTTCGCAGCCGCACATCATCAGCAAGTTTAAAATCGTGCGGTAGATAACATCAGCGTGGAACCAGTGATTAATTCCGCCGCCCATGATAACCATTGTGCGCCCGTTGGTCTTGAGCGCGTTGTCGGCAAATTCGCGGGCGGTGTGAATGACCATATCGGCGGAGACGCCCGTAAATTTTTCCTGCCACTTCGGAGTATAGGGCGTGTCGTCTTCATAGGAATTTGCGCACTCGCCGCCAAGCCCCGTGTCAATGCCGTAATTCGCCAGCGTGAGGTCGTAAACCGTTGTGACCAACTTCACACCGTCGGCGGTTTTAATTTTCTTGACGGGAACGGCGCGGGTTATCATCGGATTTTCGCCGCGGTCGTTTCCGAAGTAGGGCAGAAGAATTTCTACAACGCCGTCGCGCTCTTTTAAAATCGACAGCTTCGGACGAATCGCCTCGTCGGTGTCTGAATTTTCCTCGCGCAAGTTCCATTTGTTTTGCCTGTCCCAGCGGTCGCCCATGGTGCCGTTCGGGATAACGAGCTTGCCGCTGATTTCGTCGACGACGTAATATTTAAATTCGGCGTGCTTATCCTTGCGCCCCATGTCCTTTGCGTTCAAAAATCTGCCGAGCTGATATTTGCCGTCGCGTTCGTCAATCGTAACTAAAAACGGGAAGTCATTATACTTGCGGGAGTAGTCAACGAAAAATTCAGCCGGCTCGCCCCAATAATATTCCTTCAAGATGACGTGCCCCATCGCCATTGCCAGCGCGGAGTCGGAGCCGGTTTTTAAACTAATCCACGTGTCGGCGACGGCGGTTGATTCGGCGTAGTCGGGCGCGATTGATACGACCTTCGTGCCTTTGTAGCGGACTTCCGTCAAAAAATGCGCGTCGGGCGTGCAAGTTTGTGGAACGTTCGAGCCCCAAGTAATTATGTAGCCGGCGTTGTACCAGTCGGAAGATTCCGGAACGTCGGTTTGGTCGCCCCAAACTTGAGGACTGGCGGGAGGCAGGTCGGCGTACCAATCGTAAAAACTCAAGCCCGCGCCGCCGAGAAGTTGAATAAATCTCATGCCGCCCGCGTAACTGAGCATGGACTTTGCGGGAATGACGCTGAATCCAAAAATTCTGTCGGGACCGTATTTGGTAGCTGTGTGCAGGACGCTTGCCGCGACGAGTTCGGAAACTTCGTCCCAATTCGAGCGCACGAAGCCGCCCATGCCGCGCGCCTCTTTGTAGCGTTTCATTTTGGACGGGTCGTTTGCGATTGACTGCCACGCCTCAAGTGCCGTCGGGAAATTTTTCCGAGCCTCCCGCCAAAGCTCCGCCAATTCCCCGCGCAGATACGGATAACGGATTCTGTGCGGGCTGTAAAGATACCACGAAAAACTTGCGCCGCGAGGACAGCCGCGCGGTTCAAAGTCAGGCATTTCCGGCGAAGTTTCCGGATAATCGTGCACTTGATTTTCCCACGCAACTAATCCGTTCTTGACGTAAATATTCCAGCTGCAAGAGCCGGTGCAGTTTACGCCGTGCGTCGAGCGAACGCATTTATCGAACGACCAGCGGTCGCGATACATATTTTCCCAGTCGCGCCCGCCCTTGTTTATCTGTTGGTGGTCGCCGCGCTCCAGGGGGCTTAGATATTTGAGTTTCTTTAAAATGTTGCCCACGCTATCACTCTCCTTTTGGCGCGATTGTAGCAAAAAAAAGCTCCGGCGAAAGTGACTTTAATCACTGCCGAAGTTTTTTTGTCCGCCAAACTAACGCGATGATAAATTTTGTATAGAGTTTGAAAATCGGTTGAAATGACTTTCGCCGCCCAAAAATTTATACTTGCGCCAACGTAGACAAACAAAAATTTTTGGGAGGTTACCAAGATGAAAAAAATTCGTATCGGTCTGGTCGGCGCAGGTTGGATGGGCAAAGCTCACTCCAGCGCAATGCTTAACGAGCAAATGCTCTTCGGTCCGGAATACGGCGTGCCCGTCTTCGAGATGGTTGCCGATAACAACGCCGCGTCTGCCAAAGTCGCCAAAGAGAAAATCGGCTTCAACCGCGTCACCGACGATTGGAAAGTTCTCGTCAACGACCCCGACATTGACCTTGTCGACATCGCCACGCCCAACGCTTTCCATTATCAAGTTGCAAAGGCGGCTCTTGAGGCTGGCAAAAATGTTTACTGCGAAAAGCCGCTGTCCATTTCCGCTGATGAGTCCAAAGAACTTGCCGAACTCGCCGCAAAAAAAGGCGTAATCAATTACGTCGGCTTTAACAACACGCAGAACCCTGCCAATGCATACGTTCGCGAACTCGTTCAAAGCGGCAAGCTCGGTCAAATCATGCTGTTTATCGGTCGCTACGATCAAGACCAGTTGCTTGACCCGACCCTCCCGATAACTTGGAGACACATTAACAAGCTCGCAGGTTGTGGCGCGTTGGGTGATTTGGGTTCGCATCTCTTGAGCGTTTCGCAATTTATCATGGGCGACATTTCAGCCGTCAATGCAATGACCACGACAATTTTCCCCGAACGCCCGAAAGCTAAAGGCTCCTCCGAAATGGCTCCTGTCGAGAACGAAGATATTATCAGCTTCATGATTGAATATGCCAACGGCGCAAAGGGTATGATTTCCTCCAGCCGCGTCGCCACCGGTCGCAAAAATTATTTGGCGTATGAAATTCAAGGCACTAAAGGCTCCGTCATTTACGACCTTGAGCGCATGGGCGAAGTTCAAGTTTATTTCCAAAGTGACGAGGAAGTTGACCGCGGCTTCAGAAAAGTTTTCCTCAATCCCCTCCACAAAGGCTACAGCGCGTTCCAGCCCGCGGGCGGCATTGCCATTGCTTACAACGATATGAAAGTCCTTGAGGCGCACGAACTTTTCAGCGCGATAACCAAAGGCACGACCTACGATTGCACATTTGAATTTGGCTATAAGATTGACCGCACTGTCGCCGCGATTCTCAAATCTGCAAAAGAGCGCGCATGGGTCGATGTGAAATAATTAAATCCCGATTGCGCGAAATTCTTTGGGCGTCATCTGATTTTCCTTCTTAAAGGCGCGGGCAAAATGCGACGCACTGTTAAAGCCGCAAAGCTCGGCGATACGCTCAATAGATTCAGTAGTTGAAACCAAAAGGCGTTTGGACTGCTTAAGTCGATAGAGCAAAACATATTCGTGCGGCGTCACGTCCAAACAGCGGCGAAAATATCTGATTAGATTGGTGGGGCTCATAAGCGACAAGGCGGCGAGCTCCTCAATCGAAATCGGCTCGTCAAAATGATTGGCAATGTACTCAAGCGTCGGGCGGAGAAATTCGTTAATCGTCACGGCATTTTCCGAAGCAAGCGCGGTTAAAATTCCGTCAATATTGTGCGAAACTACAGGCTCATTGACAAAAGGCTTGGCGGCGGCTGAAATAATTTCTTGGAAACGCAGACGCAAATTTTCTGCGCGGACGCCCCGATAATGAATGCCGCACTTCTCGTAAAGATGTTCGACATAAGGGCTTGCGGCGACTCCGTTGAAATGAAACCAGAGAAATTCCCCCGCGTCGGAGCAACCGTAAATGTGCGGCTCGCGACAATCCAGCAAGATAATTTCGCCCGCCTTGGCACTTACGTCGAAAAGCTTCGTCTTGGCAAAAATATTTCCGTCCAAAATGTAGAACAGAAGAAAAAGATTCAGAGACTCCCGCTCGATTCGATAATCGCCGTTGCAAACGTAGTGTCCGAAATCTCCGGGATAGAAAAGAGCATTCTTGGCGAACTCCGACGGCTGAGAAAAATCTATGAACGAAGTTTCAAGGACGCCCTTGTCGACGATTTTCACGGCTCGCGACCTCCTTAAAAGACTTTCAACCATTATAA
This sequence comes from Selenomonadaceae bacterium, assembly GCA_017529935.1. Lineage (GTDB taxonomy): Bacteria > Bacillota > Negativicutes > Selenomonadales > Selenomonadaceae > Quinella. The sequence continues at coordinate 15,365 of JAFXNB010000134.1, forward strand.
TTTTTGGAGGTTGCGCAAGTCAATTCAAAAAATTATCAACTAAGGAGAGATAACGATGGCTATTCACGTTGGAATTGCTCCCGACTCATGGGGCGTTTGGTTTCCCGAACACGAAAAAGAACCGCCGTGGTGGCGTTGCTTGGACGAAATGAAAATCGCGGGCTACGAAGGTTGCGAAATTGATCCTTGGGGCTACATGCCCAACGACGACCCCGCTGTTTTGAAAAATGCGATTGACGCTCGCGGGCTGACTTTGGTCGGTGCCACTGTCGGCGGAAATTTTTTGGACGACACCTCCGTCGACGAAATGTGCAAGACGATTGATGACATTGCCGCTTTGTTGAAAAGTTTTCCGTCGGCGAAATATATCGTCCTCCTGCCGCCCATGTATACCGACCTTGAGACCGGCTCCCTTGCCATGAATCCAAACCTCAGCGACGAGGAATGGAAAAAATATGCCGCCAATGTTCAGAAGTGCGCCGACCGCGTCGCTGCCAACGGTTTTGTCGGAGTATTTCATCCGCATGTTGATTCGCACGTCCAAACCGAAGACGACATCGAAAGATTTTTGAACGACACGACTGTCGACCTCTGCTTCGATACGGGGCATCACGTCTACGGCGGCGGCGAGCCGATTTCTTTTTACAAAAAACACGCCGACAGAATTCCGTACATTCACATCAAGGATTGCGACCTTTCCGTCAAAAAGAAAATGGATGAGGAAAAATGGTCGTTCGCCCGCGCTGTTTATGAAGACATTATGGTTGAGCCGGGTAAGGGCAGCATTGACTTCAAAAAGTTTTATGAAGCCCTCGTCGAAAAAGATTATGACGGCTGGTGCGTCGTCGAGCAGGATTTGTTCCCCGTTAAGTCGTTTGACTTGCCGCTCAAGCTCGCAAAAATCGGACGTGAAAACTTGCGCGAGGCAGGCTTTAAATAAGTGGTTAGTGATTGGTGGCTGGTGGTTAGTGGTTAAAATTTTTTCTAACCGCTAACCACTTTTTACTAAAAAGATTGGGGGAAATTTATATGGCAACAACCGCTCAACCCGCCGCGCAGAATGCTCAGCCGTTATCGTGGTTTACGCGAGTAGCTTACGGCTTGGGCGACACCTCCTGCAATGTCGTCTGGGGCGCAATGGGTATCTTGACGTTCTTTTACACGGACTATGCGGGCGTCTCTCCGGCTATCGTCGGCTCGGTTATGCTCTTGTCCCGTTGTTTCGACGGTTTTTCTGATGTCATAATGGGGCTTATTGTCGAGCGTACAAAATCCAGATGGGGCAAAGCTCGACCTTGGATACTCTGGACAAGCGTTCCTTTTGCCGTCTCAATCGTTTTAATGTACATGGTGCCGCAAGGTACGGAGACAATGCAATTTGCGTATATCTTCGTGACTTACAATTTCTGCACGACGGTCTGTTACACGGCATTGAATTTGCCTTACGGCGCATTGTCGGCACTCATGACGCCGCTGTCTCATGAACGCGATATGTTATCGCTGGTGCGCATGGCTTTATCACCGCTCGGAAAAATTTTATCGGTCTCGGCGACTCTCCCGCTGATTAAAATTTTCGGCGACGATCAAATGGCTTGGGTCAAAGTCATGTCAATTTGGGCTGTCGTTGCTTTCCTGTTGTTGCTCATCTGCTTCTACAAATGCGAAGAGACAGTTAAGCTTGAGGCTCGCGAAAAGGGCGATAAAGTTCCCGTCAAGGTCGGCTTGAAGGCAATCGGCACGAATAAATATTTTTGGCTGGCGACGGGGCTTTGGACTTTCCAAGCGACAATCGCTTTGTTCACCGGAACGATTCTCCCCTACTACTGCAAATACGTCATGATGGACGATACTTACTTCAGCTTCTTGTTCTTGGTTGAAACTTTGACGACGGTTATCGCGACGATTATTATTTGCCCGACCCTCCTAAAAAAATTCGGCAAGCGCAAGATGAGTTTGTACGGAATTATTCTTGCGTTCCTCGGTCATTTAATCTTCGTGCTGATTAATCCCCTCGACGCAGATTGGCTGATGTTCAGTTGCTTTGTTCGCGGCTTGTTCTTCGCCCCACTGAACTCTGTTATCTTCGGTTTCTTCGGCGATGTTGTAGATTACACTCAATGGAAATATCATGTTCGTCCGGAAGGTTTAGTATTCAGCGGCGGCTCGGTCGGCAACAAAATCGGCGGCGTTTGGTCAGCGCAATTTTAACGGGCTTGCTTACAATGGCAGGTTATATTTCTACGACGGCGGCAGATGTCGTTCAGCCTCAAAGCGCGGTCGATATGATTGTCTCGATTTATTGCTACGGCGTCTTGATAATTTGGGCGGCGGTTATCCTCGTCCTCTACAGCTGGAAGCTCGACAAGATTTATCCGCAAATTGTTAGCGATTTGGCGGAGCGCGCCTCCCGTGGCGAAATGTAAACTTCGATAACCCCTAACATATAAAAAAATTTTTCCCCTGCAAAGTGCGGGGGAATTTTTTTTATAGAGGTTGTCCACGCTATAATCGCTGCCGAAGTTTTTTTGTCAATCAACGCCGCCGAGCATGGGCGATAAATTTTTCGCCGCTAAAAATTCGTTGGTCGTGTCAATATCGTAGCCCTTATTCAGCGTGAAAAAAATCGTGCGATCCCAGCCGTCACGAACATATAGTTTTTTATGCCCCGCGTAGTACAGCAGATAATTTGTCTCTTCGGGCGAAAGTTTCATTGCGAACGCCAGCGACAAAATATTTTTCCGCGAAGTTTTTTTACTGCCGTCGAAGATGTGATAAGCATACGCGCCGAGCTTTGAATCATTGATGACTTGCGCCCGCGACAGATTTTTTTCAGTCAGCAAGCGGCGCAGATATTCGGGCAAAGTGTATTCGCAGAAATTTTTTGCGTTATCCTCCTCGAACTCTTCCAAGTTGTCAGAGCGGCGCAGTTCGTTTTCGAGTTCTACGGTATTTTTATCAACCATTGCGCTATCCTCCAAAGTTTTTGTAGAATGTATTACAATGACATTGGAAAGGCAAGGTGCGCTCATGAAAAAAGAAGTCGCGGAAATTCTTGAGTTCGATTATAAGAAATTGGATTGCCTCAAAAGTTCCCCGCGCGGCGAAGTGTGGCTGGCGAAGGACAACGCGACTGGCGAACTCGTGATAATAAAGCACGTGAAGTTGAAAGGCTTGCCCTATGCCGTGATTCAAAAATCGTCTTTCCGATTGCCCGCCCAAATTTTTTTCTGCGACGAGGACGAGGCGGATACAGTCATCGTGGAAGAATTCATAAGCGGCGAAAATCTTGCCAAGCGCAAAAAACCCTTGAGCGAATCGGAGACGCGGAAAATTTTAATTTGGTTGTGCGACGGGCTGGTAGAACTTCACGCGCAGAAAATCATTCACAGAGATATTAAGCCGTCGAATTTAATTTTGCAATTCGGGCGCATTCGTCTGATTGACTTTGACGCGGCGAGAATTTTTAAATCTGGCAAGGAAGAGGACACGAAACTTTTGGGCACGAAGGGCTACGCGCCGCCCGAACAATACGGCAGCGGACAGACCGACGCGCGCAGCGATATTTATTCTTTGGGCGTCACGATGAAAAATTTGCTGGGCGCGGGCTATAACGGACGCTTGAAAAAAATTTTGGACAAGTGCACCGAATACGACCCCGCCCGCCGTTTTCAATCTGTCAGCGAACTTAAACGCGCCTTGCGTTTTGAAAAATTTTTTTATCGAGTAAAAATCTGCGCGGCGATATTTCTTGCGGCGTGGATTTTTATCACAGTCAATCGCATGAACGACGACACAACAAAACCGCCCGTCGTCGCGGAAAAGATTTCTGCTGAAAATTCATTGAGCGGGTTGAAGCTCGGCGATTCCGTCGAAACTGTTCATAAAATTTTCGGCGCGGAAAAAGAAATTCGCGCCTCCGAAGAATTCCCCGACAATAATTTTTACGAATACAACGACCTGGTTATTGCCGTCAAAAATAATTCCGTGACGAGCATTTCAACCTACACCGACGCGATAAAAGACGGGCGCGGCATTCGGCAGGGCGACAGCTTAGAAAAAGTCATTGCGGCTTACGGCGAGGAAGGTTGGACGGTTGCCTCTGACGACGGCGCGATTTTTTACGAATATCCTTTCGAGCTTGCAGACGGGAATTCAGCCGTGAGGCGGTTCGCGATTAGAAATAATGTCGTCGAATATATCGGTCTGCGCCGCGACAATTAAAATTTTTTGGAATTCACCCGCTGGGGCAAGACTCGGCGGCTCTTTTTTTTTACAATGTGTTCAAGAAATTTTTTGTCAATCGAAAATAGCTTTTATGACGTTATCAAGCATTCGGCGTTCCTTGTCCGTCGGGAGGCGCGAATTTATGCTGTACTTCCCATTGAGTATGAAATTATTCAAGTCCCGCAGGTCTTCGCCGTCTGGCAATTCACGTTCATTTTCCAGCAGATAATCAATCGATACGTCGAACAGGTTAGAAATTTTTTTCAGCATATCAAAATCTGGCTGAAAATTTCCCTTTTCGTAGCGATTGTATCGCGGCTGGCTGATACCCAATTTCTCGGCAACTTCAACCTGCGACCACTCTTGATATTTGCGCAGAAAACGTAATTTATCTTTGAACATATAATCACCGCCCATATAGTAATATTGCGGAACGGCTGATATATTTTTACGTTATAAAAATTCTTTACAATCGATTTTATGTATAGTATAATGCAGAAAAAATTTAAGGAGGAACTTTATATGAAAAAACTTTTTCTCTTGTTCCTTATTCCTTGTTGCTTATTCCTAATTATCGGTTGCGGCTCTGATGATTCAGACAAACTCTATAGAATTGAACCCGTGCACATGATTGACACGTTCCCCGCGCCTTCAGCTTACGTTGAAGAGCCGACTTATCTGGGCATGAAGCCTGAAGCATTTGTCAAAGCTTACAACGATAAAGTAGGCTCATCTGCCGTGAAAATTGTTGATACCGAATACGGCGACGGGGTTTGCATGTTCAAGACGGAGCATCCGAATTACACCATAGGCGGTCAAACCAGTCAGCTGGGCTATTTGGGCACGATAAATCTTCTGGGACCTGCCGGCAGGGACGTTTTGGGCGTAATTTACATAGTTGCGCAGGTTGTGGAAAAAGCTACAGGCGTAACGCCCGATACAGTTATAGCCAATATCCAGAACGGAATTTTTGAGCAAAACGGCTTTATTTTCGCGCTTCAGCAACAGGGTTCGGATCTTATGTTTGTTATTACCGACAGAAGGTTATCTAATGACGTCGAAAATACCCGCAGAATCAAAGAAGAACGAAAAAGAGTTGACGAAGCACACCGCAGGAACGAAGAACAGCACTCTGCCAATTTGAGGACAAACTACATTGCACATTACAATTTAGGCGGCTTAGGTATAGGCTCTTCCTTAGATCAAATGCACCAAAAGCTTGGCAAAGAAAAAAATATTCGCCCTTCCGAAAAAATAGAAGGCGTCACTTATTACGAGTATGAAGATATTGTCGTAGGCATAAAAGATGACAGAGTGGTCAGAGTGGCAACTTATACCGATAAACCGCAAACGGAAAAAGGTATTCGGCAAGGCGATTCTCTTGAGAAAGTCCTTTCGACTTACGGCAGAACTTGTTCAGTTACAAAGCATATTGATTCACACGCCAGCTTGCCCGTTTATGAATATCCTTCTGAATTTCAATCCGCCGGTTCAAGAGAGGGGCTTGGCGAATATGAAGTTCTGCGTTTTGCCGTTAATAAAGATAATGTCGTCGAATACATCAGCTTGCGACATGCAAGAAGCGACGAAGAAATTAAGAGTATCTTTAATCTTATGAAGACATTGTAAAAAATCTCGGCAAAGAGATAAATAAATTTTAAGGAGTGGTTCGGTATGGCAACAGTTGTTGAAGGCGCGGTTATCGCGGGCGAAAAATCAAATCCGCCGTCTGTCGATTATTATCGCAAGTGCGAATCCTGCGGCTACGTTTCTTCGAGCAAGTACAACACGGCTGCTTTGTATCACAGGTATAACAGTTCGTTCAGGTGCCCGAAGTGCGGCAACAATCAGCGGATTGAAATCAGAAGCTGAAACGGGAGGGGTTCATTATGAAAAAAATTTTGGCAGTAGCGGCAATGGTCGCATTTATTTTGGTAGCGGCGTATCCGGCGGTGATTCAGGCGGCGGGCAATTTCTCCAATTGGAAGTGCTCGCAATGCGGAATGGAACGTCACATGGCAGGACAAAAGCCGCCGTCCGCTTCCGGTTGCAAAGTCAGCAACGACGGCAAACACATCTGGTTTAGAAACTGAAAATCATAGGCTAATCGCCTGACGCCGTAAAAGATAAAGTCGGCTCCGTCAGCTTTAAAAGGCGGAGTCGGCTTTTGACGTGATAAAAATTTTTCGGGAGGTGAACAGTTTGGGCAGGTTCTTTAGAAAATTTAATATGCTTCTTACTAAAATTTTTTTCGGATTCTGTCTCTTGATTACACTTTTGGGCTTAGCGAGTTCGGATTCAAGAAGCGATTTTGTTATCAGCGCGATTTTCGGCGGGCTTACTTTTTGGCAATTCAAGAGAATGAGAAACCTCAAGACAAATATTGTTGCCGATGATGCGGAGGAAGAGGCGCATGGTTTTTCGCGGCTTGAATCGACGCATGAAGATTATTCCAAAAATTATCAAGAGAAGACTTGATAAATACATTGAGATTCAAAAAAATATCACGAGCAATGACGATTGCGATAAATTAAAAGTTGTTGATGCGATAGACGCAAGCAACGGCAGAGGTTATTTCAAACTCGGTACCGCGAATTGCAGGATTCGTTGGCTCGACGCTACTCAACACGGAAGAATAAATTTAATGGCGTTGCTTATGCAAGCTGACGATTTGGCGGCAATGGATTCTTTCGGCGGCGTCATGACTTTTATTTATCCCGCGATTCAATCTCTTAACACTTCAGATAAAACCGTTGCCGACATTGCGCAATTTATAAGCGACAAGAGCATTGAACAGATTCAGGCGTTGCAAGCGGAAAATTTAAGCGGCACCACAGAAAAAAATCGACCGCAACGAATTTAAATACGGCACGAAAATTTTTGACGTGGAATTGAAGACGCGCTACGACGTTGCCGCCGATGAAGTCAACATGGGCTTTTCAATTCTAATCGTTCAAGAGGACACGCGCCAAAAATTTTCCGTCACTCGCGAAAAAATTTTGAACGCCGCATAAATCGTAAGGGAGGAAAAAATTTTGTCTGACAAAAAAATCTCGGCAACTTTTTAAATCGACTTATAGTCGCCCGCGAAAAGGTCGCCGAAAAAATTTCCACGCTGGCTATCGAATCCGGCACAAGTCTTTTCAGTTCGGCAGGCTCCAATGAATTTAATCTTACGCTCGAAAAATTCGTTGAGAATTATCACGCCGAACTTGACGAATGGATGGAATTTATAAGTAAACCGGAAGAAGGCTCTCACCGTGCGCCGCGTCGAATAAATTACAGCGGCATTAAAATTCGTGAAATCGTCAAATACAATGCCGGGCGCGGTTATTTTCGTTTCGGCTACGACAATTTCAAAATTCATTGGATCGGCGCGGCAGTCCCTATTTGAAAGGCATCGCCCTCGACATACAAAATATCGACGAATTCTATACTGACGTTCTTAAAACGGTGATTCACGCGCTTTATAAATCTGACTTAATTGGCAGAAGACTTGTTTTTGATTTTATGAAAGAGATAGTTGAATATACACATAACGCCGTTGATAGAACTTTAGACGCGATTGCAGGGAGTCCGCAAGCGACAACGAGCGAAAGATTTGATTTTCAAGGCGCGTCTTTTGTCATAATCGTTGATTCCTTCCTTACGAACAGTGGCGAGCCCCGCATCGATTTTTATATGACGGTTACCAAAGCCGAAGAATTTGAAAAGCTCCTATCTAAAGAAACTGCCCCCATCAATCAATCGCCGCCTCCGCTTGGCGATTCGAATAAAAATTTGGGCATAAGCCGCGCAGATTTTGTTCAAAAATACAACGTGGCTTTAACGGAACAAGCCAACGCTCAAGAAGAAAAGCCGATGAGCTATTACGAACGGCTTATCCTCAACAACAGCAACATTTCGCGGAGCAGGCAGATAATTTACTTTAATCACGGCGAAAAAAATATCCGCTTGGGCTGTCTTGAGGGCGGAAATTATCTGCGAGCGATTTTCTATGAACAAGAAACAATTAATGTCCCTATCGAAGTCAGGTTTTCGATTATGCTTGCGCTGTATAAAAATGCCGAAGCAAAAGATATCACCTCTCATCTGCGCGGGATATTCGCATTTTATCGCGCGCAGTCTTTGGCGCACGTTGACAGCATAGAATCCGAAGCAAACGGGGCGACTAATTTAACGCGAACGCTTGAAAAAATATCGACTAAAAATCTTCCGTTCGAGGGCGATAATTTTTTTGCCAAGGTCCGAACCATTTATGATGTCGTCACCCAAAATATTACGAATAAAATTTCTGTCACGATAACGAGGGACGCCGCGCTTGAAAACTTTTTCAACGTTTAAACGGTCGTCTCAAAAGTAATTTCGCCGCTGAAATTTTTATTTTGCCAAGTCGTTAAGATTCTGTTCTTAATGGCTTTTATTTTTTCGTCGTGGGCGTCGTTGAGCAGAATTAAAAATTGGTCGCGTCCGCACTGAGTGACGCAATCGCTCCGCTGCAAATTTTTTATCAGCACGTTGAGAAATTCCTCCCGCGCTTCGTCGTCGTTCGTGTCCAATGTCACTTCAAGCAAATTGTTAGCCTGTTGAGTATTTTCCTTGAGCCGCTCTGAGAATCGATAAACCGCCTTGAACTTTTCAAAGTCGACAAAGTACGCGCCCGCCTCGTGATTGCGCTCGCTTAAAATCATTTTTGTCTGCGCAAGAACTCTGCGTTCGGTCTCGGCGTTGTCCTCGCCAAAGAATGTGCAACCGTGCTTGCCGTGGTGCTTGACTTTGTAAAGAGCTTTGTCCGCCTTATCCATCAGCGTTTGAAAATCTCTGCCCTCGTCGGGAACGAACACCGCGCCTATCGACGTGCCCAGCGGAATGTTCATGTCTGCGCCCATGAAATTTTTCGCGGAAATTAACAGCTGGTGATTGAGGAAACGCGCCTTGTTGAAAATAATTTTTTCGTCGCGCACGTCCTCACAAAAGGCAAGAAATTCATCGCCGCCGATACGCCCCGCCACGTCCGTCGAACGAATCATGCCCTTTATCAACTCCGCGAAGCGTATCAAAATTTTGTCGCCCATGGCGTGCCCGTACAGGTCGTTGACGAGTTTAAAGTCGTCCAAGTCAAGCAACATCAACACGCCCTGCCGCGTCGCGCACAACTTGCCGATTTCCCTTTGCGCGGAAATTTTGTTGAGCAAGCCCGTCATCATGTCGAGAGTCGCCGCTTCTGTTAAATCCTGAACTTTGTCGAGATGGTCGAGGATATTTTTCACGCGCCGAAGCAACACGTCCGCCTTGAGCGGTTTTCTTATGTAATCCGCCGCGCCCAGTTCAAAGCCCTTGCTCTCCGATTCGGCACTGTCGTCCGCCGTCATGAACATTATCGGCACGGGTTCCGCGCTTTTTTCCTGCAACAGCCGATGCAATTCGTAGCCGTCGATGCCCGGCATTAGCA
>JAFXNB010000135.1 GCA_017529935.1 Selenomonadaceae bacterium
GGTTGAGCCGTTCAAGCTGTTGAGGAAGCGACTGTCCGCTGCCGTTTCCGCCCAAGTGCCGCCAGCGACCTGGTCGAGTTCCTCATCGCTCATTGCTTCGAGTGCCGTGTCGATTTTTTGATGTTGTCTTCTCTGGTTGCCATTTTTATCAATCTCCTTTGATTTAGTTTGAAATTTTCTTTCTGCATCTTATACGCAGGAGTTCCGATTTTGTTACATGGTTCGTCAAAGAAAAAAAAACACCTGCAACAATTTTTGTCGCAGGGAAAATTTTTCGGCGCGTCGATTTATTTCACGACGATATTAATCAGCTTGTTCGGGACGGCGATGACTTTAATAATTTTTTTGCCGGCGGTCAGTTCGTCAAAGCGCGGCAACGTCGGCGCGAGTTTTTCTAAATCGTTTTTGTTCAAGCCGACGGGAATTTTTACGTGGTCGCGGACTTTGCCATTAATCTGAAGGACGATTTCAATTTCCTCCTCGACAATAGCCGTCGCGTCAAAGGTCGGCCAGCTCTGCTTGTGGACGTCGCCGTCAAAAAATTTGCTCCAAAGTTCGGCGGAAATGTGCGGCACGAACGGCGCAAGCATCAGCAATAAATCTTTGGCAAGTTCGCGGGCAAGCGCGGGATTAATTTTTTTGTCTTGGAAGGCGTGCATTGCGTTGACCAGCTCCATGAGCGCGCTAATCGCCGTGTTGAAGGCAAAACGGTCGCGGACGTCCTCCGTGACTTTTTTAATCGTCTTGTGCAGCGTGCGCCGCAAAGAAATTTCTTCCGCCGTTAAAGCCTGCGCGGCGTCGGGAGATTTTATCGCGTCGGAGAAAATATTCAGAATCCTCCACACGCGATTTAAAAATCTGTAGGAACCTTGAACGCCCTCGTCGCTCCAATCCAAATCGCGTTCGACGGGCGCGGCGAACAGGATAAACAATCTGGCGGTGTCCGCGCCGTATTTGCCGATAATTTCTTCGGGGCTGACGACGTTGCCCAAGGACTTCGACATCTTCGCGCCGTCTTTTATAACCATGCCCTGCGTCAATAAATTTGCAAACGGCTCGTCATAGTCGAGGAGCTTAGCGTCGCGCAAAACTTTGGTAAAAAATCTGGAGTAAAGCAAATGTAAAATCGCGTGCTCAATGCCGCCGATATATTGGTCTACGGGACTCCAATAATTTACTTTGTCGCGGGCGAAAGGCATTTTGTCGTTGTGCGGGTCGGTGTAGCGCATGTAATACCAGCTCGAACAAATGAACGTATCCATCGTGTCGGTTTCGCGGTGCGCGTGACCGCCGCATTTCGGGCAGGTGCATTCGTTAAATTTTTTGCTTGTCGACAGCGGACTCAACGCGCCCTGCTTAAATTCCACGTCGTCGGGCAGGAGCACGGGCAAATCTTCTTCGGGAACGAGAACTTCGCCGCATTTGTCGCAGTAGATGACGGGAATCGGTGCGCCCCAATATCTTTGACGACTTATCAGCCAATCGCGCAGACGATAATTAACTTTGCGCTTGCCGAAGCCTTGAGCCTCCGCCTCGTCCATAATCGCCTTAAAGCCCGCGTCGAAATCCATGCCCGTGAACTTGCCGGAATTAATCAGCACGCCAACTTTCTCGACGTAAGCGTTGTCCATTTTTGCAAAGTCAAGCGGCGCGTTCGGATTGTCGATAACCCAAACTTTATTCAAGCCGTATTTGGTGGCGAACATCCAATCGCGCTCGTCGTGCGTGGGAACGCCCATAACCGCGCCCGTGCCGTATTCAAAGACGACGTAATTGGTGACCCAAATTTGAACGGAGCCGCCGTTGAAGGGATTGACGCAAGTCACGCCGGTAAAAATTCCTTCCTTCTCCGATTCGCTACTCGTGCGTTCAATGTCGCTTTGACTGCGGGCGCGTTCGCAAAATTTTTTAATCTCGGCGGACTTAGGACTGATTGCGCAAATTTTTTCAACCAGCGGGTGTTCGGGAGCCAGCGCAAGGAAAGTTATGCCGAACGACGTATCGGGGCGCGTGGTGTAGACGGAAATTTTTTCATTGAGCGCGGGAACTTCAAAGAAAAATTCCAAGCCTTCGCTGCGCCCAATCCAATTTTCCTGCATGACTTTGACGCGATTTGGCCAGCCCGTGAGTTTATCCAAGTCAGCAAGGAGTTCGTCGGCGTAGTCGGTGATTTTGAAGAACCATTGCGCCAAATTTTTTTTGTGAACTTCGGAGTCGCAACGCCAGCATTTTCCGTCGATGACTTGCTCATTGGCAAGAACCGTGCCGCACGTGTCGCACCAGTTGACGGACGCCGCCTTTTTGTACGCCAGCCCGCGCTTATAAAAAAGTTCAAACAGCCATTGCGTCCAGCGATAATAATCCTCGCGGCAAGTCTCAACTTCCCTGTCCCAATCGTAAGCCAAGCCCATTGCCTTTTGCTGAGCCGTCATGTTTTTGATATTCGCGAACGTCCAATCGCCGGGCTTGACTCCGTGCGCGATTGCGGCATTTTCAGCGGGCATTCCGAAGGCGTCGAAGCCCATCGGGTGCAGGACGTTGTAGCCAGCCATCATGCGATAACGCGCGACCACGTCGCCGATTGAATAATTTCTAACGTGACCCATGTGCAAATTGCCCGAAGGATACGGGAACATTTCCAGCGCGTAATATTTCGGGCGCGAGCTGTCCTCCGTCGTGCGATAATAATCCGGCGCGTTCCAAACTTGCTGCCATTTCTTTTCAATTTCCTGTGGATTGTACTTTTCCATTTAATCAGCCTCCTGTTAAACGCGCAACATTATATCAGCCTGCGCGGGAAATTAAAAGTTTCGCAAAAAAAAATCAGCCCGCCGTAGCGAGCCTAAAAATTTTTATTTTAAACGAGCCAACATATCGGCGGCCTCTTCGCTACCACGTTCAGCAGCTTGCCGCAAAAGTCGCAGACCTTTATTCGTATCTTGACGCACGCCGATTCCTTTGTAGTAAAGCCCGCCAAGAAACGCCAGCGCATTGACATCATCTTGAGCAATCGCCGCGTTCAAAAGTTCAAAGCCTTTATCAAAATTCTGTTCGACGCCCATGCCTTGAATATAGAACATGCCCAGACTAGTTTGAGCCGGCGGAAAATTTTGCGCGGCAGATTTTTTGAGCCACTTAAGCCCCGTAAAAAATTCGTCATCGGAGGCGTCTTCGTCCTTTAGGTAGTAATCGGACAAATTGAACTGCGCCAAAGCGTCGCCTGCGCGGGCGGCCTCCTCATAAAGTTTTAGCGCGGTGTCCATGTTCGCTTCAACGCCGTTTCCGTTCTGATAGCAGATTGCCAGAAAAGTTTTGGCGTAAGCGTCGCCGTGCCGCGCGGCTTTGGTGTACCATTTGACGGCTTCGGAATAATTTTGCGCAACGCCCATTCCGTCGAAGTAGCAATCAGCGAGCCGCGTTTGAGCCGTCACGTTTCCAGCTTGCGCCGCCTTAGTGTAATATTCCGCCGCAGTTTCGTAATCCACAGCCGCGCCGAACAAACCGTACATATAAATATCGGCATAATCAAGCTGGCTTTCGACGTTGCCCGCCTCCGCTTTTTTCTTGAGGTCGAAGAGATAAAGAACATCGCTTGTCATGTCGAGTAAAGCTTTTTGTTCCTCTTGTTTCTGTTGTATTTTCTTAATGCGTTTTCTAATCGTCGGCGGAACATCTTTTTCAGATACAACGCGCCTTGTAAATTCTTCAGACAAATTACTCAATCCTTTCATAAATTGTGCTCGCTTTTGAAGCGTTCCAGCTCTTGTTTCCGCCTTTCCAAGTCTTGTTTTCTTTTTTCCAGTGCTCGCTTCCTTTGCACGATATCCTTTACAAGATCTTTGATATAAAGAATATCGTCAATTTCTCCGGACATTTCCCCGTTCTTAATCCGTGTTCTTATTGCCAGCGGAATCTCTCTTTCGGATACTGTTCGCCTTTGGAATTCATCAGACAAATTACTCAATCCTTTCGTCGATTTTGGTTGATTTGGCGTGGCGAACATACCAACGCCCCTTGTCCTTAGCCATGGTGACTTGCCCGCTGAAGACTTGCATTTTTATTCTGCCGTCGTGATAGCGGTCGTGCGCCGTCAACGTGTAGTCAAAGGTTTGTGAATCTTCGTCGGAACTCACGAGTTTTATATCGCTGACTTCGTTGCTGATTGTGTCTTTAAAGCCCGCGACGTATGAATTAAAATCGCCGACGCGTTCCCGTTGCTTGTAGGATAAAGTTTCGTAAGCCGCGCGATAATTTTTCTCCGTGATTGCCCTGTGATAATTTATAAAAGTTTGTTTGGCGTCGTTCGCGCCGTCGGCGTTCGTTTCAGGCTCGGTAATTTCTATTCCGTTGTCCCAGTTGCTGTGAATAATTCTGCCTCCAGGAAATTTGTGAGTAAAGCGACCGTGCCGATGTCCGTGCCGAAAAGTTCCCTCGTCGACCTGTTCGATTTCGCCGTTGAGATACCACGTTGTTATACCCGCGCCGTCAGCAAATTTGTGGTTGCCGTCTTGAACGTAGCCGCCGCTCCAAGTGATCGTCTCGCCGTCCTGCGGCTTCGGGTTCCAAAGATAAACGTCGTTGCCGTCCTTAATCCAATTAGCTCCAAGCGACGTTGCGGGCGGCGTTTCGTTTACGGGTTCAGGCTCTTTGATTTTAGTTTCCGTCTGCTTAACTTTGGGCTTCGGCGGCGGCGCAGATTTTTTATCGTCATCATCGCTGAAGATAAAATTGAACGCGATAAGAATTGCCACAATCACCGCGACAAGACAGCCGCAACCGACCTTGCCTTTGGGCAGTTGGGCTTCCAAGCTGGCGCGTTGTCTGCCGGGAATTTCGTTTAAGGAAACTTTTCGCTTGGTGCGTTCCTCGTCGCTCATAATTTACGACTCCCTTTTGCCCTTGGGAATTTTGCGTATCTCCGGCGATTCAGTTTGCGCAGAAATTTTCGGTTCTTCGGGCTCGTCAATCTCGTAAACAATTTCTTTCTTGCCGCGCAGTTCGTCCAAAGCTTTTTCGTTCAAATACTCCGTGCTCTGCGGCTTACTCTTCGCGCCCTTCTTAACGTAATCGCCGTCGCGGTCTTGGAAATAAAGTTCAAAGGAAAGGTTGAAAACTTTTTCATCGGCGTAGGAAATTTTAAAAGTGCCGCCGACGTAGCTTAAATTTTTCGCCTGCTCGTCGCGGATAATCGAATCCAACTTTTTGGAATAAATTTCGGCAAGTTCGTCAAGCTCCATGTTCGGCGAGATGATGACGCTAAGAAAAGTATCGATGACATTTGAAGTCGTCGCGCCGAAGGCTCCGAACAAATTTTTCAATGGCATAATGTGCACCTCAATTCAATGACAACTGCAATTCCTCTTCGACCTCGTCGGTGACTTCAGTCTCGTGGTTGCGGATTTTCCTGCGGATATTGGGCGGAATTTCGCTTTCTTTAATCTTGCGCGTGGTAGTCTCCTCAATCCATTCGCCCTGCTCTTGATAGTAGAGTTTGTGCCGAATCGCCGCCAAACCGCGCTCGACCCGCTCGATAAAAGCTCCTGCCGCGTGTGCAATTTTTTTCTTTAGCTCCGAGAACATTTGCCGCAGACCAGCCACCAACTTTTTTAGCCAGTCTACAATTTCATCCCAAAAGGCGACAAGCAAAAGTCCGCCTATTCCCAATCCTATCAACAATGGAATCATTATATCGGCTCCTTTTCCTTAGTTTTATTTAATTGTGATTGAACGTATTCCGCTGAAACTTTGCGCTTGGTTACAGTGACGCTGCCGACCTCGTTAGCTTTGCGGCTGTTCAAAATATCTTCGACGGCTTCAAAGAATAAACTTTTGTCAACGAAACGCATTTTCCGCCGCGCCGCCTTGAACGCCGCATTTAGCACGGCATTAGAAATATCGCTGCCGGAAATCCCGTCGAATTTTTCTGCCAGCTCGTCGAAGTCAACATTTGTCGGCAATTTTTTTGGAATGTACATCTGCCAAAGTTTTTTGCGACAATCTAAATCGGGCAAAGTAAATTCAACGTGCATGGAAATTCGCCGCATGAACGCCGGATCAAAATTCTCAATAAAATTCGTGGCGAAGATAATAAAATCTTGGAACTCGTTCATGAGCATTAACATAACCGAGCGCGTCTGATTAACGCTGACATCGGTTGCGTTGGACATGTTGGTCACGCGGCGGCTTAAAATCGCGTCCGCCTCGTCGAAAAATAAAATGCTGTTGGAAGCCTTCGCCACCTCGAAAACTTTGCGGATATTTTTGGGCGTTTCGCCGACGTACTTCGATTCAATATCGGCGTAGTTCACGGCAAGAATTTTTCTGCCCAAATGTTTGGCGATAGCGTGCGCCGCCATAGTTTTGCCCGTGCCCGACGCGCCGTAAAGATTGATTCCGATTCGCTTTGAATATTTGTGCGTTTCTTCCAAGCCCCACGTTTCAAAGACGATGTGGCTGTTCTGCGCGTATTCTGCCACGTCCAAAATTTTTTCCTTCAGCGGCGCAGGCAAAACAATATCCGCCAAAGAAAATTTCGGTTCTTCCGGAAGATAAATTGATTCCTCCGCCTTTTTCTTTGCCGGTTCGTCTAAATTTTCCGTGACTCGTTTACCTATTCCCATGTCGCACTCCTAAACAAAATTTTTATTGGTTTCCAAACACAGGCGGTCTTCTTCCGCGCTGAAGGTGACCAGCGACGCCAAATCAACGCCCAAACCGTTAGCAATGTCGAGCAAAGTCGGGAGCGGAAAACCGCTGTTATATCTGCCGCGCTCAATGCGCCCGATTGTGCTTTCGCTCATGCTGACTTTTTCGGCGAGTTCGGCTTGCGTCATCTGTCGAAGGTTGCGATAGTAAGCAATTTTCGCGCCGATTTGCCTGTAAATTATTGTGTTCTTCCTCTCCATCTTGCCGATTCCTTAATGATATATTTTTTCTAGTTTACCACAAAATTTTGAAGGAATTGCGCTAATCTATGCTGTATATCCGCCTATGTTGTCTTCGCAAAAATTATTTTCGTGACGATTGTACAAAAAAAAATCCGCCGTGTAAGGTACCTTGCGGGTACCCCGGCGGAAAAATTTTAATCGGCAATATCGAACCACACGCACCAATAGTGCTCGTCCATTTTGGATTCGTCGCCGTCCAGATAAATTTGCAGACAAACGGAAAGTCTATCCTTGTCCGGCAACTCGAACGTGTCGAACGGAATTATAAAATCCGTCGCCGCTCCGACTTCCAGCGCGGGCAAGGTTTTTGTTTCCTCCAACTTGTCGCCGCCCCAATTTGGCGTGAAAATAATTTTTATTGACGGCTCCTGCCAAGCGGCGATTGTGTCGTTGGTTACGTGCAGTCGCGCTTGAGCTTGTCGCCAATCTGCGCGGGTGATTTTCTCTCTGTCGTTCTTGTGCGCGTCCTGATTGACCAGCGCGCCGTTCAGATAAAATTGCGTTTTGAGGAGTCCTGAAAAAGTTTTGCGCGGCTTCGGTTCAAAATTTATCGGCGCGGCGGAGCTTGACGCGGGCGGCGGCGGTTCGGGCAATTTTAAATCTTCCTCGGAAAAAATTTTTCGTGGCGGCGGTTTGTATTCTTTGGGCGCGGCATTCGGCAGGGCAATTTCTTTTTGCGGCGGCAGAATAATTTCGGGCAACTTAAATTCGGTTATCTGCGCGGGCGTGGAAATTTTTTCGACCGGCAAAGTTTCGACCTGCGCGGCGATTTCCTCCGAAAAATTTTCGTCGCGGTTGAGTGTCGGCGAAGTTGCAAATAAAAAAATTCCCGCCGTCAACAAAATCAGCGGCTTTATAAAAATGCGCGGTTCTTCAGCCGTAAGCGCAGCTTTGAGTTCGTCGACGCTCTGGAAACGATTAATCGGGTCGTAGGCGGTGCATTTGTCCAAAATTTTTTTCAAGTGTTCGCCGCAATTTTTGCCGAGCAGAATTTTCATCGTGACGCCAAGGGAATAAATATCGCTGCGCGGGTCGGTCTGTCCGCTGCCGTATTGTTCGGGCGGCGCGTAGCCCTTCGTGCCCAAAAGTCGCGTGTCCGCTTGCTTACCGTCCTTAAAAATCCTCGCCGCGTCGAAGTCAATCAATCGAACTCGCCCGCCCTGCAGAATCAAATTCGACGGCTTTATATCGCGGTGGATTATGTTTTGCGCGTGAAGTTCCCTTAGTCCGTCGCACAACTGCAAAAGTATCGCCCGCGTCTCCGATTCGCTTAAAGGCTTTTTCCGTTCGTGAAGATTTTCGCCGTGGATAAATTCCTCCACGATAACCGTCTCCGCCGCGTCCTCCACACAATGAAAAATCCGCGCGGGCAACTTGAACGAAAAATTTTTTATCACGCCGTAAGGCAGCCCCGTCGCTAGCACGCGCTTTATTATGACAAGCTCGCCGCTCTGCCGCGTCTGTGCCAGCCACACTTCGCCGCGCTCCGATTTTTTGAGCAGTTTCAATTTCTCAAAGCGGAACTCCAAAAATTCCGCGACGTTTCCTTTCATCAGCGTGCCTTGCCTTTCGATTATCCTTGCGATATATTTTACAAAAATTGGAGGCGAATGCAATGCTCGCAAAGGACACCGCGCAACTTGAAAATGAATTGGTCGAAGCAGATAACATGAAAAAATTCCTCGACGATAACGAGGAAAATTTTCGTCGGTTTACGCTCGCCGAATACCTGCGCCGATTGCTTGTCGAAAAAAAATTGTCGAAGGCGCAAGTCATAAAAAATTCTCAGCTCGACGAGGGCTACGCGCATCATATTTTCGGCGGCAGAAAAAACCCGTCGCGGGAAAAAGTTTTGTCGCTTGCCTTAGCCATGGAGCTTTCGCCAAAAGAGGCGGATTATTTATTGTATTACGCAGGGCATAATCGGCTGTATGTTCGTGACGAGCGGGACGCCGTGCTTGCCTTTGCGCTTGAGAATCACAAGACAGTTTTGCAGACGAATGAACTTTTGGAGGAGCTAAAGTTATCGCCCTTGCTTGTCGGCTGAAAAATTTTCTCTGAAGTCCGCCGCGAACGCCAGCACGGAAATTTTTGCCGCGCCGAGCGATTTTAAAACTTTGGCGCACTCTTTGCAGGTCGTGCCCGTCGTGAAGATGTCGTCGACGATTAAAATATTTTTGCCGCGCAGGTCAATCTTAGTCGCCGCCGCGAACGCTCCGCTTAAAATTTTTTCGCGCTCCGCCTTGCCGAATTTGTAAAGTCTGGGCGTCGCTTGCGTCCGAATCAGAAAATTTCGTAGCGGAAGATTTTTTTTCATCAGCCATTCGCCGAAAATTTTTTCCGTTTGATTGAAGCCGCGCTCGTTAAGTCGTTCGTTGTGAAGCGGCACGGGCACGGCGAAATTTATATCGCTTAAAAGTTTTGAAATCTCCTCGCGATTGGAAACGTCGTCGAGGATTTTTTTTAGCGCGGGCACGACGCCAAGATTGTTATCGAATTTTAATTTTCGGAGCAATTCCTGTGAGCCGTCGCGATATTTTGTCACGCGCAAAACTTTATCGAGCGGCGGAATTTTCCTGTCGTAAAAATCAACGCGCAAAATTTTTTCTTCGCACGCCGCACAAAGTTGATAACGTTCGTCGACAATCTCGCGGCAATTTGGGCAACGCGGCGGGAACAGAAAATAAATAACCGCCTGCCACAGCCCGCGTAAAAAATTCATTGATCTACTCCCAAAAATTAAATCAAACTACCGAAACAAATTACGAAGTATGCGGCCGTCATGGATGACGGCCGTCGCCGCGCGCGAAAACATGGATGTTTTCCAGCGCGGCACGAAGAGCGCGGGGAAAATCGCCCCTGCGAGGGGTCCTTTCTTTTTGCTACTTTTTCTTTGGACAAGCAAAGAAAAAGTAGGTTCAACAAAAATTAAAATAACGAGGCAAATTCTTTGATAACTTTCTAGTGAAAGAAAGTTAATCAAGCCACCATGCGATTGATTGCGCTGATTAAGGCTTGAATCGACGCGGTGATAATGTCGGTGTCCATGCCCGCGCCCCAAAAAACTTTGCCGTCCGCGCCCGTGATTGAAATGTACGCGATTGCCCGCGCAGATTGACCGATTTCCAGCGCGTGTTCGTTGTAAGTCAAGTTGCTGTAGCTGATGCCCAAATTTTTCTGCAACGCGTTTGAAATTGCGTCGAGACGCCCGTTGCCGCGTGCCATGTAAGTTACGCGCTCGCCGTTGACTTCCAAATCGACACTGCCGACACGCGCGCCGCCCGGCTCCTTGCGCAGGTGGAATTCAATCAGCTTATACGGCTTGTCGACGTTGACATATTGGTCGCTGAAAATCTGATAAATTTCGTCGGGCAAAAGTTCTTTGTGCTTGCGGTCGCTGACGGCCTTGACGCAGTAGCCGAAGTCCTCGCGCATTTTTTTTGGCATTTCCACGCCGTATTTCTGCTCCATGATGAAGCCGACGCCGCCCTTGCCGCTCTGGCTGTTGATTCGGATAACGTCGCCGTCGTATTCGCGCCCGACGTCGTGCGGGTCGATTGGCAAGTAGGGGACAGTCCAGCGGTCGGGATTTTTTTCGTCGCGCCAATGCATGCCCTTTGCAATCGCGTCTTGATGACTGCCGCTGAACGCTGTAAACACCAACGCGCCGGCGTAGGGCTGGCGGTCGTGGACGTGCATTCTCGTAACGCGCTCATACATTTCGACAAGCGCGGGCATGTTCGTAAAGTCAAGTTCAGGGTCGACGCCCAACGCGAACATGTTCATTGCCAAAGTTACAATGTCGACGTTGCCGGTGCGTTCGCCGTTGCCAAAGAGCGTGCCCTCAATCCTGTCCGCGCCTGCCAAAAGTCCCAGCTCACAATCAGCCACGCCACAGCCGCGGTCGTTGTGCGGGTGCAAGCTCAAAACAACTTTATCGCGATATTTCAGATACTTGCTGATATAGGCAACCTGCGCGGCGTAAACGTGCGGCAAACTCATTTCGACCGTCACGGGAATATTTATAATCGGGCGGCGGTCGATGACAGGCTCCCAAACGTCGAGGACGGCGTTGCAAACTTCCAGCGCGTATTCCGGCTCGGTGCCCGTGAAACTTTCCGGCGAGTATTCAAAGCGATAATTCGCGCCGGCTTTTTCCGTCAGCTCAAGCAAAAGTTTCGCGCCGTCGATTGCGATTTGTTTAATCTCGTCTTTGCTCATGCGAAAAACTTGTTCGCGTTGCGCGACGCTCGTCGAGTTGTAAACGTGGACGATTGCATTTTTCGCGCCGTCGAGTGCCTCAAAAGTTTTCTTTATGATGTGTTCGCGGGCTTGCGTCAAAACTTGAACAGTTACGTCGTCGGGGATAAGATTATCTTCAATCAGCTTGCGAAGGAGCGCGTATTCGGTGTCGCTGGCGGCGGGGAAGCCCACTTCAATCTCCTTGAAACCGACTTTGACGAGCGTTTTATAAAATTCAACTTTCTCGTCGAGGCTCATGGGGATAATCAGCGATTGATTGCCGTCGCGCAGGTCGACGCTGCACCACACGGGAGCTTTCGTGGGATATTCTTTGCGTGCCCAATCCAAAATTATTTCGGGCGGCATGAAGTAGCCTTTGCTGTACTTTGTATGATTCTTCAAACTAAACACCTCATTAAAATTTTTACCGCGCAATTATATTCTTAACGCGGGGCAATGTAAAGTTTCTTTGTTGCAAAAGCGCAAGATTCGGTTATAATATCGCATTGTACAAATAAAAAGGGGTTGAAAAATTTTGCTAACGATATTAATTGGATTGTTGGTCGCGGCGGCAGTGGTAATTTTGGCGGTCGCAATGTTCTTGAACGGTCGCAAGGAAAAAGTTGTTCCGAAGTTGGAAAGTCGCACGCCGTTTAAAATTGAATCGCGCGACGAAAAATCCGTGACGCTCTCCACGACGATAGAATTCCGCAACGAGGGCACGCAGTCCGCGATGATTGTCGACGCCATTTGCCACCCGCTGTTGCCGTTTGAACAATATGACGGCATGAACGTGCGCGGCAGAGCTGAGCGTGAAGGCGTCCCGCGCGAAGACGATTATTTCGAGGCGTTGGTTATCGAACATCAACAAAGCGTCAATCTCGTGGCTAAAGTGACTTTGACGGCGCGGAAAAATCTTTCGCTGGAGGAAGCCGTCGCGCACATGGTCGATTTCCCCGTCGAATTTATTTATCGCGAAGTCGGGCGCACGGAAATGCATTGGTCGATTGCCCGCGTGATTCTGACAGCCGAGGAACTTGCCAAAATTGTCGGCGTCGAACTTGTTAAGGAGTGAACTTTTATGAACGTAGAAATTATTCCGATAACAACCAGAATTTTGACGCCGAAAGATGATATTGTCGACGTGATTGAACACTACACCCGCGATAAAATCGGCGCGGACGACGTGATAACCGTTGCCGAGAGTGTCGTCGCGATAACGCAGGGCAATATCATTCGCCCCGACGAAATGCATATCAGCAACCTAGCGAAACTCTGCTGCAAATTTATTCCCGATTACGGCAGTCTCGCCACGCCGCACGGTATGCAAGCTTTAATGGAAAAGGAAGGCGAATGGCGCGTTGCGTTCGCGTTGATTGGCGGCTTTTTGGGCAAGGTAATTGGTCTGCGCGGGCTGTTCTATAAATGGGGCGGGCGTCAAGCGGCTCTAATCGACGACGTGACGGGCACCATGCCGCCGTTCGATAAATGCGTTGTCTATGGTCCGGAAAATGTCGATAAAGTTGTCGGCGACTTAAAGGCGCGGCTGAAATGTTTTGGCGCGATGATTGCCGATGTCAACGATTTGAAACGCTCGCGGATTGTCGGCGCGACGCCCGGCATGAACGCGCAACTTGCCTCCGATTTGCTGATTGATAATCCGTTCGGCAACGCCTCGCAGAAACGTCCTATTTGCATTCTGAAAAATTTCCGTCCGTATCAGGAGGCGCAGGGAGGTACTTAAAATGTCCGAAGCTCAAGCTAAAGAAAATTCTTCGCGGATTATTCCTTTTACACCGGAAGAGCATATCTATCTCCAACAAAAAGATTTACGTGAGGAAGTTCGCGACACGCGCAAGGAACTCAACGCCCGCATGGACAGAATCGAAGCCCGTCAAGATAAACTCGAAACAAAAATTGACGCGCTCGATAAAAAATTCGACGCTAAGATTGATAAGCTCGACGCCAAGATTGACGCACTCGATAAAAAATTCGAGGCTAAATTTGATAGACTAGACGCAAAGATTGACAGACTGGCGGATAGAATGGACAAGTTTGCGGACAAAGTGGATTCGATGAATAAACACGGCAACATTATGACGGCAAGTGTTATCGGCGTTGCGCTCGGCGTACTTTATGTGATTTTTTTCAAGTAAGGGGGTGCTTAAAATGTCCGAAGCTCAAGCTAAAGAAAGTCCTTCGCGGATTATACCTTTTACGCCGGAAGAGCATATTTATCTCCAACAAAAAGATTTGCGTGAGGAAGTTCGCGACACGCGCAAGGAATTAAGTTCCCGCATGGATAGAATCGAAGTTCGTCAAGACCGGCTCGACGCCAAGATTGATAAGCTCGACGCCAAGATTGAAACTGTGCGCAAAGAGTTGAACGTCCGCATGGATAAACAGGACGCTAAGTTTGATAAGCTTGACGCCAAGATTGAAACTGTGCGCAAAGAGCTGAACGTCCGCATGGATAAACAGGACGCTAAGTTTGACAAATTGGCGGATAGAATAGATAAGCTTGCGGATAAAGTGGACTCGATGAATAAGCACGGCATCATTATGACGGCAAGTGTTATCGGCGTTGCGCTCGGCGTACTTTATGTGATTTTTTTCAAGTAAGGGGGTGCTTAAAATGTCCGAAGCTCAAGCTAAAGAAAGTCCTTCGCGGATTATA
>JAFXNB010000136.1 GCA_017529935.1 Selenomonadaceae bacterium
ACACTGCCAGAAGGCGGAGGAATATTCCTACATCATGGGCAATACGGTTGCTTGCGTGAAAAATGCCGACGCGGTTACCAAAGGAGCCGACCCGAAAACTTTAGGCGTTTCTGCGCCCGACCCGAAAACTTTTGTAGTTGAACTCGACGCGCCAGTTTCTTTTTTCCCGTCGCTGATGGCGTTCCCGACTTTTTATCCGATTAACGAAAAATTTTACAGCTCATTGGCGGAAGGCAGCTACGGCACCAGCCCCGAAACTTTCCTGTCGAACGGCGCGTTCATGCTGGCGAGTTACGTCCCTGGCGCGGCAAATATTCAGCTCAAGAAAAATGATTCGTACTGGAATGCCGCAAAAATTTCGCTTAACGATTGGCAATATCAAGTTGTGTCCTCCTCCGATAATGCGCTGACTTCTTTTAAGAACGGCACGCTTAACGTTGTCAACATCGGCGGCAACCAAGTCGCGCACGTCAATCAGGACGCAGAACTTTCCAAGAACTTGAAAACTTTTTCGTCGGGGCTGCTCAATTATCTTTCCTTCAACCAAGACGCGAAAAATCATCATGCGGGCGCACTCTCGAACGTCAATTTGCGGCTGGCGATTTCCAACGCCATTGACCGCGAATCGCTCGTTGATAATTTCGTCATGAACGGCGCAAAGGCGACTTACACCGCTATCCCGCTCGATTTCGCGCCCAATGCAAAGACCGGAAAATTTTTCTCCGAAGACCAAAAACAATTCGCCGACGTGGTTAGCTTCAACGTCACGAAGGCGCAGGAATATTTAAGCAAAGCCAAAAACGAACTCGGCAAGGACAGCTTTGAACTCAACCTGATTTTCTCGAACGACGGCGACGCCAATACAAAAATTGTTCAGGCGATTAAGTCGCAGGTTGAAGAAAATTTGCCCGGCGTGATGATTAAACTGCAGCCCATGCCCAAGGCGGAATATTTGAGCAACGTGACTTCCAACAATTACGATTTGGCTTTGACCGATTGGAAACCCGACTACAACGACCCGATGACTTTTTTGACGCTGTGGACGACTACGGGCTGTGAAATTGCCGAACACTGGAGCAACGCCGACTACGACAAAATTATTTCCGATTGTTCGACGGGTTCACTTGCTGAAGATTACGACGCGCGCTGGTCTGCACTCTACGACGCGGAAAAAATTTTGTTGGACAACGCGGTTATCGCGCCGCTTTACACGGGAGTTTCCGCCGTTTTGATTTCCCCGAACGTCGAGGGAATTGAATATCAAGCCGCCGGCGTCAACCGCTCCTTTAAAAACGTTACAATCAAATGACAAAGTACATAGCAAAAAGAATTTTGATGTCAATCTTGACGCTGTTTATAATAACGTTCGTGCTGTTCGTGCTGATACGGATAATGCCTGGCGACCCGTTCCCCGTGGAGAGAATGAGCGCGGAAATGATAGCACTCAAGCGCGAAGAGTTGGGATTGAACAAACCGATATTAATTCAGTTCGCGGATTACATGTCGCTTTTGGCGAGCGGCTCTTTCGGCAACGGCACCTCGCTTTACAACGGCGCACCGATTAAGCCGATATTGACGGCGTGCTTGATTAACTCGTTTAAAATCGGCGTGCTGTCAATTTTATTCGGAACGGCGGTTGGGCTGGCGATAGGAATTGTCGCGGCACTGAATCGCGGAAAATTTTTGGACGGCTTGTGCACACTCGTTTCGATTTTGGGCGTGTGCATTCCGTCCTATGTTTTTATGATTTTCCTGCAATATTTTTTCGCGTACAAAATTCCGTTCTTCCCGTACTTTTTCGAGCCAGCGAATTTTTTTGCGTCGTCGATAATGCCAGCGTTGTCGCTGAGTTTGTTTGCAATTTCGACAATCGCCCGCTTCACGCGCAACGAAATGCTTGAAGTAATTAACAGTGACTATGTAAAGCTGGCAGAATCGAAGGGGCTTTACGGCTTTGAACTGATTCGGCGACACGTTTTGAGGAACGCGCTAATTCCAATCGTGACGGTTCTCGCGCCGCTGGTCGTGAGTTTGTTGACGGGCGCAATGGTCATCGAAAAAATTTACGGGATAAACGGCGTGGGCAAATTGATGGTTGACGCGATAGCCGGTCAGGGCGTGGATTACAATTACGTTTTGGCGTTGAGCATCGTTTTTTCTGCGCTATATATCGGCGCAATGTTGGTGCTTGACATTTTATACGGGATAATCGATCCGCGAATCAGATTGACGGCAAAGGAGGGGTGAACATGTACACTCCGCAAAGTGGCGATTTTGAATTTATAACCGACCGAGATATTTCCGTCGACGAAAATTTTGCCTCGCAAGGCTACTGGAAAGGTGTTGCCGTTCACTTTTTCCGAAATAAATTTGCCGTCACGGGTCTAATTTTGGTGAGCTTGATAATTTTATTCGCGGTGTTCGCGCCGATTGTGAGTAATTACGCTTACGACCAAATTGTTTCCGTCACTGATACGAGCGGCAAGGAAATTATCGCAAAAAGTTTGGAGCCGCAATTCGGTGACGGTTCGGAGCAGAATTTTTTCGCGGACAAAACTTTTATTTTCGGGACAGATGACATGGGGCGCGACCTTTGGACGAGAACTTGGCACGGCGCACGCGTCTCGCTGATAATCGCGTTCGTGGCGATTTTTATCGACATGCTGATTGGCACGAGCTACGGATTAATTTCTGGCTACTTCGGCGGCTTTGTCGACCACATTTTACAGCGGTTTATAGAAATTGCCGGCTCAATCCCAACGCTTGTCATCATTTCAATCTTGGCAATTTTTATGGAGAAGGGAATCGGACTGGTTATCGCGTCGCTGCTTATCACGGAATGGATACCCATGAGCAAAATCGCGCGGGCGGAGTGTTTGAAACTCAAGGCGCGCGAATACGTTTTGGCGAGTCGGACATTGGGCGCGGGCAGTTTCCACATAATTTTTAAGCAAATTTTGCCGAACACAATCGGACCGATAATAACGCAAGTCATGTTTTCGATACCGGTTGCGATTTTCACGGAGGCATTTTTAAGCTTTGTGGGCGTTGGAATTGTCCTGCCGCAATGTTCAATCGGCTCGTTGATTGAGGCGGGCTTCAACAACATAACGATTTTGCCGTATCAAATTTTGCCGCCAATATGTGTGCTGGCGATTTTAATGCTCGGCTTTAATTTAATCGGCGACGGTTTCCGCGAGGCTTTAGCCCCGAAAATTGAGGACATGTAACCCGCTTTAAAAGCGGGAGAACAGCGAGCGCGGGCAACGAATCGGAAATGAAACGAAATCGCCGCGTTCTACGCTAGTTCCAAAACTTGAGGATATGTAATGGAAAAAATTCTTTCGGTTAAAAATCTTGACATAACTTTTCGGACGAACGCGGGCAATATTCATGCGATACGCGGCGTGGATTTTGAATTGCCGCTGGGAAAAACTGTCGCGCTGGTCGGCGAAAGCGGCTCCGGCAAATCCGTCACGATGAAAGCGGTTGTGGGGCTTCTGGACAGCAACGCGATAATCAACAGCGGAAAAATTTTCTACGGCGATATTGACCTGCTCACGTTAAGCAAAAAAGATTTGCGGCGAACGATTAACGGGCAACAAATCGCCATGGTTTTTCAAGACCCAATGACGAGTCTCGACCCGACAATGACAATCGGCGAACAAATTATGGAGGGAATGTTTCTGCACAAAAAAATTTCGGCAACGGACGCGCGGCAAAAGGCGATAGAACTTTTAAAGTTGGTCGGCATAATGGAGGCGGAAAAGCGCATGAAAAATTATCCGCACCAACTTTCCGGCGGCATGCGTCAGCGCGTGGTGATAGCGATTGCGCTTTCCTGCGCGCCGAAAATTTTAATCTGCGACGAGCCGACGACCGCCCTTGATGTCACGGTTCAAGCGCGAATTTTGAATTTAATCAAAGAAATTCAAGCCGAAATGAATTTGTCGGTAATTTATATCACGCACGATTTGGGCGTCGTGGCGAAGGTCGCCGATTTCGTGAACGTCATGTACGCGGGCAAGATAATTGAGCGCGGCACCATCGAAGAAATTTTTTACGACCCGCGCCACCCGTACACGTGGGGTTTGTTGAGTGCCATGCCCGATTTGGAGACGGACGACGAAAGACTTTACTCAATCCCAGGCTCGCCGCCGAATCTTTTACACGAACCGACGGGCGACGCCTTCGCGGCAAGAAACAAATTCGCCATGAAAATTGACGAGAAAGCGGAGCCGCCCATGTTTAAAATTTCTGAAACGCACTACGCGGCGACGTGGCTACTTCACCCCGACGCGCCGAAAATTGAACTGCCCGCAGAATTAAAATCGCGCTTGGAACGAGCGAGAAAGGCGGCGAATTATGACGGAACCACTGCTTAAAGTAGAAAATTTACGCCAGCACTTTAAAATTTCGCGCAACTTCACAGTCAAGGCAGTCAACGGCGTGTCGTTTGAAATTTATCCCGGCGAAACTTATGGGCTGGTTGGAGAAAGCGGCTCCGGCAAGACGACAATCGGGCGCAGTATCATTCGGCTTTACGACCCGACCGACGGCGAAATTATTTTTAATCGCGATAAAATTTCCGGCGAACTCAGCGACAAAATCCGGCGGAGGTTGCGGAAGAATATGCAGATGATTTTCCAAGATCCGATGTCGAGTTTGAATCCGCGAAAAAAAATTGGCGACATAATCGGCGAGGGGCTTGATATTCATAAACTTTACTCAAGTCAAAAGGAACGCCGCAACATTATCGGTGAGATTTTAAAAAAAGTTGGACTGTCTCCCGCGCACGCTGAACGTTATCCGCAACAATTTTCTGGCGGGCAACGTCAACGCGTCGGAATCGCGCGCGCACTCGTCATGAATCCGAAACTTATTATCGCCGACGAATGCATTTCCGCGCTTGACGTTTCAATCCAAGCGCAGGTCGTCAATCTGATGAAAGACATTCAGTCGGAGACGAAATGCGCCTATCTTTTCATAGCGCACGATTTGAGTATGGTCAAATACATTTCGGACAGAATCGGCGTTTTGCACAAAGGCTATCTAGTTGAAACGGGAACCACGCAGGAAATTTTTACCAATCCCGCGCACCCTTACACGCAGAGTTTGCTGTCGGCAGTGCCGCAACCGAATCCCGCCGTTGAAAAAAATCGCAAGCTCATTTCCTACGACGCGGACAAAGTGAGCTACGAAAACTGCACAATGCGGCAAATCAGCGACAGTCATTTTGTCAGCGTCCCCAATGATTGAATTCGAGTTATCTGCAGGAATGTTTGTCGTTGTAAAGAATAAGCGTTGACATAAGTTTAAGTTCCAAGGAATTTTTTATCGAAGGGAAGAGAAACCATGCCAAGGAAGATTTACATATTTATCACGTTCGGTCTTCATGTTATTGGCGGCACGCAGATGTATACTGCTGGCAAAGCGGAATATCTTCGGAAACGCGGCTGGCAAGTGTACGTTTTTTTTGCTGGTCCCCGCGAAGGCACGATGCCCATTCCGTCCTTGAATCAATACGTCAAAAGTGGCGGCGGTTTGAATTTCCTTCTGATACCACCATATAAGCGTGGAATATTTGAGCAGGAATGGTGCTTGAAAGAGATGTTGGGGCGGCTAGAGATTTCGGATTTGAAGAATACAGAGATTATAATTGAATCGCACCAAGATTCGCACGGATATTGGGGCGAACTTCTCGCGAGCAGATTGCAGGCCACGCACTTTTTTGCTTGTTGCATGGAAGTTTACAGAGGTAGTCCTTATTCTTACTATGAAGACAATCTGGATTTTTTCTATTTCAAATGGAAACGCAACGAACTCATTGACGAAGGCGGAACCGTGGCAAAATTGTTTAATGGCTACAAAAATATTACTGCGCCTTTGGTAGAGATGCCCGATACTGTTCGCGAACAAGATGCCGTGCAAGATGTGTATTTTCCGTTGGAGAAAATTCCGAAACTTGATTGGAATATCTGCCACATAGGACGCGCCGAGAAAGATTATGTAGAATACGTCATCACGGGCGTAGGAGCTTTGGCGCGCCGCCACCCCGACAAGTCGATTAACTTTATCATGGTTGGGCAAGCCGCCGTACGCAAAACTTTACTCGAGCAGACTTTTGCAGATTTAAAGAACGTGCGGTTGACATTGCTCGGCGACATGGTGCCGATACCGCGTGCATTGTTTTCCCGTGTAGATGTCGTATGCGCCATCTCCCAAAGTGCGCTTTTCGCCGCCAACGAAGATGTGCTGACCATTTGCGGCTCCTGCACTGACGAAAAAAGAACGCCCGGTGTCCTCGGTTACGATACAGAGGCGAGCTTATACGGCGAAGGAACGTTTTCTTACCTCGAAGCGTTGGAAAATGTTTTAGTCAAGAAGCTTTACGTTGGGCGGAAAAGTAGCCTACCGAAACTCCATCCTGCCGAAGAAGCTTACGAAGATTTTTGGAAGATAGTAAAGGTTGCCTCGCCGGTCAAGGAATATTTTACCGAACGGCTCAGCCGTGAACGTATCCGTGATTGGGTGGCGATTTTCCCCTTTGGCTTAATAGAACGTAACCAGCGGATAATTCTTTTTGGCGAGGGGAAAATTTCAAGGGATTATCGCAGGCAAATTGAAGCTCAAAGCAAACTGGGAAAACCTTATTGTCAAGTGGTGGCGACGGTGGACGAGCGGCCCGAAGAATTTGACGATACTGTCGTGGGCGTCGAACGGCTGAAAGAGAACGATTACGACATGATAGTTATCTGCACTCCTGGCGAAAAGGGCATCGCAACTTATAACGCGATTGTAAAAATTGTCCCGCACATGGCGAACAAAATAATTTGCGATTTTATGCCCTTGGGGGTGTAAAAATTTTTGGAAAGGTTTTTCCCGATGATTTCTTTCAACGTTCCAATTTTTATCGGCGACGAATTACGCTATATCGAGCAAGCCGTCAAAAATCACAAAATTAGCGGCGACGGTTTGTTTACGAAAAAGTGCAGTTCGTGGCTTGAAAGTCGATTCCAAGCGCAAAAAGTTTTGCTGACGACGAGCGGAACGAGTGCTTTGGATATGGCAATGTTTCTCTGCGATTTTCAAAAGGGCGACGAAATAATTTTGCCGAGTTACACTTTTTCCAGCACCGCCACTTCGATTTTAATCAGCGGCGGTGTTCCTGTGTTTGTGGATATTCGCCCCGACACCATGAACATAGACGAGGGCAAAATAGAAGCGGCGATAACCGAGCGCACGAAAGCTATTGTCGTCATGCATTATGCCGGTATAGCTTGCGAAATGGATTCGATAATGGAAATTGCGCACCGGCATAATCTGAAGGTCATAGAGGACGCCGCGCAAGGAATGATGAGCACTTACAAGGGGCGTGCTTTGGGGACAATCGGCGACTTCGGTTGCTACTCCTTCCACGAGACGAAAAATTATTCCATGGGCGAGGGCGGCGCACTTGTAATAAAAAATCCCGCCTTCAATGAACGGGCGGAAATTTTGCGGGAGAAAGGAACTAATCGTTCCAAATTTTTCCGCGGGCAAATAGACAAGTACACGTGGATTGACATTGGCAGTAGCTACTTGCCGAGCGAACTCAATGCCGCGTATCTTTGGGCGCAACTTCAATGCGCAGATGAAATTAATGAAAATCGTTTGGCGAGCTGGAAAAAATATTACGAAGCACTTCGACCGCTGGAATATTCGGGAAAAGTTGCGTTACCGACTGTTCCGCCGGAGTGTCAGCACAACGGACATATTTTCTATTTAAAGCTGCTGAATTTGCAAGAGCGCACGAAATTTATCCGGTTCATGAACGACAACGGCGTTAATTGCGCGTTTCATTATGTGCCGTTACATTCTGCGCCCGCCGGCAAAAAATATTGTCGCTTCTGCGGCGAAGATGAATTCACGACGCGGGAAAGTGAAAGGCTCGTGCGACTGCCCATGTATTACGGCTTGACGACGGAGGATTTGCAAAAGGTCGTCGCGGTCATAAAAAAATTTTTTAGGAGAAATTTTTAAATGACGAATACAACTGTGTCGATAAAAATTTCGTTTGGAAATATGCAACGCCATATTACATTTGGGGACACAGAACTATAAGCGAGGAGACTTGAATTGGATACGAAAAAATTATTTCGTGGCTTTTGGACACTGTTCAAGGGCTATTGGTCAAGTGAGGAAAAGTGGAAGGCGCGCGGACTATTGGCGGTCGTCATATCGATGAACTTCGCGATGGTTTATCTGCTCGTGCAGCTCAACGAATGGTACAATGTTTTTTATAACGCGCTACAAAATTACGAGGAGGAAAATTTTTGGCCGCTAATCGGAAAGTTCAGCGCGATAGCCTTCACTTACATTTTCATTGCGGTTTACGCGGTCTACTTGCGGCAGATGTTGCAAATCAAATGGCGCACGTGGATGACGAACAATTATTTGCGGGCGTGGATGGACGGACAAACTTATTACCGACTGCAGGACGCGACGGACAACCCTGACCAGCGTATCTCGGAGGACATCGGGCAATTCGTGAACTTGACGCTGTCATTGCTAATCGGCTTCCTGCGGCAGCTGACGACGTTGGCGGCGTTCGGCGTGGTGCTTTGGAATTTATCGGGCGCGTTCACTTTCAATTTGGGCGGCACGGAAATTGTAATCGCCGGCTACATGTTCTGGTTCTCGTTCATCTATTCGGGCGTCGGAACTTTTTTCGCGCACAAGGTAGGGCGACGGCTTATCGGCTTGAACTTCGACCAGCAAAGATACGAGGCGGATTTCCGTTTCAGCATGATGCGCGTGCGCGAAAATTCGGAGAGCATAGCATTTTATCGCGGCGAGCCGAACGAACTTGAAGGCTTCGACTTAAAATTTTCCAACGTGATAAAAAATTATTGGCAGCTGATGAAGAAGACGAAGCACCTAAATTTTTACGTGAATGGCTACGCGCAACTTGCGGTAATCGTGCCGCTGATTATGGCGGCTCCGCGATATTTTTCCAAGGAAATTCAGTTGGGCGGGCTAATGCAAATTTCTTCGGCGTTCGGTCGCGTGCAAGACGCGTTGAGTTTCTTTGTAGATTCATACGACACGCTGGCGAGTTTAGCGGCGGTCATCAGTCGACTTGCGGGCTTTACCGAACACATGGAGGAGGCAAAAAAAGTTCAAAGCTCCGTGACGACGGCGACCGCTCCCGAATTAAAAATTTCCGCGCTGAACGTTTCATTGCCGACGGGGCGGGAGTTGCTGAAAAAACTTTCGCTGGAACTGCAAAATTCCAAGTCGCTGTTGGTAACTGGTTTATCGGGTTGCGGGAAATCGACATTGCTGAGAACTTTGGCGGGACTTTGGGCGCACGCGTCGGGCGAAATTTCCTTGCCGGAAAAAGCGCGCGTGATGTTCTTGCCGCAGAAGCCGTATTTGCCGCTCGGAACGTTGAGGCGGGCGTTAATCTATCCTTCAGCAGAAAAAGAATCGCCGCCCGAAGAGCGGCTGAAAAAAGTTTTGCAGCTGGTAGAATTGCCCGCGCTGGTCGAGAAATTGGACACGGCGGAAGATTGGAGCAGAATTTTATCATTGGGCGAACAACAGCGGCTGGCGTTCGCACGAGTGCTTTTATCCGCGCCGGAATATATTTTCTTGGACGAGGCGACAAGCGCGTTGGACGAGCCGCGCGAATTGGAAATGTACGAGCTACTACGTCGGGAATTGCCAAAAGTGACGGTCGTGAGCGTGGGGCACCGTTCGACGCTGTTTAAGTTGCACGACGTGGAATTGAATTTGGACGGCGCAGGCGGCTACAAATTGCGAGACATTGCGTTGAATTAATTATTGAAGTAAAAATTTTTATACCACGAGGCAAAACTGCGCAAACCGGTGCGTAGGTCGGTGCGCGGACGGAAATTAAAATCGCGTTCAAAGTCGCGTGTGTCAGCAAAAGTAATGGGCACGTCGCCGGGTTGGGCAGGGACAAGTTTTTTGTGAGCGTCAAAGTCATAATCGGCGGGCAAAACACCGGCGCGAACAAGTTCTTCCTGCAAAATAGTGACGAATTCTAGAAGGTTGACGGGTTCGCCTCTGCCGAGATTATAAACTTTATGCGGCGGCGAATTTTTGGGCGGGGAATCAATGACGCGGCAAAGAGCTTCGACGATATCCGCAACGAAAGTAAAATCGCGTGCGCAGTTGCCGAAGTTGAAAATTTGAATATCTTCGCCACGCAAAAGTTTGTTAGTGAATTTGAAATACGCCATGTCAGGACGCCCCGCCGGACCGTAAACGGTAAAAAATCGCAAGCCGGTAGCAGGAATATTGTAAAGGTGGCTGTAGCAGTGAGCGAGAAGCTCATTGCTTTTTTTTGTGGCGGCGTAGAGGCTGGCGGGTTCGTCGGTTTTGTCGTCGGTAGCGAAGGGGATTTTTTTATTGGAACCGTAAATGGAGCTGGAGCTGGCGTAGACTAGATGAGCGACGGGGAAATTTCTGCAAGCTTCAAGGACATTGAAAAAGCCGAGGATATTGCTCCGGATATAAGCGTCAGGGTTGTCAATAGAATTGCGAACGCCGGGCTGAGCGGCAAGGTTGATAACGTACTCGGGGCGGTGCAGGTTAAAAATTTCATTGATAAAATTTTTGTCGGCGAGGTCGCCGCGATAAAAAATCCAGTTATTATCGGCGGCTTTTAAAATCTGCTCCAAACGAAAATTTTTCAAGCGGCGGTCGTAGTAGTCGTTCAAATTGTCAACGCCGACGATTTTTTCAAAGGGAGATTCCTTGAGCAGACGCATTATAAAATTTCCTGCGATAAAACCAGCCGCACCAGTCACCAGAATAGTTTTTTTCATGAGTAGTTCCTCCAATTTTCAGTTACATTAGCTAAACTGTTCAGAAATCCTTTAGAAAAAAATTAAAATCATCTACAAATTTTTAAGTCAAAAAAGAGTTCGTTGGAGTTTTCGTTGACGGAGAAAAGCATTTATGCTAACCTTAAAAAAAGGAGGGAAAATTTTTGAGTAAAAAGATAGCCGTAGCAGGCTTGGGTTACGTAGGGCTTAGTTTGGCAACGTTGCTGTCGCAGAAAAACGAAGTATTGGCGGTCGATGTGTCGGCGCAAAAGGTAGAAATGGTGAACAGCCGCCAATCGCCGATAAAGGACGAGTACATTGAGAAATATTTCGCAGAACGGCAACTGAATTTGGTGGCGACGCAGGATAGCGATTGGGCGTACAGTTCGGCGGATTACGTGATAATCGCGGTGCCGACGAACTATGACCCGAAAAAAAATTTCTTCGACACGACGGCAGTTCATGCAGTCATCGAAAAAGTTTTGGCGAGCGGTTGCAAAGGGTACATGGTGATAAAAAGCACGATACCGGTAGGATTTGTCAAAGAGATGCGGGCGAAATATGGCACGGAGAAAATCCTGTTCAGTCCGGAATTTTTGCGCGAGTCGAAGGCACTTTACGACAACCTGTATCCGTCGCGAATAATCGTGGGCACAAATAAAGAAGTGGCGGAAGAAGTCCGAGTAGCGCAGGAATTTGCGAGTTTGTTGGCTGAAAGCGCGGAGAAAAAAAATGTCCCGACGCTCATCATGGGAACGACGGAAGCGGAAGCGGTAAAGCTGTTTGCGAACACGTATCTGGCGTTGAGAGTGGCGTATTTCAACGAGCTGGATACATACGCGGAGATGAAAAATCTGGATGCGCGGGCGATAATCGAGGGTATTTGCTACGACCCGCGAATAGGCGACCAGTATAACAATCCGAGTTTCGGCTACGGCGGCTATTGCTTGCCGAAAGATACGAAACAACTTTTGGCGAACTACAAGGACGTGCCGGAAAATTTGATCGAAGCGATAGTTAAGAGCAACCGGACGCGCAAGGACTTCATAGCGGAGAGAGTGCTGGAAATATCGGGCGCGTACACGGACAACGAAGGATTCAGCGCAGAGCACGAAGGGGAAGTGATAATCGGAGTATGGCGTTTGGCGATGAAGACGGGAAGCGATAATTTCCGGCAGTCGTCGATACAGGGGATAATGAAGCGGCTTAAAGCAAAAGGCGTGACGGTAATCGTTTATGAGCCATCGTTGCCGGACGGTTCAACATTTTTCGGTAGCCGAGTCGTGAATGACGTGGAAAAATTCAAGCAGCAAAGCCAATGCATAATCGCGAATCGCTACGAAAAAATTTTGGAAGACGTCAAAGAAAAAGTTTACACACGGGATTTGTTCAGCCGAGATTGAAAGAAAAAAGGCTCCGTCAAGTGGCGGGGCTTTTTTGTTGAATTAGCGATTGAAAATATTTGCGCTAACCGTCCAGCGAATTGCTCATGGCTCAAAGCGGTAATTTTCGCTTACAACTCCCAAGGAAGAACAATTCTCCGTTACAATGTCTTGAAATTCTTGCGACACGCCGTCGGGAACGGAAATGTTAATGGCGACGTGAATTGAAATTTCAGCGTTCGGAAGACTCATCAGGGGCGCGGCGATTTCGTCGATGTAATTTTTAAGCTCCCTTGCATATCGAACGTTATCTAGCTCCGCGTCCATGGAAAAATGTTTCGGCAACGGTGGCGGCGTCGGAGTTTTTTTATCGCCGTTGTTATCGGGCGGCGGTGGTGATATTGGCTCTGGCTCTGGCGGTTTTATTTGTAGCTGTTCCCGCGCGACTTCCGCCTTGACTAGCAAACAATCCGCCGAAACGTTGCAATTAACGTCGCCTAACTTAAGCTCAATATATTTGCCGTCTTGAAAATCTTCGGCAACGCCAAAAGTTTCCGCCTTTACGCCGCGCCGAACTGTATCGTACAAAGCATTCGCGTCAACGAGCCGCGGCAAATAATAATACGTCGCGAAATATTCCCAAAGCTGATTCAAATTAACCGAATCTTTATCCCGCCAAATAAATTTATCCAACAATCGCCGCAACTCCTCAACGCCGAGCGATTTAAGTAAATTTTCGTCGCTGACAAATTTTCCCGACGCCGTAGAAATGTTGTCCTCTTTGGTGCAGTCAATTTTCTCCGCGTGCATGGGACGATTCAAATCGCCGTCCTCTGACCTTTCCGGCGCGAAAATCCTGCAGTAGGCTTGCGAAAGTTTCATCGCGAAATTTTCCGCCGCCGATTTCAAATTGCCTTTCGCGTCTTCCATTTGCAGCGCGTCCAAGTTCAAATGCCGCGCCTCGTCGTTGACTGACCGCCACGCCAAAAAATCGCGCACGACCTCTTTTAGCACGCGCAACTTTTCCGCGTCCGCCGCCATGAACAACAACATATTTTTCCACTTGCGCGGCACCGTCCCGCGATTTTCCAAAAATTTTTTTGCGGCTTCAGTCGCCGCGTTATTTTTTTGCCCGTCTACGAAAAAATATTTCGGCGATAAAATAACTAGCCGCGCCGTTTGCTCGTCGGGCACGTCCGCTGAACTTTTCGGGCAAGGATAAACCGCTTTGAACGAACTTTGCCCGCGCCAATTTTTTATCCGCTCCTCAATCTCAAACTCAATGTCGTCGTCGGAAAATTGCCCGCGTTTATCGTCGACCAACTTGCGCAACGTCGGATTCACGCCAAACCAAAGCCGCCCGTCCTGCGAGTACAAATAGTACAAATTCGAGCGGAGTTTCATAAGTGCATCGTTGTAAACGGAAATATTTTCGACTTCGCGCGGCTCAATCACGCCCAAAAGAATTTCACTTTCAAGCACGCCGCGAACATCGCCTTGACGACTGCCCGGAGCCGTTCCCATGAAAATTGTCCGCGCTATTTTCCGCGCCGCCATAAATCTGCCGGAACGTGGATTTTGCGCGTCCAATTCAAGCGGCTTGGAGCCTTCGCCGTCCACCTCCGCATTGATTATCGCGTCCCAATTCCCCTGCAAAAGTTTTGCCAGCTCGTCGCGCACCGGCGGAAAATTTATCGGTATGCTGCCCGGCAAAATCATCGCGCCGGTGTCGTTTTGCGTCCACAAGTAGTAAATCACGCTCGCCATCAAGCGCAGGACGCCGCGCGTTTTCTGGAATTTTTCTAAGCTCGTCCACTTGTCATAAAAGTAATCGAAAAGTTTCGGGTGAATCGGGTAGCACGCCAACAATTTTTCCCGATAATTGCTCTGGCGGCTTTCGTAGGGAAAATCATTTCCGTTTTCGACGTACATACTAAAAAACGCCGCGCAAACTTTTTCCCGCGCCTGTTCATCTCGGCACGGCTTAAAAAGTCGGCGGCGCACAATTTCATAGCCCTCGACGGGGGTTGCGGATTCCCAAACAAATTCCACGCGCCCAAAATATTTCTCTATCTGCTGCAAAACTTCCCTGCCCAAATCGTCGACGATTTCCGCGTCCGATTCGGGGATTGACACGACGACCGCGCACTTTTTGCTTGCCTTGGCCGCCTCCGTCAATTCCTGTATGAAGCTCATCAAGTTGCCGAACGTGCCGCCGCCCGCGATTTCCGTCTTGCGCAATTTGCGTCCGTAGGCAACAAGCTCGTCTATCAAAATCAAACACGCGCCCGCTCCGTCGAAAAGTTTTTTCAAAAGTTCCGCGCCCGGCGATGTCCCGTCCACGTCGTTTGCGCGAATCAGCTTGTAAAGTTCCGGCTTGCCCGTCGCCTGCGCCAACTGCGCCGCTATCGTGCCCCAAAGCGTTCTTTGCAGCGGATTTTCCCACGTCCCGACGATTACCGCCGTGTTCACTTTCGGCAGGAATTCGACGCCCGCCGCGTTCAAAATTTCTCTGACGGCTGACGATTGCTCCGCGCGAATTTTTCCGCCGAATAGGTGATACAACGCAAGCAAGCTGTGTGTTTTGCCGCCGCCGAACGCCGTTTTCAGCTGAATGACCGGATTGCCGCTGCCGTCCGATAATCTTTTGAGCGTCTCGACTAAAAGAGTTTTCAAGCCGCCCGTCAAATACGTCCGCGAAAAAAATTCTACCGGCTCGGTGTATTCACTGCCGCCCGCGCCGCGCACAACTTGACCCAAATCCGCCGCGAACTCCGCTTGCCGGTAGCGTCCGCCCGCAACGTCGGGGTGCGGTTCTATCACGTCGCGCCACGATTTTAAATTCACGTTCATGCTTCCACCTCCAATTAAAACAATTTGCCTTGCACGGGTTTCGATTTAACGCTGTCATCAAAAATCGCTTGCCACTCGACGACTAAATCGTTGTAGCCCGTTGCCTCCTTCGACCAATTCCGCTTCTCGCAAATGTCGTACAAACGATACGCCAAATTTTTTAAAGAATCAGCCTCGCCGTCGAATTTGCCCAAAAGTTCAGCCGCGCCCGCGATCCCTTCACGCTTGAAAACTAAAACCAAACTTTGAACCCAGAGCCACGCGCAATCAGCCGCCACAAGTTTTTTGCCCCAATCTTTATCAAGCTGTTTGTTTCCGTCGAGTACGGGCATTTCGTCGCGGTCTCGCAAGTGCACACTGCCACGCGAAGAAATTACTGCGCCCATCTCCTCCAGTCCGCCGACGGAAATATTTTTCGCGCGCGCCAAAACGTCAGCCTCGCCAAAAGTTATATCGTTGAAGCCGTTCTGCGTGAACAGGTCGACGCAAAATTGGCTCGCCGCGTCAAGCCGTCCCGTCTGCGTCCCGAAAAATTCTGCCAGCTCCGCGTTTATGATTTTCAGCGCGTCGCGTACAGTCAACTCCACGTCGTTCATGTCCGTGATTTTTTCGTAGCGCGAATAAACGCCGATGCCCGGTCCGATTGCCGCCTGCGCCATGTCCACCGGCGCGATTGTCGCCTTTTGCATTTCAGTCAACGCGCTTTTCAGTTCGGTTTTCAGTTCGCGCAGAAATTCGCCCTTGCCGCGATGTTTATTTTCCGGCGGGCGTTTCCGGCAAGCCAAAACTATCGACGACGCCAAAGCGTTTGATTCGTGCGAACGCATTCGGCTTTGCATTTCCGTGCGCATGGGCAAAGTCGCCGTGATTTGAAAGCCGGCGCGGATTAGTGCCGTCAACATTGTCTCCCAACCCGTCGACGCCGAATCCGTTTCCTGCTGTTTGAACGCGTAGTAAATCGTGACGGGGAAATCAGCGCGGGCGACTTCGTAAATATTTTTCAACGCTTGAAACATGCCGTCCTCGAAAAATTTTCTAGCCGACGTTTTGCTCCCGTCGTGACGATACGGCGAGGCAATCAGTTCGTCGGCTTTGGCAAAAGTCATGCGCCCGAAAAGTTGCGGATAAATATTTTTCAGCGGGCGACGTAGCCACACATAAAAAAATTCCGACAAGTCAGCGTAGCCGATGTTGTCGTAATACGGCGGGTCACTTGACACGAGAACTTTTTCCAGCGAAAATTTTTCCAACGCGCTGTGTTGAAAAACTTCGCCGATTTTTTTTGCGGGCAATTCACGAACGCTTTTATAAATCCAATTAAGAGCATTATCAAAACAGCCGCTTGAGTTTGAAAAAAAATTTGCTTCCGCAAAATCCCAAGTCATTTGAATTGCTTGACGTCCAAATATATGAACGGGTATATCCCGCGAAGCGTGCCACAAACAAATAGAATTTCCATAATCAGCCAGCTTATCAATTAAAAAAGCCAAGTAAACGGCGATAGCGTCGGCATAATCTTTGGAGCCGCCGTCTTGTTGAATCTGCGTTTTAACTTCGGAAATTAAATCGCTGAACGTCGTCAGAGCCGTCAGCTGTCTGTTCGTGAATAAGTCCGAAAAATTTTTCATGCCGTAATTGGGCGTTTTAAAGTCGCGTGGATTTTTGGGCAGGTCGCCGCTTGGGAAGTCGTCGGGCTTTTCAACGTCGGCAATTTTTTC
>JAFXNB010000137.1 GCA_017529935.1 Selenomonadaceae bacterium
GTCTTCGCGGGCGATTGAGTGTCTGACGGTGTGCAGGTGAATCATCGCCCGTTCGTCAAGCCCGAAGTCAATCAGTTGCAGAATAATTTTTTCGTCAAGCCCGTGAACTTTAATCGGCTCGTCGTTGCCGAAGTCGAAAACCATTCCGCCGCTGAGCAAAATTCCGAAATGCATCGCCTTGAGTTCTTCGCGGAAGTCGGAAATTTCGGCGAGATTTCTGCCCGTCGAAGTGACGACGTAAACTCCGCGTTTGGAAAGTTCGTCAAGCGCGGCGGCAGTTTTCGGCGAAATTTTTTTCTGCGAGTTTAACAACGTGCCGTCCATGTCGAGTGCAAGAAGTTTATATTTCAAGGTTATCGCCTCCCGAAAAGATTTTATCACAAGTCACGAAGCTTAGTCGACACGCCGCAAAAATTTCTTTACAATCGGGCAGAAATTTCTTAAAATAGCCGCGTGATATTTTCACATCAGTGATTGAGCGAGAGGGGTAAGTTATGGTAAATGCGATTGCGGTAATGACTTCGGGCGGCGACTCACCCGGCATGAACGCGGCGGCGCGTGCGGTCGTGAGAACGGCTCTTTACGAAGGCGTAAAAGTTTTCGGCATAAACAACGGCTACAAAGGCATGCTTGCCGACGATATTGTCGAGTTGCAAAGACGCTCCGTCAGCGATTTGATTCAGCGCGGCGGCACGTTTTTGGGTACGGCTCGTTGTAAAGAGTTCAAAACCGAAGAAGGACGCCGCAAAGGTCTGGAAAATCTCCAGAAACACGGCATTGAAGGTCTTGTCATAATCGGCGGCGACGGCTCGTTGACGGGCGGATCGCTCCTGTCGAAGATGGGCGGCATTCCGATTGTCGGCTTGCCCGGCACGATTGACAACGACGTTTGGGGCACGGACTATACAATCGGCTGCGACACCGCCGCCAACACCGCCGTTGAAGCTATAAACAAATTGCGCGACACTGCCTCGGCGCACAAACGCATCATGGTCGTCGAAGTCATGGGGCATACTTCCGGCTGGCTCGCTATGGTTTCGGGCATCGCTTCCGGCGCGGAGTATATTATCGTCCCCGAAGTCAAATACAATATCGACGAGATGTGCGAAGAGATTGTCGAATCCTACAAGAGCGGTCGCCGCTACAGCATAATCGTCGTGGCGGAGGGCGCGTGCTCCGGCGTCGGCTTGAAAAAC
Source organism: Selenomonadaceae bacterium (assembly GCA_017529935.1). Taxonomy (GTDB): domain Bacteria; phylum Bacillota; class Negativicutes; order Selenomonadales; family Selenomonadaceae; genus Quinella. Next base: position 1,197 of record JAFXNB010000137.1, read on the forward strand.
GTCGTGCAGGAGAAGACCGGCATTGATACCCGCGTTTCAATCCTCGGACACATTCAGCGCGGCGGCTCCCCGACTGTCGAAGACCGCATGAAGGCTTCCCAGCTCGGCGAACGTGCAGCACTTGCGATTATTTCCGGCGTGTCCAATGTCGTGTTCGGCTTCGACGAGGGCAAAGTTGTTTCGATTAATCTTTTCGATTCCGTTAATAATAAAAAGCCGCTCGACCCCGAACTTGTCCGTTTGGCGTGCGTGCTTGTCTGAGGCATGAATAATTTTTGGAAGGCGGCGGCTATTCTCTCAGGCGTTGGGATTTATATCGCCGCCGTAATTTTTATTTGTCTGTATTTGGGCGGGCTTGTCGACGATTTTTTTCAACTCGGCGGCAAAGGCAGGATTATCGGAATAATTTTAGGCTTTCCTATCGCGATTTACTCCGTTTATCGTCAGCTAAAACATCACGGCTTCATTTAAAGGAAAAATTTTAGTCTGAGGCAGTTTCAGCCTTCAAAAATCGCCAAATCAACTATAACGAGTTCATTTAAAGGAGGAATTTCATGTCAGAAGCAATTTTAGACTTCAAAACCTTTTCGCAGGTGACGGACGCCCGCTGGTATCCGCGTTATCACCTCGCGCCGCCGTTCGGTTGGTGCAATGACCCCAACGGCATGTGTTTTTACAAAAATCAGTACCATTTTTTCTATCAGCATTACCCCTACGCGCCGGAATGGGGTCCGATGCATTGGGGACACGCCGTTTCAGACGATTTAGCCTATTGGAAACACTTGCCCATTGCTTTAAAGCCCGAAAAACCCTACGAACAGGGCGGCGGTTGCTTTTCCGGCTCCGCTATCGAGAAAGACGGCAAACTTTATCTCATGTACACCGGTCATTTGAGCGCGACGCCCGAAGAAGAAGCCGCTATCGGCTACGGGCATATCGAATTTCAATGCCTCGCGTCCTCCGAAGACGGCATCCACTTTGAAAAATCCGAAAAAAATCCCGTTATCGAGGATAGCGACGTTAAAAGCGAAGAAATTTCTATAAATGACATTCGCGACCCGAAAGTTTGGGAACATAACGGAAAATATTACGCCGTTCTCGGCTCGCGTACCCCTGATATGGCTCACGGGCAAATTTTGCTGTTCGTTTCCAAAGATTTGACTAATTCTTGGAGATTAAAAGCAATTTCCGCCCGCAGTGAAGGAAATCTCGGAGGAATGTGGGAATGTCCCAACTTTGCGGAAATTGACGGGCAAGATGTGCTGATTTTCTCGCCTATGGACTTGAAAACCGACGACGGAACCTTTTATCACGACAAAGCCGCCGGAGTTCTTATCGGTAAGCTCAATTATAAGACCGGAATCTTTAAACACGGCGATTTTCAGTACCTCGACAGGGGTTTTGACTTCTACGCGCCCCAAATTATGCAAACTCCCGACGGTCGAACCATTATGATTGCCTGGCTTGACATGTGGAACGTCGATATGCACGAAGCAAAGGACGGTTGGGCTGGTATGATGACTGTTCCGCGCGAACTCCACGTTAAAAACGGCAAAATTTTCTCCACGCCCGCTAAAGAACTCGAAAAACTCCGCAAATGGAAGCCAATTACCTTTGGAAACCTTGTAATTGACGAGGCGACCACTTTTGACGGCGTTTCCGGCGAAGCTTACGAACTTTGCTTGGAAATTGACGCCGCAAAGTCTAAAAAGTTTTCTATCGCCTTGCGCGCCTCTGAACTCGAACAGACCGTTTTGACTTACAATGCGAACGGAATCTTTAAACTTGACCGCACCAAAGCCGGCGAAGTCATTAACGGCATTGCTTCCGTCCGCGAAATTCAAATCGAACCGCAAGATAAGCTCAAACTCCATATTTTTATCGACAGATCAAGCATCGAAGTCTTCATCAACGACGGCGAGGAAGTTATTTCGGCGAGAATTTATCCCAAACGCACTTCCCAGAAAATTATTTTCACGCCAGAAGCTGAAACGCTCGTAATTGATTCGCTGGAGTATTACAAACTCGATTTCGGACTGCCGCACCCGCACATTAAGGACACGCCCGAAGATTTGAATAAAAAGTTCCCGTTCCTCAAAGACTAAAAGAAATTTTTTCCACCCTCCGACCGCTCGGAGGGATTTTTTTTTGCCCGTTTTACAAATTCCATGTACGTGGAAAATGTAAATCGTAGCTCAAAATTACCCCTGATTTTTGTACCCCCCGAAAAAGCCGCATAATGGCGCGACACAAATTCCAATATATTGGAAAATGTAAATCAAGCCCAAAAATCGACCTCAAAACCAGTTTTCAAGCTCCAAAATCAGTTTCAAAGCTCCAAAATCAGTTTCAAAGCTCCAAAACCGATTTCAAACGCTCAAAACCAGTTTCAACGCTCAAATTTCGTTTCAAACGTCCAAATCATCTTCAAAATCACTTTCAACGTCCAAAATTCATCTTAACACTTAAATTTTCTTTGGAAACCTTGATAAATCGGCGAGGTAGTGTATAATCGTTGTGAAAATCTCGTTTCCATTGGTTTTTAGGCTCGGAGGAGGTGTTCAAGGCAAAAATTTCTGTCGATGTCGTTTATTTTTAGTGAGGAGGTAGTTTTATGGCTAGTTTTCATAATTACAATGCAAATTCTCTGGTCGCAGGCACGAGTGATGACGATTATATCGAAAATCACGGTGCAAAAAACGTCACGATTAGTGCTGCAAATGGCAATGACACTATTTACAACCATTATTATAGTGATTCTCCAAATTCAGTAATAATCTACGGCGGAAATGGCAATGATTCAGTTTATAATAGTTCTGGCGATTCAGTTACGGTAGATACCGGCGCAGGAAATGATACTGTCGAGAATTATTACGGCGATTACGTCAAAATAAGCACCGGAGACGGAAATGATTCTGTTTATAATGAAGAAAGCACAGAAGTTTCAATAATTACCGGCGCGGGCAATGATACTGTTGAAAATTACAGCTCGTCAGTCACGATTTACAGCGGAACGGGCAATGATTCAATCAGTTTGGGCGCGAATGCCGATAAAAACGTAATTATTTACAACGACGGCGACGGAAAGAATATTATTTACGGTTTCAACGATAACGATACGCTTTCAATCGCGAGCGGCACCTACGCAACCAAAAAAAGCGGCGATAATGTCATCGTCACGGTCGGCGAAGGAAATATTACGCTCGTTGGCGCGTCGAGCAACTATCTCGTTAATATCAAGGGCACTCCGTCGGAAACTGCGCTTAAAACCGTCACGAATTCGGACAAAGCTTTGGTAACTGTCGGCTCATCTGTGGTTACAATCGACGGAACCGCCAGAACGAAGGCTATTAAGATAAAAGGCAACGAAAATAATAACGTTATAAAGGGCGGCAAGGGCAAAGATACGCTTTGGGGCGGAATTGGCAACGATAAACTGCTCGGAAACGCCGGAAATGATAGTTTGTACGGCGGAGACGGAAAAGATACGCTCGACGGCGGAAAAGGCAACGATATTTTGCTCGGCGGCACGAATCACGACTCTTTAAACGGCGGAGCGGGCAATGATACACTCGACGGCGGCGACGACAACGATATTTTGCTTGGCGGCGCGGGAAATGACAGTTTGAACGGCGGCGAAGGCAACGATACGCTCTCCGGCTATACTGGCGACGATATTTTACTCGGAGACGAAGGAAATGACAGTTTGAGCGGCGGACAGGGCGACGATACGATTTCCGGCGGCGATGACGACGATATTTTACTCGGAGACAAGGGTTATGACAGTTTAGTTGGCGGAAATGGCAACGATACGCTCTCCGGCGGCGATGATGATGATGAATTGTTCGGAAGCGCGGGAAATGACAGCTTGAACGGCGACAAAGGCAAC
>JAFXNB010000138.1 GCA_017529935.1 Selenomonadaceae bacterium
GCAACGAGGACGGGGATAATCGGGACGAACACGTCGCCCAAGGTACGCGAGATTTTCTGCATTAAGCTCATTTCGGCGTAAGCGGCCTCTTTACCGCCGCCGCCAGCCAAGGACGGTTTGAGCTTGATAAATTCCTCCGTGACTTTGTCAACGAAGCCCGTGCCGCAGATAATCTGATACTGTTGCGCCGCGAAGAACTGACCTTTGACGCCTTCAATGTTTTCAACTTTTTTCTCTTGGATTTTGGATTTGTCGTTGACGATAAGGCGCAGGCGCGTGGCGCAGTGTTCAGCCGTGCGGACGTTATCGGGACCGCCGACGTATTTCATGATGAGTTTTGCAACGCGCTCTTCGTCGGGCAAGCCATCATATTGGGCGTCGTCTTCGTCTTTTGCGACGGGACCTGCGTCGGCTTCTTCGGCGGGAGCCTTAGCAGTGATTTCTTGTCCGTCGAGTTCGACAGTTATGTCGCCGAAATCCGCGTGGTTGGTGACGACAACCGGCGTCGTCGTTTCGTAGCCCGCTTTCTTAATGGCTTCGGGGCTAAATTCGAGCAGGAGCTGACCGCGTTTAATCTTGTCGCCCGCCTCTGCTTTCGGCGTGAAGCCTTCGCCGTTCATCTTGACGGTATCCATGCCGACGTGAATCAGCAATTCGATGCCGTCATCCGATTTGAGACCGATAGCGTGTCCCGTCGGGAAGAAAACAGTTATCTCACCGTCGAACGGAGAAAAAACTTGTCCCTTCGGTTCATGGACGGCTACGCCGCGTCCCATTGCGCCGCTCGCAAAAACGGGGTCGTTGATTGAATTCAACGGTACCAGCTTACCGTTTAGCGGGCTGCTAATTCGGATGTCCTTTGCCATAAAAAACCACACCCTCCTAAGTTTAAAACCCTAGAAAAAATTTTTTATTAAAACTTGCTTAGATTATACTTTCAGAAAGTTCAAGCGTCAATGTAAAAAAAAAATTTTATCCGAACCGTCGAGTGCGGATAAAATGTTGGCTAAAGTAAAATCGCCGCGCGGGAGGCAAAATTTTTAATTCAAACTTTGGGCGGATATTTTTTATCATCGGGTCTAAGATTTGGGTTACCCGCCGCAACTACTTCGTCGAGTTCCTCAAGCGACATCTCTTCATTAATCGCGCGGCGGCGGAGTTTTAATTTTAATAAGAGACTGTCCTTGATTTTGCTGAACCGCGAGAAATCCATTTGAGCAAAGCTTTCTTCCATCGTCATTTTAATCACCCCTAGAACTTTTTATATTTCATACGTTGCAGAATCGAATTTGTTACAGCTCGCCCAAAATATTTTTTAGCTTGCCGAGCGTGCGGTGGAGTGTCACGCGGACGTTGCTCTCGCTCATCGACAAAACCTCCGCGATTGTGCGCGTGTCCTGTTCGCCCCAATACCTAAGCTCGATAATTCTGCGCTCGCGTTCGTTAAGCTTATCCAATGCCTCCAAAAGTCCGCGATTAGTTTCGCTGGTAATAATCTGCCGTTCGGGCTCGTCGTATTCGGGTGCGGCGGGGTCGAAGAAGTCTTCCCACTCCGATTCTTGATTTCTGTCGATTCGGCGCGTATGGTCGATTATCGCGTTGTTGGCGATGCGAAAAAGCCACGTCGAAAATGCGGCGCGGTCGGGATTATAGCTATCAAGGTTTTCGTTCATCTTCATGAAAGTTATACTCGTCACGTCGTCGGCGTCCGCAGAATTTTTCAGCCGCGCAAAAATAAAATTGTAGACGCGCGGGAAAAAATATTCGTACAGCTCCTCGAAAGCCTCTTCATCAGTCGCCGCGCGTTTGGCAAGTGTGTTGTAATAGTTATCAGACATAAGTCACCGCCTTCCCAAATTTTTCGCGCCGATTTTATCACACGCCGCCCGCTTTAACAATCTAAAATTTTTTCAGTTAATGCAGAAAAAGTCCGTCGCCCTCCAAAAAAAAATGACAGCCGCGATTTTTCTCGTGACTGTCAAAATTTTCTACAGTATGAACTGCGAAAGGTCTCTGTTCTTGGCAATTTCCTTGAGCCGTTCGTCAACATAAGCCGCGTCGATTGTTAGCTCCGTTTTGCCGTCGGCGACCATGTCGGGTGCCTCGAAGGAAACTTCCTCCAATAATTTTTCAAGCAACGTGTGCAGACGGCGTGCGCCAATGTCCTCGGATTGTTCGTTGACGACTTCGGCGAGTTCGGCGATACGTTCGATTGCCTCGTCTTTGAAGTCCAACGCAAGCCCTTCCGTTTCCAGCAGGGCTTTGTATTGTTTAATCAGCGCGTTTTTCGGCTCGGTTAAAATTTTCTCGAAATCCGCCTTGAGCAGTGATTTGAGCTCGACGCGAATCGGGAAACGCCCCTGCAATTCGGGGATAAGGTCGGAAGGTTTCGCCGTGTGGAATGCGCCCGCCGCGATAAATAAAATATAATCCGTCTTAACGGGACCATATTTAGTCATGACGGTTGAGCCTTCGACAATCGGCAGAATATCGCGCTGCACGCCTTCGCGGCTGACATCGGGACCTGAAGACGAACCTTTAACGGCAACTTTATCAATTTCGTCAAGGAAGACAATTCCGTTGCGTTCGGCAAGTTCAACGGCGGCTTCGGAAACTTCTTCCATGTCGATAAGTTTTTCCGCCTCTTCCTGCTCCAAAATTTTGCGGGCGGCGGCGACGGTGACTTTGCGTTTGCGCATGCGTTTGGGCATAAGGGAGCTTACCATATCTTGAAGATTATCGCCCATGCCCTCCAAACTTGAGCCGGAAAACATTCCAACCATCGGCTTGGCGTGGTCTGCAACTTCAAGCTCGATAACCTGTTCTTCCAACTTGCCCGCTTTCAAACGTTTACGGATAAATTCGCGTCCAGGTTTCTTTGAATTGTCTTCCTCGACGGGAGCCGCCTCCGAATCAGCGTTGCCAAAAAGTTTGCCGAGCGGATTTTGCGAGCGTTTTGGTTCGGGAACGAGAATATCAAGCAATCTTTCTACGGCATTTTGGGCGGCTTTATCCTTAACTTCTTCAGTCTTTTGCTTACGAACCATGCGCACCGCAGTTTGAACGAGATCGCGAATCATCGAATCGACATCGCGCCCGACGTAGCCGACCTCGGTGAATTTTGTCGCCTCAACTTTGATAAACGGGGCGTCGACGAGTTTGGCAAGGCGGCGGGCAATTTCGGTCTTGCCCACGCCCGTGGAGCCAATCATCAAAATATTTTTCGGGATAACGTCGTCGCGCATTTCATCGGGCAACTTGTGACTGCGCCAGCGATTACGAAGGGCAATGGCAACGGCTTTTTTAGCGTCAACTTGTCCGACGATGAAATTATCAAGCTGTTCTACGATTTGACGTGGAGATAGGGTAGACACACAAAAACCTCCATTAAAATAAAAATGTTAGACATAAAAATCGGCGAAATTATACAATGCGGCAGGAGAAAAGTAAAGTGCCCAAAAATTAACGCGCCGCCCGCAGGAAACTCAGCCGCCGAAAATTTTAACTCGCGCTTGCTTTTTATTAAAAAGTGTGATATAAACCGCGCGGTTAAGTTCTTTGAATTTGGAAAATGATTTGAGGTGACGTAGCGACGCTATTTATGCCAATCTCTTTCCAAATACCCTGTGTGGCGTCAATTCAATATTCTCTCCACTTTTCTGAAACTAAACTGACAACTTTTTTTCGGGAACGCGGCTTTTTTCGCCTCTTTTGCAATCTCTTTCCAAAGGGTCTTTTTCCGCCGCGTACGGACGCCATTTTTAACCCGTCCTATTGCGCATGTCCACTTACCGCTTGCGGTTTTGTAACTAAGTAAAGCATTAGCATCTTCATCTTCAAAGGCATCAGAAATTGCGCATGTCCACTTACCGCTTGCGGTTTTGTAACCCTGCTTCGTCGCTTCTCTGCCATTAAGAAGGCTCACACTAAAGATTGCGCATGTCCACTTACCGCTTGCGGTTTTTAAGGCAAAAGAAAAACTCCCCGACGTTATTGCCGAGGAGTTTTTTCGTTGCAGATTTATTCTTTGAGCAATTTACGAGCCGTGAAGAAGAAGGCAATCGCCAGCGGCAACAGCCCGCCAATCCACGCCATCGGTTGAGCTAAGCACGCGCCTAAATATCCCAACCAATCGACTAAGAAAACTGCGGCGGCTATCCTCATGACTAACTCCACGATGCCCGCGAGCGTCGGCACGAAACTTTGCCCCAGCCCCTGCAACGTGAAACGGAAGATAAACAGCAACGCTAACGCCCAATACGACAGCCCCGTCACGATTAAAAATAATCGCCCGTATTCGATGACTTGTTGAGCTTGCGCACCGACGAACAGTTCAATTATCTCCGCGCCAAAGTAAATGTTGAATATCGCGACCAATATGCTGAACGAGCACGACATAAAAATACATTTCTTTACGCCGTCGACGATACGCCCGAATTGTTTTGCGCCGAAATTTTGCGCGGTGTAAGCTGCCATTGCAATTCCGAACGACATCATCGGCATAATTGCGATTCCGTCAACGCGATGAGCCGCCGCAAATGCCGCGACCGCCACGCTCCCCAGCCCGTTTAGCGCGATTTGCAGGACGACCGCGCCTATCGCGATAATTGACGATTGAAAGCCCATGGGCAGTCCGATTTTTATATGCTCCGTCAAAAAATTTCTGTCGAAGGAAAAATCTTCGCGGCGCACATGCAGATACGGTACGCGCTTTTTTATGTAGAGAATGCACAAAATATTTCCGAGCGTCAAGGCGACAATCGTCGCGCCCGCCGAGCCGGGTATCCCCAAGCCGAGCCAGATAATTGCAATCGGTTCAAGCAAAATATTTATGCAAAGTGTCGTCGCTTGAATGACGGTGGGCATTTTGCTATCGCCGAGCGCGCGGATTAAATTCGTCAGCATTTGTTGAAAGATAAACATCACGACGCCGCCGTAAATGATTGATATAAACGAGTACGCGCCGTCTAAAATTTCCGGCGGAGTATCCATAGCGATTAACAAGTTGCGACAAAACATCACGCCGACAATCGCAAGGACGACCGACGCCGACAAGCTCAACAAAATACAAATCGCCGCGCTTTTTCTCACGCCGTCAAAATCTTTCGCGCCGAATTTTTGTCCCGTGCAGATTGAAAAGCCGCTCGTCATGCCGAAACAAAATCCCAACATCAAAAACATTAGCGGTCCCGTGCACCCGACCGCCGCCAACGCCTCAACGCCCAAAAATCGCCCGACTATCAGCGTATCGACGAATCCGAACAGCTGCTGAAAGACATTGCCCGCCAACAGCGGCAACGTGAAATAAAAAATCAGCCGCGCCGGTTCCCCCACCGTTAAATCCTTGACCGCGCCGTTGTCCTTAGCTTCCATAAAAACTTCTCCAAATTAATCAACACATTAAAACGCGGCGACTGATTCAAAAATTCTGAAACGCCGAATCGCGCACGCTGTTCCGCCGCTTTTAAAGCGGCCAATAAAAAATCTCCGCCGATAATATGACGGAGAAATTTTTATGTCAAGGATTCGCATTGTAAATCGCTTTATGAAACGAGTATGAAATTAAAAATGTTCCGAAAATTTGTTGACACTGAAAAAAATTTGGTGTAACATTAGACGCAGATTAAGACTTATTCTTAAGGAGTTTTTACAGAGTATAGGGAGGTATTTTTAATGGCTGTTAAAGTTGCTATCAATGGTTTCGGTCGTATTGGTCGTCTCGCGTTCCGTCAAATGTTCGACGCAGAGGGCTATGAAGTTGTCGCGATAAACGACCTCACCAGCCCGAAGATGCTCGCGCACCTTTTGAAGTACGACACGACTCAAGGCGGATATTGCGGCAAAATCGGTGAAGGCAAACACACTGTCGAGGCTAAAGAGAATTCTATCGTTGTTGACGGCAAAGAGATCATCATCTACGCCATCAAAGACGCGAAAGAAATTCCGTGGGGCAAACACGAAGTTGA
>JAFXNB010000139.1 GCA_017529935.1 Selenomonadaceae bacterium
CGCCATTGTGACGATACGGCGCACAGGTTGAGCGGTAACTGTCTCCACGCCGACGATAAACCAATGATTGACGCCCTTAACGACTTGCGTGCCGACATAAGCAATCGGCGTATAGTTCGCGCCGACCATCTCTTCAATCTTTGCCCATGCGCTAGCTGCCTTTTGCGGCATGCTCGTTAAGCCTACGAATTTTTCCAGCTGAATTTGTCCTAACATTTTTGTTTCCTCCTTTGAATTCGTGAGCCAAGTGAACGCGTAACCTAAATTTTCCATTTGAATCACTCCTTACATTTGCGGTTGCGGCGGCATTTGTTCAGGCGGCGGAGTTTGCGGTTGCTGATATTGTTGCGCTAATTGCGGTGCCATTTGCTGAACCATGACTTGCAAAAAGTAATCGGCGATACTGCGGTCGATTAGTCCTGCTTGCGCCGCCATTGCAAATTGGATTGGGAGCGGCGCGTCCTTGAACGCTATCTGCATTCTGAAATCCGCATTCTTCATGCGCTCAAGCTCCAGCTGGAATTGCTGTTCTTGCTGAGCTTGTTGCGCTTGCGCCTGTTGCTGTTGTTGCCAGCGCATTTTAATATCGTTCTTTTTCGGCAAGTCGGACAAGTCAATCAGCGTCTCGAAAATTAATTCGTGCGGGATAGCCAGCTTGCTTGCCGCGTCGACGAGGCTCCACATTTGCGCTTGCCTTTGCGTCGTCGAAGATTCCACGTCGCTGACTACGATGTCGAATTCGCCCTGCGATAAATCGTTTAGCGTCCTAACTATCGTGCCCGCGATTGGGTCTTGCTCGACGATTTGCTGATTCACGGGGATAAATTGTTGCCCGTTCTCGCCCTCCACGCGATAAACTTTTTCCGCCGTATAGAATTGCGGAACGATTCCAGCATGTCCGCGCCTGCCCCAGAGTAAATTCGCGATTCTTTTCTTTGCGCGTCTCAAGCTGTCGAATATAACCGCCAAATGCGTCACGGCTTGTTTCTGCCGCAGTTCGATTGCGCGACCGCTTGCTTGGCTCGGCACGTCAACGCCCAATAGCGATTCGTTTATGCCGCTGATTGCTTTCAAGTCCTCGGTTGCCGCTTGCTCCGCTTGAATTACCGCGTTGGGCGGATTCGTCGGTTCGCGCTCCCGAATTTTGCCCATTGTTATCGCGCCCGCCATGACTTTTTGGAAATGCCCCGGCAAGGTGCCTTTGCGCTCGAATTCCGATTCTTGGTCGGGCGTCATTGAACCTTCCTCAATCCAGCCGCCGCCGTTTGCCGAAGTGTTCAGCAGGTGCAACGTTTGAATGCGCCGCTTGTTGAGTTCGCGTTGCGGGTCTTTCATCGCGCGGACAAAGCCCGCCGGTGTGTCGCCCACGCCGTAGTGATGATAAACCATTGGCACGAACGGAAATTCGCCGTGCTGATACGGGCTTGTCATTTCCTCCAGCAACGTTCTATCGAAGAACACGCAACATTTAATCTCGTTCGTCGGAATATCTTGACTGCCCGCTATCATGCCGCTTTGAATCATTTCCGGCGTAACTTGTTCCTGCGGGAGCTGTTGCCCGTCCGCCGTGAAAAAAATCGTGCGCAAGCCGTGTTCGCGATACCAGCACTCCACGACGCGTACCTTTTGCAACTCGCTAGAATAATACAGCGGGTCAATGTCGGGGCGCGTTTCGCCGTCCTCTTCCACGGAATCATACACCGCGAAATTATTTTCTATCGCCTCGGCTTGTTCGGGGTAAACCTGCTTGAGTTCGTCTTTGGCTACCCACTTCGCCCGAATCAAAAACTTCGCGTCCGAATAATCCAACTCGTGCGCTTCGGGGTCGACGTAAATTCCGAACGGGTCAAGCCGCTCTATCACCGCCTCCCCGTCTTGAATCTCGTTATCGAATTTGTAGCGCACGCCGAACCAGCCCAGCCCGCCTATCGCGCAGTCCAAAAAAACTTGCGATTCCACCGCGTCGTAGTCGCACCTGTCCATGATGTATTTGGTTATGCCGCGCCGCACTTGACAAAGTTCCACATCGTCACTTGTACGCGCCAGAAAGTCCAAGTCGTATCTATTGAGACGTTGGTAGCCGCTTAAAATATTGATAAGTGGGAGTATTCGATTAATTGTAATCGCGGGGCGTCCGTCCGTCTGGAATTGTTTAATTTCCTCGTCCGTCCACTGCTTGCCCGCCGTGAACTCGAAATCCTCTTTGGCTTCGGTGCGCCACTTTTTGCCGCCGTCGACCGCCGCTTGAAACCACTTGCGGCATTGGCGAAGATTATCACTTTGCTCCGGCAATATGTTTTCCGCCACGTTGCCACCTCCTTAGTACGTCCACGCCGAACGTTTTATTTTGTCGCGTTGCCAGTGCCCCTCGTAGGACGTTTTCTTTTTGACGGGTACCCACGGGCGCGAAAGGCAAGCGTAAGCAATCGCGTCGTACGCGTGCTAATGGTCCTCCGCGTCGGTGTCGGGCAATTCCGGTTTGTGCTTGTCGTGCCCGATTATCGGAATTGTGCGCAAGCAGTGTATGCACGTCGAGAAAAATTTTATCGCGGGCTTGTAATTGCCGTCTTCAAGTTCGTTGCCAATCAGCCGTTGCTTGAACGCGTTGGCTCCTTCCATTCTGCCTTTCGAGCTTGGCATGAACCCCACCAAGCCTTTTTTTATCAGCACGGAATTTAATTCTTCCGCGATTGTTGGACCCGTTACACCGCTCCGCGCCCAGCACGCCGAATCCAATACCGCATACAGCAAATTCTCCTCGCGCATTTCAAGCTCCACTATCTTCTCGCCGATTTGCCGCGCCGTCTCGCCCGTTCCGACGTTCGGCTTGCCGCCCCAGCCATATAATTCCCGATAGACATAAGCGTCGCCGTCATAGTCTATCGCGAACCATAAAACCGCATACGGTCGCGCCGTGCCGAAGTCCATTGCTCGGAATTTCACCCAATCGCGCGGGATTTCAAACGGCTTGACCACGTGCAAACTTTCACGCCACATGCTGAAATATTGCCCGCTCTCTATGCCCCACATGCCCTCGCAGACTACCTTCGCGCGGTCGGGGTCGGTGCGTTCTATCTCTTTAAACAACGCCAAATCGTTCTCGCTTAGCCATTCGTTATTTTTGTAAGTCGTCGTCATCGCCAAAACGTTTTCGCTCGGCGTGTCGAAGAACCGCGCCTTGAGCCACGAGCTTGCACTGTACGGGTTGAACGTTATCAGCCACTGGATATAATAACCTTCGGGCAGAATTCCGCGCAACGATTCGTCCACGCGGTTGAAGTCCTCTTCCGAGACCTCAAACGCCTCCTCACATTGTGTTACGATTGCGCCGCGTCCGCGCAATCTCTGCATGTTTCCATACAGTTCAGACTATATCTTCACGCCTAAGGCGTGCTCCCCGTTTTGAGCTCGCTTGAGCCCTACGCCTTGCGGCTAGTCGTTGAACGTTCTACTTTATAGATGTAAAGTAGCTTCGCTGCTGATTGTCCTCGGCTTATACGTTAGGAGTTCCCAGCAATTAGAGGAGTTTTTATCGTGACCTGATTCAGTTAAGCCACGCGAAGCACAAATGCCCTTTCTCCACTGCGATTGACGTTATCTTCATTGAATCGTCCATGCCTCGGAAAATTATTTTTTGACCCGTCGGCATGTACGTCATCTGCAGGGGATTGACTGTCATTTTCCAAAACTTGTCCACGCCGAGGCGGTTTATCGCCCACTGCAACTGCGCGTAGCACGAATCCTTTAGCGTTGCTTGCGTCTGACGCACCACCAGCGCATTCGCCAGCGGCATTTGCATTAATCGCGCTATCAACTTCAACGCCGCCGTCGTCGACTTTTTGCTTGCACGCGAGCCCTTGCACACCACGTAGCGTTTCGTGCTCTTCCAGAACTCATCATAGCCGCCGCCCACCGCTTCCTTCAGCGAGATTGCGCTTTCCATTCGTTCACCCCATTCTATTTTTTTTACAATCGCACTTGCCAAGTAAGCACCAAGTAAGCACCAAGTAAGCAAGAAGTAAGCAAGCAGTAAGCAAGAAGTAAGCAAGAAGTAAGCAAGCGGTAAGCAAGACCACAGGCGTTTTACTCTATGCCGGCGTTGCAGTGGCAACAAAATGCTGTCTTTTATTAGAATCGGATTAAAATTTGGTTAGAATCAGATTAAAATTTCGGGGGTCAAGCAGGAATTTTCGACACTCGCGCCGAACCAACCCCTTAGGTTTTGGGGGGGTTGGCTGAAGACGAAAGACGTAAGACACCCACCCTCCCCCGCCCGTCGGGTCACGCTTGATTGTCTGATTTTTGTCTGAAAGGTCGCGCTTTTTTTTTGCCCTTGGCGTTGGGAACTTACCTTCCGTGTTTTCGGGGGTATCGATATAGGCGGCGGAAATTTCAAAGTCCATGTATACCCCCTCGGAACCCATATGCGGTTCAGAAGTCGTCGCGAATCACGACGGGAACGACGCCTTGCAGGTCGACTTCCTGCCGCGTGATGAACATGCCCTTGACTTTGGCTAGCATTTCGGCGGCTTTGAGCCTGTCCTTGGCGGAGACCTGCGCCGTCACCTTCTCGGCTCGTGTGTAGCCCTTGCCTGTCCCGACGTTGACAACGACTTCCTCGGTCGTTTCGCCGCGCATGACCGCCGTAATGTATTCTAGGACTTCCTTGTCCTTGGCTATCCGCTCACTCTCCAGTTGCGCTAACCGTGATTGAACTGCCGCTTGTATCTTCGCATTGCTTAACAATTCGCACCCCAACTGCATTGCGCTCCGTTCGGAGTAACCAGCTTTTTTTGCGGATTCAGTTGCGTTACCTGATTGAATATAAAAATCGACGAAAAGAGATTGCCGCTCGTTAAGTTCTGCTCGTTTTCTTTCCTTACCTTTAATCATCATCATCACCTCCCAACAAAAAACCCTTCCGAGTTTGGAAGGGCTATTTTTTTTTGAGTTTGTATTAAATATACCATGCACAATTCGCCGCTTGGGTAGTTTCATACCGGACAGCTTGCAAACGCCGCGTAAATCGCTTTGTGGGCTTTTATTGCGGCGCATTCTGGTTAATCGCTTTGAACGTCTTGAGAAAACATTTCTGCACGTCGACGGGCAAGCGGGCGAATTCGTCGATGAGTTGCTTATCCGCTGCTGTCAACGGCTCAGTCTTTGGTTGCGGCGTCATGACTTCGCCAGCGTGATTTGATATGTACTCTTCAACGGCGAGCCGGAATAATTCCATTTGTCCTAAGCCTAATTCATCTGCCGATTGCTTATACTCTTCGCGCTTGCCTTTTTTTACCTTGACTAAAATTTGGTCATAAGATTTTTGGTCATATTTTTGCTGTGCTAATTTTTGAGCATTTGACTTTGGCATATTCTCACGTCCTTTTTTTGTGATTATACCATTATCATTAGACAAAAACAACTTTATCACTCAAAAATTTTTTTGAAGAAATTTTTGCTGCCGAGTACCGAAAAGCCAACAAACTGCGTTGCAACGCCACTTTTCACACGAAAAATTTTTTTTACAAAGGGCTTGACAAGATAACAGTATACTGCTATACTACGCACAACAAGTTAAGGATAACGGTATAAACAACAAGCAAGGACGCTGAAAGTTGAAAACCGAATATCTCAGCTAGACACCGTGAAGGCGAGGTTAAGCCGTGAAGGTGCAAGGCGAGATACAAGGCGACGCCCGCCGAGGTTACGTATGAAGGGACAAAGAATAACTGGCGGAGGTTGTGTGGAAGTCACAAGCAGACGTTATCTGCGGGGCAAAAATGACCGGCTCATTGAAAAATTAATATCAGCAAGGGCAAAAATCGGAAGGCGTCAAGTGGCGCGTAATTATTCCCGATAGAGTAACCTAAAACTGATACGCGGTATGACAATACCAAAAAAAGGAATCCTCTTTGCGGATTGTTCGGACTGGTGATTATGCCGCGAATAACCTGCAAAAAAGGATAAACCTGAAAAACTCCTTTTTCTCCTTTTCTCCTTAGAAAGCGTCGCCACGTAGGGGCGGAACCTGCCGAAATGGGACGCTAAGCAAATTTGGCTTTTACCGATTTTTGGTGAAAGCACTGATTAAAGGGCTTGTCGGAGTTAAGCCTTTTAATCAGTGTTTTTACACTCGGAGAAATGGAAAGGAGAAATTCAAAATGATTAGTCTAAGCTTGAAAGCCGTTGAGGATTTAAACGCCCTGCCGTCGCTGCGTGAATTGCGCGAAGACTGGGGCGCGTGGCGGGAAGAATTCACATATTTGGAAATGCAATTCCTTCGCCGAAAAATCGCGGTTTTGGAAGTTACGATTAGAGCGGCTCGCAAACAGCTTGCCGAATATCAGGACAAAGCCAGCGAATACAGCCACCTTGCGTGGGACGAAGAATCGGAGTACTACAAAAACAAGGAAATGAATTTGGCTAACGTCTGCTTTGACAACGCCGCCTGCACACTCGCCAACGAAATTTCCGCAATGGAAAAGGAATTGAGAAGCTTGAAACGCAAGCTTAAAAAACTCGATAGCAAAAACTAATCCGCACTGATGATGACGGGGGCGGCTCCCTCGTCGAAACCTAGCCCCGATTGGGGCGACGGTCTGCGGAAGCCGACGCGCAAGGCGTGACTTCTACGGAGAAAAGAAAGGAGATTATTCAAATGAAAAACTTCATAGCAATATTTACCTGTTCAGAGGGGAGCATAAAAAGACGCGTTCAAGCTCCGACACTTGCCGCCGCAAAAAAAGTAGCTTTCAAATATGCTGAAGAAACGCGGCAGCGGTGGTATCCCGACAAAAAGGAAAAATGGAACATTATCATTGAAGAATTGACGCCCAAAAAGCAAGCCGCAATTAACGCTCGCTTTGAAGCCGCATTGGCGGCATATGAAAAAGCCCGTCACGAACTCGGCACTATTGAATCATTGCATTTAGCAACAGTAAGAGATTATGCATTAATTCCCGCCTGATTATGACAGCATGAAAGTTGTTGTTCAGCCCTTCCCTGTGAAGGGTTGACTAATGCCTTTCAGCTATTCAGCGAAAGTGCGAATTATTAACAGGGGAAATTGAAAGGAGATTTTAAAAATGACTAGCACAGAAATACTTCAACAAGACGTGAAAAGCTATGCTGAAACGATTGAAGAACTCGTTAGCGGCAACTGCGAATGGTTTTACAACGACTATTGCGACGATGACGACCGCGACGAATACTCCGGCAGCTACGCTAGGCTCAGAAAGTACTTTGAAGACGTCATGGACGTTGAAATTATTTGCAACTTGCGCGGCGATTATCGCGGGGCAAGAATCGCGCTTGCGATTGGCGGACCCAGTATCTACTTGAACACTCGCACGGGTTGCATTGAGGGTTATTGGTGGAGTGCTCGCGCCGAATGGCAAGTTAGAAGCTTTGCCGTTGACGCTGTGGACGCGTACTTTAAGGAACTCTGGCACGACGTGCACTGATTTAATCCCGTCTGATGATGACGCTGCGGCTCGGCGTCGAAACGCCCTAACTTTTGGGGCGTCACGTGAAGATTTTGCCTCGGGGCTTTAGATGACAGCTAAAGCCTCGCACAAAGTCTTCATACGGAGACTGTTTATTAACCGGAGATAAGAAAGGGAGTAATTATTATGGCAAGCAAAAAAGCTATGGCAATCGCTATCGAACGCGATGAAGTCAAGATGACAATCACTATTGCGCCTGTCGGGACTAAAACGCGCGTTTACTACGTGGACGGCTATAAATACAGCCGTGCAACAGCGAATATTTACGTTCAGGACTACATAAACAGAATTGTTGGCGGTGAATCGCCCAATGCGGCGATTTATCTCGACAAACGCCTCGCCGACGATTTTACTGTTTTAACGAACTCGCCGTTTAAGGGCGAATTTAAGTTAGTCTACACGGGCAACGACGGGCAACCAATATCCTTTGAACCGCAAATTACCACGCCCGCAAGCGTTGACATGAAGCCTTACCGCGTGGAAATTGTCATGTACGGGGATAAAAAGCCGTTGTTTGATATTCTCGTTAACGGCAAATGCATTAATGGCTCCATTAGCTCTAGGAGTCTCGTTCAAAAAGACGTTGACGCTTGGCTTATCAAGGCTTACCAAATGCGCAAGCAATATCCTAACATGACGGTTGAAATCCCGCGTGTAGTAGCTTGGGGTCTGGACGTGTTTAATATAAATCCGTCTCGTTTCCTCGCTGAGTTGCACGTTACCTTGACTGAGGAAACAACCGCTCACGACCTCGCCGAATCAGCTATTGCGTAAAGGAGAATTTATCATGAAGATTTACATTTTGCGGGCGTTCCCGAACGCGCACAAGTGGCACTCCGACAGCGAAGTTATCGGCTACTTCACGAATAAGACTGCGTTGCAAAAGGCTATAGCTAAAAATTGGGAGCGGCTCGGCGGGTACCAAAAGCGCGACTTCTGCCGCGAATTCTACAATCTCTATTTCCGGCGCGACATGTTCAGCAATCCCGGTAAGTATCTGGAATGCGGCGAAATTGAAGTAGTCTTTGCTAATGAATTCTGATTGACTGATTAAGTTGTTGCTCAGCCCTCCGACGCGGAGGGTTGACTAATACCTTAATTGGTAAAAAGGAGAGGAGAATTTCAAATGAAAAAAGTGGAACGCAAAATTATGCAGAACAAGCGCACGGGCAAGATTGGCGCGGTTTACTACGTCGACGGCAAGCGGGCAAGTCTCAAAACTGCGACGAACGCCGAACGCGACAATCATCTTGAAGATGTTACTTGCGCCCTTGACGATTTTGAACGCGCACGCGGAATAGAATCCGTAGCCGTCAAAAGTACTGACTTCAATCCGCGCGCTAACGACGGTGTGTTTGTCATGAAGTGCTTTGTTGAATTTTGCTGGCGTGGAGTTCCCGCACCTAGCAAGGGCGATGACACCGACATTGTAGCAATTAATCGCGGCTACAAGAATTGCCATGACGCCGCAGAAGCCGTTGATTTTCTTTCGGAATATTTTGGCTTTGACTTTTGGCACGACGGTTGCCGTTATCGCAATGGCATTGTACTCGACGCTCAAGAGCCGTGGGGTTCGTGTTATCAATTAATGCACAGGGGACGCCACAAAACGCGGAGGGTTGACTTAAGACTTGATTAGCAAAAAAAGGAAAGGAGTTTTAAGAATGACGATTTATAAGCTGTGCACCAATGGTGGCGTTATCGGCTACTACACGAGCAGGAAAGCCCTGCTTGGCGCGATTAGGAAACACGCCGCCGAACTCAAGCTGGACAAGTCCGCTGACTTGAGCGAACTTTGCGATGATTTTCTCTGTGGTTTTCGTTGCAGTTCGCTTTATATCGCGGAATTCTTCGGCAACGGGTGGATTGACGAAATACCCGCCAATCAGGAACTCGATTGAACGCAATGCCACAAAGTTAAAACCGCCTCGGTTATCGGGGCGGTTTTTTTATTGCAAGCGGTCTCCCGCGTTAATTTCCAGTCTGATTATATCAGCTCGTGGTTTGTGCCGCAAGAGTGCAAGCAGGTGACATTTTTAAAAATTTTTTGTGAAGCCGGTATAAATGGCGCAGAGTGATTCTCATGCGGCGGGCAGTCTCCTTGAAAGATAAGCACTCGACGTAGCGCAGGACAAGCAGCGTTTGTAGGGCGGGTTCGTCGACTTGGCGGAGGATTTTGTCCAGCAGGTGAACTTTTGCCAGCATTAGCTTTTCGTTAAGCGTGGTAAGTTCGCGTTCACTTTCGACAAGCCGCAACGCGATTTTTTCGACGCGGGATTTAACCTCGGTGGAATGCGGCAAGCCGTCTAGAACGGGAACTATATTTTCTGCGCTTAGTCTCAATGCCTGCAGGTGTTTTTCAAGGTCGCGAATTCGTTTCTTCAGTTCGCGGACGCTGTTTAATTCTTGTTCTGTCATGACTTGCCGCCTTTCTTTATTGATGTTTAACGCGGTCGCGCTCCTCGGCTTGTTTGGAATTATTCCAGCGCGTCATATCTCCCACGAGGTAACCGGTTATTCGGCGAATTCGTTCAAATTTCGGGTGATGAGCCGTCCAGTTCAAATCAACTGCGCCGTCGGGGCACAGCTTGACCGTGACGCTCGAC
>JAFXNB010000140.1 GCA_017529935.1 Selenomonadaceae bacterium
AATCCCCGCGTGGTATTGCGACGATTGCGGCGAAACGACGGTTTCCGAAGTCGACGTGACGGAGTGTCCGCATTGTCACGGAAAAAATTTGCGCCGCGACGAAGACGTTTTGGACACGTGGTTTAGCTCCGCGCTGTGGCCGTTCAGCACCATGGGTTGGCCGAACGATACGCCCGAACTTAAAAAATTTTATCCGACGAGCGTCCTTGTCACGGGCTACGATATAATTTTCTTCTGGGTTGCGCGTATGGTGATGATGGGCTTGAAATTCCGCGGCGAAGTTCCGTTTAAATATGTTTTCATTCACGGCTTGGTTCGCGACAAATTCGGGCGCAAGATGAGTAAATCGCTGGGCAACGGCGTCGACCCCGTGGAAATTATCAACAAATACGGCGCGGACAGTCTGCGCTTCATGCTGGTGACGGGCAACACGCCCGGCAACGATTTGCGATTTTTTGATGAGCGCGTCGAATCTGCGCGGAACTTCGCGAACAAAATTTGGAACGCGTCAAGATTTCTACTGATGAACTTGGAAGGCTTCGACAAAAACTTTAAAGCGACGCGCGACGATTTGGAGTTCGCGGACAAATGGATTCTTCACGAGCTGGCTAAGACGATTGACGCCGTCACTAAAAATCTTGAACGTTTTGAGCTGGGCGAGGCGGCGCGGCTGATTTACGAATTTATTTGGTTGGAGTTCTGCGATTATTACATCGAGCTGACAAAGACGCGGCTCTACGGCTCCGACGCACGCGCAAAGTCAACGGCTCTGTTCGTGCTGGAAAAAGTTTTGGAGTGCACGTTGCGATTGTTGCATCCGTTCATGCCGTTCTTGACGGAAATTATCCGCCAAAAACTCCCGAACGCACAAGGCTCAATCATGCTCGCGCCCTACCCGACACGCGACGAACTCAAAGATTTACTTTCGGAGCGCAATGATATAGACGAATTCGCGAACGTGATTTTGAACACAGTTAAGACAATCCGCAACTTAAAATCGGAGCTGGGCATTGATTCGCGCAAAAAATCGGCGATCGTGCTGAAGGTGACGCGTGCGGAGTACAAAAAATTTTTGGCGGAGAACGTGAGCTACGTAGCCGATTTGGCGTTCGCGGAGCCGATAACTTTTGCCGACGAAAAGCCTGCGCACGCAATGAGCGGCGTGGTCGACGGATTGGAAATTTATCTGCCGCTTGAAGGTTTAATCGACGTGGAAAAAGAAATCGCGCGTCTAACTAAGGAATTGGAAAAACTTCGCAAGGGCGCAGCGTCGACGGCGGGCAAACTTAAAAACGAACGCTTCTTGAGCAAAGCTCCCGCCGAAGTCGTGCAATCGGAGCGCGATAAATTAGCCGCCGCCGAAGAAAAAATTTCGTCGTTGGAGCAGAGGATTAAACAACTTGAGAACCTATAATGACGCGCTAAAATATTTGGAGCAACTTTGCCAATTCGGCGTAAAGGAAGGCTTGGAGCGGACGAAAAAACTTGCCGCCGCGCTGGACAATCCGCAGAATTTTTATCGGACAATTCACGTGACGGGCACCAACGGTAAAGGCTCAGTTTGCGCCATGCTCGCCGAAATGCTCAAGCTTCAAGGTTTGCGCGTCGGATTGTTCACGTCGCCGCACTTGGAAAGTTATTGCGAACGAATCCGTATTTATGACGGTAAAAATTACGAAGCTAGCAACCCGCATGGGTTGCGTATGGACGCGGCGACAAACTTTAAAACGTCGAAACGCTATGGCGCGACCGCTGTTTGTCAACTTTCTAAAAGTTGCGGCGAAAATATTTCCGAAGCTGACTTTGCCGAAATGATTTTCCGCGTGAAAAATTCGGGCGTCGAAGCCACGCATTTTGAAACGCTGACGCTTGCCGCCTTTGAATATTTTAAAATTCGCGCGGTCGACGTGGCAGTTGTCGAAGTCGGCATGGGCGGCACTTTTGATTCGACGAACATAATCGCGCCGGAACTTTGTATCATCACGACGGTTGCGCTTGACCACGAAAATATTTTGGGCGACTTGAACGGAATCGCACGCAACAAGGCGGGTATCATCAGAGCGAATGTCCCGACGGTGACGGGCGTAACGGCGGGCGAACAGCTTGAAATTATCCGCGCCGTTGCTAAGGAAAAAAATTCTCCGCTGTATGAAGTCACGACGCCCGCCAATGTCAAAATAAATCTGCGCGGCGAATATCAAAAATTTAACGCGGCAATCGCGATTAAGGCGGCGCAAGTTCTCGGCATTGATGACGAAAAAATTTATTCAGCATTGGCGCACGTGGAATGGCCTGGACGCTTTGAAATTTTTAAAAATTCTTCGGGCGTTATCGTGATAGACGGGGCGCACAATCCGCACGGGGCGACGGCGTTGCGCGAGAGTTTGGACAAAAATTTTCCGCACGGCAAAAGAATTTGGGTCTTCGGCGTGCTGGCTGATAAAAACTTCGCCGAAATGATAAAAATTTTGTTCCGCGCAGAAGATTTTGTAATCGTGACGCCGCCCAATTCGGAACGCGCCGCCTCAACCGAAATTATCTGTAAAAATTTGCGCGAACACGCTATTAATTGTGTAGCCGTCGAAAATAATTTTGAGGCTGTCGAACGGCTAAAAAATTTGACCGGCGATGTAAAAATTATCGCAGGCTCGTTGTATTTGATTGGCGCAGTCAGACATTTAATTTGCGAACGTCAAGAAACTTAGCAAACCAAGCCAGCGGCCGCCATGGACGGCGGCCGTCGCGTTGCGCGAAAACAGGGATGTTTTCAAGCAACGCACGAGCGATTGCGGGTAG
>JAFXNB010000141.1 GCA_017529935.1 Selenomonadaceae bacterium
GCGGCAATGGAGGCGAAGGAGCCAATGGAGTTGGCGGCGTCGTAATTGTCGGCGACGAAGAAAGTATCAAGCCCGCCGGAGGTGCCGCCCGCCAAAGACTGGTTGATAGCCTTAGCGGTATTGCGGACGAGGTCATTAACGTTGGCGGCGGGAACGGAATCGGCGACTTCGAGCTTGTAATCGCGCTTGAAGTTGGAATCTTTGTAGGCGAAGGAAAAAGTTGCGTTGGTCATGATTAAATCGCCTCCTTGGTGACGAGGAGCTGCATATCGTCGGCGACGATAGTTTTGCCAACGGCGGCGAAAAGTTTGTTGAGCTGAGTAACGGCGACGGTATCGGTATTAACGTCGTTGTTGACGCCGCCGATAGAATGGAACTCGCCGCCGGAATCTTTAGCCCAGATGACAATGGTTTTCTTTTCACTGAAAGTCATGGTTTATTCCTCCTAAATAAAATGAACGTGACGCGAAACGAAGATTAAATTGGGCGGAAGCCTAGCACCTTGCATAAGAATCAACTCCTTAAGGGTCAAACATATCATCAACGTCCTGCTGATTAAAAGAATCGTAGCCGGACGAAGAATCGCTAGAAGAAGAAGCACCGCCGCCGCCGCCGCCGTCGACGATAAAAGGAACAACGCGAGCTTCAGCCCAGCCGTCGACACAGCGCAGGTAAATTGTGGTGCCCGTGAAAGTGTGCGTCCGCAAAGGCGGAATGAGAATCCCCTTGTTCGGCTCGGTGGTTTCGGACATTTCAAGCGTGCGAATTCGGCTGGCATTTTGAATTGTGCCGCAGGTCTCGCTAATTTTTGTGAATTCTTTAGAGAGTAAGTAGCACATTTTAACCACCCCTGCCTTTAAGTGATTTAACATCTTCTTCCAAATCTTTAAGCCTATGGTCAATCAAGTCGCTCCAACGGTCAAATGCATTTGTGAGCTTTTCTAAATTTTTATTTACTTGAAAGAGCGTGTACATGCAGATAACTACTGGCGCGCCGACATTGCTAAGCGTATGAATAATTAGTTCTTCAGTCATTTTAATCACCTCCCTTAGGTGGAAAGAGCATAAGTTTGCCCGCCATATTCGGTAAGAACAGCGGACGCTTCAGTCGGCGAAACGAGCGGATTGTACCAATTAAGCCCGTTCCAACGAACGACTAGGGCGGGCGAACTCACCTTTGTCGTAAAGGGCACAATCAGAATTTCGCCGTTGTGTCGGATTGCTAATTTAAGTACAGGAAAATTTTCCTTAATTACTAAATTAAACGCGTAGGCTTCGGGTTTAACATGAAAGCCGCTATCCGCGCCGACTTCAAACTCGAACGCAAACGCTTCAGGCTTAACGTGGAATCCGCTATCGGAACCAACTTCAAACTCAAATGCAAAAGCTTCCGGCTTGACATGGAAACCGCCGTCTACGCCGACCTCAAACTCGAACGCAAAAGCCTCTGGTTTGACGTGGAAGCCACTATCCGCGCCGACTTCAAACTCGAAAGTGAATGCTTCGGGTTTGACGTGGAAACCTTCTTCATCAGACGGCGGGTCATGAGGCAATATTTCAACCGCACCAGTAATCGCGTAGGCTTCGGGCTTAACGTGAAAACCGCCGTCAACCGAACCGATAATCGCGTAGGCTTCGGGTTTAACGTGAAAACCGCCGTCAACCGAACCGATAATCGCGTAGGCTTCGGGTTTAACGTGAAAGCCGCCGTCAACCGAACCGATAATCGCGTAGGCTTCGGGTTTAACGTGAAAGCCGCCGTCAACCGAACTGTCAGCCGAACCGATTAGCGCGTAGGCTTCGGGCTTGACGTGAAAGCCGTCGTCGCCTGTGTCGGGCGGGTTCGTTCCTGCTGTTCCTGCTTTAAAATAAAAAGTATAGGCTTCGGGCTTAATGTGTAAGCCGCTAGTCGCGCCAACTTCAAATTCAAAGGTGAAGGCTTCGGGCTTGAGATAAAAACCGTCCATGGCTTAACCGCCTGTCCCACCAGACAGCCAGCCGACTTGTATGCCGTTGAGGGCGGCAAAACTTTTGTGCTGGGTAAGTTTCCAAATGTCATAAATATGCATGTCTTTCACGAAAGAAAGTTCGTGCGTGCCGCGCGGGACGCCAGCTCCGTCGGCTTTAGATAAGCCAGTGGCTTCCGTTACGGCGGTGCCGACGCGATAGCCGGGGTTGCCGTAAGAAACGACGTGCGTAATTGGTTGATTGCCGAACCGTGAAATTAAATTCGTCGTGTTAACGGTCTGCAGGAGCTTTTTCCCGTTCTCCTTGGCGATATATTCTCCGTCCTCGCCCGCTTCAAAATCAATCTCTTCGGGTGCGCCGAGCGGCAAACGGTAAACGGGCGTATTGGCGGGAATGCCGTCATCGCTGGGAATGTCGTCGTTGCCGTCGCCCTCGTAGGACGCCTGCCCGACTAGAACATTGGAAACGTAATAGTGGCTACTGCTTCCGCCGAAATGAAACAAAGCGTATTGGGGGAGGTTCGGTTTCGTCGTCGTGGTGTACGTTTGGAAGTCAACAACATTGTCAACTTCTATGGTGGTTGTTCTGAGATACTCAGGTACTTCTTTCGTGCTGTCGACAGTCAAAGAATGAGTAATTGAAACATAGTGCAAACCCGCGCTTAAGCCCGCATTTTGACTATACTTTTCAACATTCTCGACAAAACGAACAATGCTGTAATTATTGCTACGTATGTCTATCCCGCCAAACATAGGAGCACCGCTGGCAACTTTAGAAAATCCCGCGCGGAAGCTACCACTGCCGGGCGCGTAAACCGTGAACTTGAGAGAAAAAACTTTTTTATAGAATTGCCCGCTCGGCTCAAAAGAAAAATCAAGATTTGGGAGACGCGCGTAGACCCCTGCACTATCACCTGCATGAGTGAACGCAACGCCGCTTGTCGGATTATATTCGTCGTTTTCAACGAAGGTCGTTCCTGTGTCTGAAGTAGACAGCATAACTCGCCCATAGCCGGGGTCAACGTGAACAATTTCCATTGCCATAAGAACACCTCCTTAAATTTT
Source organism: Selenomonadaceae bacterium (assembly GCA_017529935.1). GTDB lineage: Bacteria > Bacillota > Negativicutes > Selenomonadales > Selenomonadaceae > Quinella. The sequence goes on from JAFXNB010000141.1 coordinate 3,033, forward strand.
CCAGCCGACTTCCCAGCCGTCTATGATTTCTAAAGTTGTGCCGTTTTCTGTTTCGTCCCACGCGACGCTAGCAATAGCGTTAGGGTCAGCGGAAAGTGTGCACGAGCCTTTTGTAGTAAATTTGCCGTCGCCGTAGTCGTCGGTGGAACCGCCGTAAGCTGTGGTAATGCCGTTGCCGGTTCTATAGCCGGGATTGCCGTAAACAATCAGATTATTCACTTTGGTGTCGCCGCCGAACTTTGTAATCAAATCGGTTGCGTCGATAGTCTGCAGGAGTTGTTGCCCCGACGCGGTGCCAACGTATTTGCCGTCACCCTCCGCAGAAAAATTCCCCGACGGCGTACTCAGCGGCAACCTTACAAGCGTCGTATCGGAGGACAAAATCGGAGCCGGTATAGCCTCTCTTGAGGGCGAAGTTGAGCTAATCTCAGTTGATGAGGCGACTATGATATTGGAAAAATATTCAGTTATAGTTGAAGTTGTTGTACCGTTAAGAGCAACATAAATGCCTTGCCCGAACACACTGCTAATTGATGAAGCGGAACTGAAACCCGTGCGGTAACTTTTAAGGTCACCGTCAACTTCACAGTATGTAACCACATAAAAAGCGTTGGAGCTTCCACTCAGATATTTCATCAAACAGATAGAAAGCACAACGTTATGAAAACCTGCGGTTACTTTATTTTTTATTATGTCTTGTGTGGTATTGTTGTTGCCAATCACAAAATAAGCCTTGCAGTTGGAATATCCAAAGCTTACATAATTATAATCAGAAGTAGTTTTTGTTTTATCCTTTTGGAATCCCGCAACAGTTGTGTAAGGAGAAACCAAGTCAAGATAAACAGAAAATTTGAAACTTATCATTTTTGTGAAAAACTGGCTATCGCTTACTGTTGGTACATCAAACGCAGAAGATGGAAGAGGCAGATAAAACTTGCGACCGTCACCGGAAAAATTGCCGGTAAAAGCGACGCCGTTGATTGGATTGTATTCCTCGCTTTCAACGCAAGTGAGCCCCGTACCTGTAAGTCCAGTTGTATAGCCGGGGTTTATGTAAACAATTTCCATGAAAAAGCCTCCTTGTCAGCCGCCGGTCGTGGGCACATCGTGAATCCACAGGAAGCCCTCGACGGTGGAAGGTATAGTATCAAGCGCGACGTTCAGCGTTTCGTTAATCATCTTTAAGCTGTGCCCGACTTTTGCGCCGCCCTTAACGGTCTGGCTCATGGTCGGCAAAACGTAAGGCTCGCAAGAACAATTTGAGCCGCCCGAAATCGTCACTTTCAAAGTATCGCCGTCCAAAACAAGCCCGTCGCCAAATTTTATCCCGTCAAATAAAGAGCCGGTGCCGCCGCAGTCGGGGCAACAGCTTATGCTACAGCAATCGCTACAACAATCGCAGGCGGAAGTCATACTGCAACAACCGCCACAACAATCAAGCCAATTCAAAAAATCACCCCCAATAAAAAATGCGCCTATCGCGCCTGTTGCATTGCCCGTTCGCAAAGTCGCTCGCGTTTCTTTTCCAGTTCGCGGAGCTTTTCGTTTTTCGTGTCCCAATCAAGGTTCGGATTCCGCAAAATATTATTTTCCGCCGCGCTGATTTTTCGCAGTGTAGACGACACCGACTTCAACCTTGCATAAAGTTTCGGGTCGTAGCCGCTCGGCGGTTGCGCATTTTTATCCCACTTGCGCTGCAACTTGTAGGTGTTGTAGTGCTTGTATTGCTCGTTGTACGCCTCGTAATAATCTTTGACGGTTTTTGGATTTTCGTTCGGGTCGAAGACAAATCGCCGGAGCATTAAAACGTCGTCGATAGTTCCTCCGCGCGTGAAATAATCGGGAAGTCGGGTTAAAAATTTGCCCGTGGAGCCGAGGTAGCCGCTGATAAGATAGTCGACGCCGCGCGGAGAAATCCAGCCCGTCAGTTCCCCGAACAACTTTGCGAAGCTCGAAGTATTTTTGCCATACTGCTCCGCCTTATCAAGATTTTGTTGCCCGACGGGGACAATCGGCGCGTCGCGGAAGCTGGAATAATTCATGTGCACTTCGTAGGCGGGCTCGATAAGCGACGGGATAATCGACGGAATTGCGTCTCTAACCACCTTGAAAAGGCGTTTGGTTGAAACGGGGTCGTCGTCCATTGCCTTGCCGATAAATTCGTCCGTAAGTGCCGATACAAACCGCGTGCCGATGTCTTGCCCTTTTGGAATTCTCAAACCGTCGGCGAAAATCCAATAAGTTTCTTTTTCCCAATCGGGGCGTTTTTTATATTTTTCGCGGCGGTCGTCGTCCGAATAATTCAACGCGGCTTGCGCTATCGTAGCCAAAACGCCCGTCAACATCAGCCGTCCGATTTTTTGCAGAGCAACTTTGCGTGCCTCGCCGCCTTTGAAAAAGTCGCGCCCGATTACGCCCCACTTTGCCCAGTCCTGCACTTGTGCGTTGGCGAACATGACCAGCCGATTAAATTTGCGCGTAGACGTGCCCGCCTTTGCAAAATCAATGGAGGCGTCGCGGGCTTCCAGCGCGGCAAGTTTTTTGTCCTCAAGTGTCGCCTTGCCGTCGGCGCGTTGCCTTGCCAGTTCCGCTTTGGCGCGTTTGTAGGAATTCAAGCGCGTCATGTACTCGGTCTGCTCCGAAAGCCACTGCATACTGTCCAAAATATTTTTGAAAGCACCGACAAATCCGCTCTTGAACGGATTGAAACGTTCGCTTTTTGTTTTGCGATAA
>JAFXNB010000015.1 GCA_017529935.1 Selenomonadaceae bacterium
GTTGTCAGCTTCAACGCCGCCGTTGTAGATTTCTTCGAGGCTCGCGAACCCTTGCACACCACGTAGCGTTTCGTGCTCTTCCAGAACTCATCATAGCCGCCGCCTACTGCTTCCTTCAACGAGATTGCGCTTTCCATTGTTCACCTCATTCTATTTTTTTATCGCACTAACCAAGCAAGATTCAAGCAAGATTCAAGCAAGTACCAAGCAAGATTCAAGCAAGATTCAAGCAAGACCACAGGCGTTTTACTCTATGCTGGCGTTGCATTGGCAACAAAATGCTGTCTTTTATTAGAATCGGATTAAAATTTGGTTAGAATCAGATTAAAATTTCGGGGGTCAAGCAGGAATTTTCGACACTCGCGCCGAACCAATTCTTGTCGCGCCGCGAGGCGTAAGACTTAAGACTCCGAATAGGCAAAAAGTCAAAGCCCTTGGCGTTGGATTCTTACTCACCGTGTTTTTGGGGGTGAGGATTTTGGGACGCGAAATCCGAAAGTCCACCTATACCCCCTCGAAACGGATATGCGACACGAACACGCCCACGAGCGCACGCCTGCCCGCGTCCACGCACGCCCGCAACGAGCGCAAGCCGCGCCGGTTAGAAGTCGTCACGAATCACGACGGGCACGACGCCTTGCAAGTCGACCTCGGCTTTGGTGATAAACATGCCCTTGACTTTGGCGAGCATTTCGGCGGCTTTCAACCTGTCCTTGGCTGATACCTGCGCTGTCACCTTTTCGGCACGAGTGTAACCCTTGCCCGTCCCGATATTCATCACGACTTCCTCTGTCGTTTCGCCACGCATGACCGCCGTCATGTATTCCAGTACTTCCTTGTCCTTGGCTATCCGCTCACTCTCCAGCTGCGCTAACCGTGATTGAATTGCCGATTGTATCTTCGCATTGCTTAGCAATTCGCACCCCAACTGCATTGCGCTCCGTTCGGAGTAACCAGCTTTTTTTGCGGATTCAGTTGCGTTACCTGATTGAATATAAAAATCGACGAAAAGAGATTGCCGCTCGTTAAGCTCTGCTCGTTTTCTTTCCTTACCTTTAATCATCATCATCACTTCCCAACAAAAAACCCTTCCGAATTTGGAAGGGCTATTTTTTTTATTCGGTTGCGCGTCCATCGGCGCGGCTCTCATTACTTCAACGCGGAAACTGCCGCAAAGACTATCACTCCGAAACCAACGACGGCGGCTATTACCATGTTTTGAATTTTATCGCCGAGCTTGTCTATCTTGGATTCCAAAACTCTCCTGTCCTCGTCTTGCTTGCCTTGCAAACGCCTGATGTCTTCGCGCTGTTCTTTGAGTTCGCTGACGAGCATATTGAATTTTGCCTCTTGCAGCGACGTTTTTAACTGCAATTCCGCATTAAATCTATCCTGTTCTGTCATTGTCGTCACCGCCCTTGTCAACGAGTTCAAGTTTAACTTTAAATCCGAGCAGTTCGCCAAATTGTTTTAATTCATCATAACTTATTGCGTGGTTATTGATTTTACATGAAAAACTTTGCTGAACGTATTTTGTTCCGAAACGGCGGTTAAATTCTTCGCTTAACGTCTTTAGCGTATAACCGCGATAAGTTGCCAGAAATTTTAATTGTTCTGCTATAGACCTTTCCTCTAAATCCACTTGCATATAATCTCTCCTTTTATATAAAAAATTATACAACAAGTCAAGTATTTTTGCCAACAAAAAAAGTTGTGAAAAAGTTGATAAAACAACATTAAAAGTTAAAACTAAACAAAGCGAAATGTACGCACCGTTCGAAAACTTGAAAGCGGCGATTGGCTACGAAATTACTTGCCTTAAATACGCCGTAAACGATGTGGACAGCGGATTGATTCACGAACTTTTTTCAGCGATGACGAAGAACACTCCTTACGCGAATACTTTTTGGGGGTTAAATTTTCGGTTTCAAATAATCCCGACTTCTGCGCTTAGTCTCAATGCCTGCAGGTGTTTTTCAAGGTCGCGAATTCGTTTCTTCAATTCGCGGACGCTGTTCAATTCTTGTTCTGTCATGACTTGCCGCCTTCCCTTATTGATGTTTAACGCGGTCGCGCTCCTCGGCTTGTTTGGAATTATTCCAGCGCGTCATATCCCCCACGAGGTAGCCGGTTATTCGGCGAATTCGTTCAAATTTCGGGTGATGAGCTGTCCAGGTTAAATCAACTGCGCCGTCGGGGCAAAGCTTGACTGTGACGCTTGACACGTCCGGCACGCGGGCTTTTACACACGCCACATAGGCGGCAAGCTCCGCGTCGTCGGCGGGGTAGTCCGCCGTGATTTTTATTCCGTCAACAATCATTTGCTGTCCTCCTCGAAATACTGCCGATATAAAGTTGTGAATTCTTCCGCGCTCTGCGACGCCGCCACTATGTTTTTGAATAATTGGAAGTGGCTGACTAGCGTGCGCGGCTTTCCAAACAGCTTGCGCCTTTGCTCGCGATAAAGGCACGTTTTACCACAATATTTGCGTTGCCGTGCCAAGCAATAATCTAGGGGTTCACCGCAACTTAGACAAAAACGTTTCATGATTTTTCCTCTACTCAAAAGGGGCGACTTAAATCAGTCACCCCTGTATTTTATTTGCACCACGCGCGGCGTTCCATTTCCAGAATCGCCAACTTCTTTTTGCCGGCGTGCGCCCGACGATATTTTTCTTGGAGCTTGCGATAGGTGGTATCGTCGAGAAACGCATATTCGCCCAACTTGCGCAAGTCTCGCGCTATCTGTCCGCGAAGTTTCGCTTGCTCGGCGTCCTTGCGCTCAACGAAGAATTCAATTTCCCGCCGCGTTATCGCGTCGTATTTGCCTAGATTCATTTCAACTCCTCCAATTCGATAGAGATATGCGGTTCGCCGAAATGTTTAGTGGCGCGGGCGTCGGTGATTTGGCGGTCGTCTAAGTAGCAGATACCGTTAAGCGCGTCCATGACGGCTTTTAGGTGATTGTCGGCGTCGCCCCAGTTGCGCGATGTCGGATTCTTTGGCTTGCGTTTGTAAAAGTCTGCCCGCAACTTTATCGCGCCAGTGAGCGGCTCGCGACCCGCCATTGCCAACTTTGCATAGTAGCCCAGCGCGTCTTTGAATTCGGAGTAGCGCGGCGGATTAAAACGTTGTCTGCCACGACTGGACGGGCGCGGGAACGGTACCGGCTCCAAGTGCGCGTCGATTTTAATCATCGGCTGACCTCGTTAAATCGCCGAAAAGTAGGTATTCGCGCTCGAATTTCAGTGGGACGGAGCCGGTTGCGCCGTTGCGGTTTTTGGCGATTATCAGCTCGGCTACGTCGGGATATTCGGTATCGCGATTATAATATTCGTCGCGGTAGAGGAACATAACAATATCGGCGTCCTGTTCGATTGAGCCGCTCTCTCGTAAATCGCTTAGTTGCGGGCGTTTGTCCGCACGCATTTCCACGTTGCGGCTTAGTTGGCTTAGCGCAAGTATCGGGATATCCAATTCCCGCGCCAAGCACTTTAAGCCCCGACTTAACTCCGACACTTCCTGCACTCGGTTGCCAGCGTAGCGCGTGCCACATTGTACCAACTGCAGATAATCTAGCACGATTAAATCTAAGCCGTGTTTGCGTTTTATGCGTCGCGCTTTTAATTTCAGTTCCGTCAGAGTGATTCCCCCGCTGTCGTCAATGAACAGTTTCAGCTGTGCTAATCGCTCATACGAATCGACCAGCGCGGATATTTCCCCTTGCTCCAGCGTCCGATTTAGAATTCGCGTCGCGTTGACGCGGCTGTCCGCGCTGAAGAATCGCCACGCTAATTGCCGCTCGCTCATCTCCAACGAGAACACCAGCACTGTATTTTGACGCGCAATTTTCGCCGCGATGTTCATTGCCAATGCCGTCTTGCCCATGCTCGGTCGCGCCGCCAAAATTATCAAGTCCGATTTTTTTAGCCCGCTTAATTTCAAGTCTAGCGCAAGGAGACCCGTTTTTAAGCCCGCCGTCGCCTCTTGATTTAGTTCGCTTAGCGTGGCTAGGAATAATTCTTCCGCGCCGTGAACTTCGCGGGTGTCGTCCGCCGTCGTAGCGAGCAGTTTCTTTTCCACGCCCGCTAATACTTCCGCTGATGTCGCCGAATCACGACTTGCCTCGTCCGCCAATTCACGCCCGATTTCCTCTAACCGCCGCAACTTTGAACGCTCTTTGACTATGCCCGAATAATGCGGCACTCGCGCCGTCGTGTACTCCAGCGGCAACAGTCCGAATAGATATTGCCGAGTTACGCGCTTTATATCGCCGCTTCGTTTCAGTTCATTTTCAACGAGTAGCACGTCGATTTCCGCGCCTTGCCCGCTTAATTCCAGCAACGCCTTAAATATTAGGCGGTGTTCGGGGCGGTAAAAGTCGTCGGGCTTGAGCACTTGCGCCGCGTCGGGGATTGCTCGCCCGCCTTCCAGCAACAAGCCACTCAACAACTTTTTTTCCAGCTCGATGTCGCTTAAAAATTGTTCCTCCGTCATTTTCCGCCCCTACCTCACCTTAAAACGGCGCGCCTTGTTTCTTCTGGCAGTCCATGCAGAGCGGCTTGCCGTATTTTTTCGCCGAATACTCCGAGACTTTCTGGTTTATGCCCTTGCCGCAACCGGCGCATTTGTCCACGAGTTCATTGCCGTTCAATTTGGGCGGCGGCTGATAGGTGTTGCCGCTGTCCGATTCGGGGTCGTCGCTCATGGCTATGCACAATCCGCCGATGTACGCGTATTTGAGCGCGGCGGTTTGCGCCTTCATTATCGACTTGTCGCCCGCGTCTTGTCCGCTACCCAAGCCGGTAAACGTCACGCTCTCGCCCGTCTCCGAATCAGTGATTGTCACCTTTACACTTACGACCGCATGTTTTTCCGCGTTGCCCTTGCTCGTAGTCACGTCGCGCAGTTCCAGCAACGTCGATTCCACTTGCGTGAACAAGCCCTCCGCCGTCATCGCCTCGTTGATTTTGGCGAACATGCCCGCCGCCGTCGTGTACTTGTACTTTTGAAACGAGTTGTAGCCGTCCTGCGGCATGTACCGGCACGCCGCCATCACCGCCACTAATTTTTTTCCGATTGCCATTTTATTTTCCTCCTCTATGCCGCCGCTCGCGTTTCCTTTTTGACTTCGATTGTTAATTGCGGCGCGTCGCTGACTTTGAACAGCCAAATTTGATTGGGCACGTCGACGAAACTGTTGCGCGTGTAACTTTCCGCGTCATCAATCATCAGCGGCAATTCCACGCCCAATTTCTTTTGCAACGTCCGCCAGATGTCCAACGACGCCTTGAGTTTCTCGCCCTTCGATAGTGCGCTGTACGGCACGCCGTTGAGCATGACCTCGCACGTCGGCTTGACTTCGCCCGTCGTTATCACGTAGGTAAAAAGTTTGAACCGGATATGTTCAAAGTGCTCGCTGATTCGCGCCTCCGATAACTCGATTTTCCGCTGGAGAAATTTGTCCGCCAACGCAAGTTCTCTTTCCATCTCCGCGATTTGTCGATTCAAGTCCTGTTCGCGCGTCCGCAATTCCGCGATTCGTTTCTGCGTATTCGCCACCACGCGCACGCGGTTTAGGCTCTGTACTAAGTCGCCGATTCGCGCCTCCAACTCGTCAAGCTTCTTGCGCCGTTCACTTTCCAACGCCGACCGCTTTTCCTCCAATGTGCGAATTCGTTCTTTGAGCGCGGCGATTTGATTTTCCGCCGGAACTTGACTTGGCACCTTAGATAGCGCGTCGTTCAATTCGGCTAAAAGTTCCTCGTGCTCGGCGATTTCTGCCTTGCAACTCTGCCCGTCCGCCACTATCCGCGCCAATTCCTTTTCCCGCCGCGCCTCGAATTTTTCTACCGGTATCAGTTGCCCGCACGTCGGACACTTCCCGCGCTCCATGTTCGCTAGCCCAAAATATTTTTCCAGTAATTCTTCCCGACGCGACGCCGCTTCCGACTTTTTACGCTCATGATAGTCAATCTGCCGCCGCAATTCCGTCGCGCGATTTGCATTCGGATTCGGCATTGTCAATCGCGCTAATTCCTCCCGCGCCGCCGTCAACTCCGCAACGTCAATTTCTGCCGCTAACACTTGCGTCCGTTCGCCGCGCAATTCTTCTATCTGCCGCGCCAATTCCGCCTCGTTCGCCGTCGGTTTCGCTTCACGCTCCAATTCCGCGATTCGATACGGGATTCCGTTCACTTCCGCGCGTGGGTGTTTTAATTCTACTTTCGTCCGCGCCATGAATACTTCCGCGCTTAAGCCCTCGAATATTTTTTCCGCCGCCGCGAATTCCGGCAGAGCGAATATTTCTTTGTCCTCGACTGTGCCGCAGATTTTTATCAGCCACTCGCGCTGGTCTGCCGCCGATAACTCACTGAACGCGAACGGATTCATCACCAGCTCGCCGCCGCCTTGCGTCAATCGCGCTACTTCCATTTTATACGCCGTTAATTTCACCGGCTCACCGTTGATGTAGAGATTTTGCCGATTCCCTTGCGCCGTCCAAAAGTATTCGCGCTGGAGGCTCGTCCCGTCCTCGAATTCGATTTTCGCTCCGTGGATTAAACCGTCGTCCGTCGGCACTTTCCCAGATTCGTACTTCTTTACCGTGCCTGTAACTTTCCCGAACAGCACGAACGGCACCACACTTGCGATTGTACTTTTCCCAACGCCGTTCTGCCCGTGAATTAACACGTCCGAACCGTCCGCGTTTATCGCGCCGTCCGCCAGCCCGCGATAATTCCACCAGCTCATTCGCTTAATCTTCACCGTTCTCACTCCTCAAATTCCCCGTCCACTTGCACCAGAATCATGAAGCCGTTGATGACGCCCATTGCCCACGCGCCCGTTGTCGGCACGTCGCCAATCAGCAACGTGACCAGCGTCAGCACTGTACAGCCGACAGTCGCCACACGCCCAACGAATTTTTCTTCGCCGGCTTTGTCCCAGAGTTTTTTGAACAGTTTCATAACAACGCCTCCATGTACTCTTCGCGCTCCAACGTCGGCAATATCCCGCGTTTTTTCAGGAATTGATAGACGAAATGCCGCCCGCGTTGTGTCCAGTAGTGATTGACGACCGTCTTGCCGCGCTCCAACGTCACTGTCTCCGAATCGCGATAGTTCCCTTTGTCATACGGCGATTTCAAGTAGTAGTAGCACTTCTTGCCGCGCTTGCGCATGTACATCACGCCCAACTTTATCAGCGTTTCGTGGAGCCAATGCGCCGGCTTCCCGTATTCTTTGGCAATTAATTCGCTCGTCAAATGCTCCGAACTTTCCAGCACCTTTTCGCAGTAGTCGGCTTTGGGTTGCAACGCCGCGATTTTCTTATCCCGCGCCTCCAACTCGTCAGCCATGCGCCGCAGAAAACGCGGGTCTATCGGTGCGTTCGGATTGATATACATGCCGCTCTTTCTTATACTCGGCACGACTTCGCCGGTCAGCCATTTGCGCAACTTCTTCGCGTTCGGCTTGCGGCTTTTCAGTACCAGCGCATACAGCCCCGATTCGTTGACGGCGTTCGCTTCACCTTGACGCCCTAAGTTAAACTTAGACCGTTCGTCTTCGTCGAGACTTTCAAGCGCAACTGTCGGATTCGTTAATTCCAACACCTTGCACACATCTGCCGCGACGAAATAAATTTCCCCGTCACGTTCGATTACGCGCACTTCCCCGAATTCGGCATGCTTGAATATTTCCAATGCTTGTGCCATTTTTTTTTACCTCCATACTTGACACCGCCGCCGCCGCCGTGATAAGCTCTCTACGCAATTTCTTAGAACTTATCACGGAGACGACTTCGGTCATCATTCAGCCATTAGGCATTTTTTTTTTGCCCAATTACGGCGGGAACGTTCCAATTCCGCCGCGTGATTCGTCCAGTAGCGGCGGTGGTAGTTTTCCCGGCACAGCCGCCTGTGACCGTCCGCCGCGCATTCTTCCGAGCAGTATTTATAACGCCCGTCCGACAACCTTATCGGCTCACCGCAATTCGCGCACGTTTTCATTTAATCACTCCTTTCTACTATCCGCTTGAGTATCCAATCGGCTATGGGTTGTGCCATGCCGTTGCCTATCGCCTTGTAGCGGGCAGTATCCGAGCCGCACGCCGTCCACCCGTCGGGCAAGCCCTGAAGTCTTTCGCACTCCGTAGGCGTCAGCCGTCTGATAACGTTGTAACCGATTGCCGCTGCGCTTCTTGCCGTCAATGTCATTTGAAGTTCTTCCGTAAATTGAGCGTTGCATCCTTGATTGAATGCCGCGCGGTCTATGCCATAAGCAACGAGCTGAACTTGATGTCCGCCGGTGCCCATGCGAGCCGCTAAGCAGTTCGCTTTGTCGCCGCTCACGTTGCGTAAGACTTCGTTTGTGTGTGTTGGGTCGTAGATTGCGCAAGCAGTACGGTTTCCAGTTCGGGCGGTAGCGTCACGTTTTTGGCTTTCGCTCGCCGCAGGATTCCCGCACACGCTTTCGCGCTCAAAGAGTATTTCTCCGGCGCGTCGTGCTCTAAAATCTGCGACAAGGAAGATTCTTTTACGACGTTGGGGCACTCCCCAATATTGAGCGTCGAGCATTCGCCACGCGACTTGAGCGTTTCGACCGTCAACCAATCCTGCATTTGACCAGTGTCGAGGTAGAGGAACGGGCTCTTTGAGGATTTCTTCGAGCACGGTTTTAAAATCAAGTCGCCCGTTTGAAGACAATGCGCCGGGCACGTTCTCCCAGATAAAGAATTCAGTGTTGATTCGTCGAACAAGTTCAATTGCTTTGAAGAATAATCCGCTTGCACCTTTTAAACCCTCCCTTCTGCCCGCCACGCTGAACGATTGGCAAGGTGTCCCCGCCGTGATGATGTCGACGTAAGGCGCGGTCTCAATCTGATTGATGTCGCCGAGTTGAAGTGTCTTCGGGAAGTGCCGCGCCGTAACAGCCAAGCAGAATTTATCAATCTCACTCGACCACAGCGGCGCGATTCCATTTCTGACTGCCGCCAGTTGCCAGCCGCCGATTCCGTCACACAGACTGCCCAACTTCATTTACCCGCATTCAACTTTTCAATCAGCTCGTCGAGCCACTTCTGCGCGGCTTCTTTCGTGCCGCATTCCGCCACGATGTAGCATTCCTGCTCGTCGTCGGTTATAACCGTCGTGTAGGCGTTGACTTTGCCGCCGTCGGTCGCA
>JAFXNB010000142.1 GCA_017529935.1 Selenomonadaceae bacterium
GAGCCTTGGGCTTGTCCAAAATTTCGCTGAAGACAAGCGCGTTCATGACATTTGACGGCGAAAAGTTCAAGTTAAGCTCGTTTGTCTCCTCCGCCTCGCGAACTTCCTGCACGGAAATTTTTTTCTGGCGCGGCGGAGAATTTTTTTTGCGAACTTCCGCTTGCTGGGGGCTTTCGATAAAAATTGGGACTTCCTCGCCCGGAAAATTCGGGTCGCCGGGCAGCGTCGGGATTTCAAAATCGGGCGAATCGTTTTGCGGCGGCGGGAGCCGTCTTTTTTTGCGCTTGGCAAGGTTATCAATCACCGTGATTGCCAGCCAGATTAAAAAGATTGTTGCCAGTTCCATAAGTCGCACCTCGTTTCAAGTGATTTTCGTCAGCAAAGTTTTTTCGCGGACGGAGATTAATTGCGTCTCGTCGTCGTATTCGGCTTGAAAAAATTCAAAGTTGCCGATATTTTTGCCGAGCCGTTCAAGCTTTTGGAGCAATTTAATTTTGTCGTCGAACTTTGTCCTTATCCCGAAAATAATTCCCGTCAGCGTGTTTAAACTGTATCTCAACTTGCGCGTGAACTTGTCGCCGTAACGATGAAATTTATCCGGCAAAAAAATTCTGTACTCGCGCTCGTGATACCAATCCGTTATCTTCCGATAAAATTTTTCTTGATAAATGTCGTCGTATTCGTCAGCCGCCGCGCCGCCGTCGAGTTTATAACTTTTAACGCCGCCGCTACCTGTCAGCCAATCTTCCACGCGGATAAAATTCAAATGCCTAAGCGTGTCGAAAAAATTCCGCTCAATGATTTGCTCTTTGTACTTTATCGGCTTAACTTCCAAAGATTTCGCGGCGAAGGTTATGCAGTCGCGCCCGTCAATGTTCTCCGTTTGATAGACGAAACAAATTCCCCTGTGATTGTCGGCGTAGTTGCCCCACATGGCGGAATTCGTCGGCGTGTCGGAAAAGCAAACGACGTAGCCTTTGGGATACATAATTTCCTTTAGCTGGTCGACGTAGTTGCGCGGGAAAATAAATCGGAGCCAGAGCATGTGCTGCTTGAACATGTAAAGCGCGTCGGACGAGCGGAGATTCAGCTTCAGCGCGAGCAAGCCCGATTCCATCATGTCGCAATTCAGATTTTCCAGCTCGTCAATTTTCTGCTTGCGGGCGGCGTTACTCAAGCTTTTCAGCTCCGCAAACGAAATTTCATAAGCCACGTCGAAAAAATTTTCGTCGAAGTCTTCGCGAATCAAGCCGAGACTTTTGCATTCCTTTACGCAAATTATAAACGCGGCGTCAATCACCGTGCGGAAAATAAATTCCAGTTCGCGACTGTAGCATTTAATTTTATCGTCGCCGTAGAATTCGACGACTTGCCGCACAATTTCCTCCGCCAAAAATTTTTCGCTAAGCTCCTCAAAAATTTTACTCAGCGGCGATTTATCAAATTGGTGGAGATTAAACAGCAAAGTTTTGTTCGACAAATCGCTCAAAAAATTTTCCTGCGCGGCATTTTGGTAACGATTCGACATCAGCAGATACGTTTGCAAATTATAGAACAGACTGCATAAAAAATTTTTCAGCAAGCCTTCCCACGCGGGCACATCGCCGCGCCAAAAAATTTTCAAGTAGCCTTCAATCGGGTCGTTGAGTTCATTTGGCTCCGCGAAATAAAATGCGCCGTCGTCGAGTTCACGCAACGCGCTCTTAATCGTCCTGTACCTGTAGAGTTCCATGTTGTGTCCTCGCAAAAAAATTTTCTCCAGCAATTATACCTAAGCAAAAAATCTTTCTCAACCTCCGCAAAAAAAATCCCGCCGCATTGACGGGATTAAAATTTCCGCGCAGATTTTATTTGAGAGTCGAGCCTTTGATTGTTCGGATTGTGCCGTTGATGTTAATTTGGTCGCCCGCGCTGACACCGTCGAAAATTACTTTGCCGCCGCCGGAAATTGCCAGCGTGAGACTATTATTTTTGAACGTCGCCTTAGAGTAAGTGCCGCCCGCCGAGTCGTTTGATTTAAGAATCTGCAACATGTCGCCGCTATTATAGTCCATAATTTTATCGGTGCCTTCACTAGGTTTGTAGATAAAAATATCGTTTCCGCTACCGCCGTAAAGAGTGTCATTGCATGCGCCGCCCCAGAGCATATCATTGCCCGTATAGCCCGAAAGAATATCGTTGCCGGCTCCGCCGTTCAAATAATCATCGCCCTTTTTGCCGTAAAGTGAATCGTTCTTCGTGCCACCGATTATTTCGTTGTCGAGATCGTTGCCGTTGATTTTTATTGCTTTAGTTCTTCTGGAAGCGTCAACAACTATAATGCCGGAACCAGCAGTAAAAGGCGATTTAGTTGAGTTCGTGAGAGTTTCTGTAAAGGCGAAGTAATTCGTACCTATAAATTCACCGCCGGTAATGTTGCCGTCAGCGTCGAACTCAACCGTATCGGTCAATGCTTTGGTGGTAATCGTGTCGTCGCCGTCAGTAACTTTTACGCCAACATTAAGACCGCTGATTTCGAATTTAGGATATGTTACATCGTTGACATCAGTAAGCGTAACGGTGTAGCCGTTCGTGTCGCCGGTAACCTTAGGAATCTTGACTGTTTTGCCGTTATAGTAGAGAGGGAGTGCACCGGTGGCGGGCATTACGATAGAGTTGTTTCTGTTGACAAAGACAAAACCGGTAATGTTGTTATTTTTATCCGTCGTGAAATAGCCACCATTTCTGACCAGATTGTTATTATCTAAGGTACCGAATTTCCCTTGTCCGGCGACACTCGATATAAGCTTACCGTTTTTATATGTATTCGTAGTGTTATCGGGGAGAACGACGGTAATTTTTTTGTCTTTGCCCGGCTGAACTTTGATTGAACCTTTGCCGATATTGAATGTAACATCTTTTCCGCTCATGGTGACTTTGCTGATTGAGCCGTTCGTCAACTGAATTTTATCTTCTCCCGCCGTGTAATCAGTTATAACATCTTTGCCGTCGCCCGAAGCGTAGTAGAAAATATCCTTGCCGGCTCCGCCCGTCAAAGTATCATTATCCGCCCCGCCGTAAAGCTCATCATCGCTCTTGCCGCCTACGAGCGAATCACGACCATCGTTACCATAAATCGTATTTTTTGCAGAACCGCCGATTAAAATTTCGTCAAGTGAATTGCCGTTCATTTTAACGGGAACTTTCCATTCGCTGTTGTCAACTTTTTTTACCGTGCTTTTAAATGAGCCGAACAAGCCCGAAGGAACCGTGACCGCCGTGTAGTTGTTGTTATAGAGGAGTTTCTCTGAAAGATTCGGAAAAGTTTCGAGAGAGACCGCCGCTCCCAAAGATTTTAAAGAAGTATTGAGAGCGGTGCTTGCGTCCGAGAATTTTTTTGTTGCCGCAGAAATGGCGGAGAGTTTGGAATTATCGTTATTCAAGAGTGTCTCAAGATTTTTGTAAGCGGTAGTCAACGTTTCGTATTTCGTCAGTGCGTCGTTGAGCGTAGAATTTTTCGGAAGAGCGGCTTTGATTTCTTTCTTGACTGCTGCTTTCGTTTTCTCCTTTGTCATGTCGATAATTTTTTGTAATTGGTCGTCGACGGGAGCGTCCGAAAAAATCGCCTTCAACAAATCTTTGCCGCCGTTTATAAAAACATTGACGCATTCCTTTAAAACGTTGTTCAATACTTTCTTGCCGAGATTGTGAAGTGCGACGCAATATTCAGCCATAGCATTTTTTGCGGTTGTATTATTTTTAAATTTGAGCTTCCAGTTTTGACTGCCGTTCGACACTTTGATCTCTCCGCCGCTGATTGCGAAGAGACTCCACGGAAATTCAACAGTGTAGGTTACGGTCTTGCCGTTCTCTTTGACTGGAACTTTTATATCGTTAAAATCACTGAGCAACGAGCCGATTGTCGCCGCGACTTGTTGTGTCAGCTTTTTTTATCAGTGGAATACTCACTGAATATCGATTGGTCAATTTTGTCATAAACTGCCTCCGCGATTTTCTTGTAGACTTCTTCGGGAACTTCCGCAGACGAACCCGATTTTGTAAAACTGTCCTTGAGTTTGCTACCGGTAAGTTTGCTTTCGTCGACTTCTCCGCCCGAATTTATGGTAGTGCCGAGTTTTTTGCTGAGCGCGTTGCCGAGTGAGTTCAAATTATTTTCCGCTGTCTTTAAGAGTGCGCCTTTCGCCGCCATAAAAATCATCTCCCAATAAAATTTTTGAGCGTCGACAAGCATTATAATAATTGTTGTTTTTTTTCTCAACTTTGGAGGCGAAAATTTTTGCAAAAAAAATCCCGTCTTTCGACGGGAGAAAATTTTTTCGTGAGTTATTTCTGCGCGGGAATAAGTTTTCTGTCCTTGCCCGCCGCGCTGATTGATTTGCGCATTTCCGTATCGGATTGAACGTTCATCATGTTGTAATAATCCATGACGCCGAGATTGCCGGCTTTGAACGCCTCCGCCATTGCGTGGGGAACTTCCGCCTGCGCCTCGACAACCTTTGCTTCCATTTCCTGTGTATAAGCTTTCATTTCCTGTTCTTTAGCGACCGCCATCGCGCGACGTTCCTCCGCCTTTGCTTGAGCGATTCGTTTATCCGCCTCGGCTTGGTCAGTTTGAAGTTGCGCGCCGATATTCCGTCCAACGTCAACGTCCGCAATGTCAATCGACAAAATTTCAAACGCCGTGCCCGCGTCAAGCCCTTTTCCCAAAACTGTCTTAGAAATATCATCGGGGCTTTCCAAAACGTCCGTGTGCATTTCCGAACTGCCGACGGTTGTAACGATACCTTCGCCGACACGCGCAATAATCGTAGGTTCACCCGCGCCGCCGACCAAGCGGTCAATGTTCGCCCGAACCGTGACACGCGCTTTAATTTTTAATTCGATACCGTTCTTTGCGACGGCAGATACAACCGGCGTCTCGATGACTTTCGGATTGACGCTCATTTGAACCGCTTCCAGAACGTCGCGCCCTGCCAAATCAATCGCCGCTGAACGTTCAAACGGCAAAACGATTTGCGCACGTTGCGAGGCGATTAAGGCGTCAACAACTTTGTCGACGTTGCCGCCGGCAAGGTAATGCGCCTCCAGCTGATTGACGTTGACATCTAAGCCAGCCTTGTTTGCTTTTATCAGCGGCATAACAATTTTCGCGGGCGGGACGCGGCGCATTCTCATTCCTATCAGCGTGAATATCCCGACGTGAACGTCCGCCGCCAACGCCGAAATCCACAGCCCGATTGGTACGAAGTGCAAAAAGATAGACGCTATTCCAATTCCCACTATCACGAAAAACGCTGTGCCTATCATGACATCATCCATAGTGATGACCTCCCTTCTAAATCTGACGAACCAGCACGCGGGAGCCGTCCACGTTGATAACTTTGACAATGTCGCCCGCCTTGACGAAATTGCCCTCCGTTACCACGTCGACCGGTTCGCCCTCAACAGTAATCGTCCCTGCCGGTCGCAAATCCGTCGCACAAACGCCGATTGCGCCGAGAAACCTGCTCTTGTCAATGACGCTTGTGTAGCCGTCGCGATTTTTTTGGCGTTCGTCAAGGACAAGGTCGTCGAGCATGCCCGCGTTTTTCTTTGAGCCGCGATTGCCCAGATACAGCAAAATGAAAATTCCTAGCACCGCGATTGCTATCATTGAGCCGTACGTCATCATCATGAAAAAAGCATTCGCGCCCGAAAAGATTTGAACTTCCGACATTTTCATCACCCCCGCAAAATTTTAATTCGGGATAATTATTTCTGCGTTGCGTTGCGAATTTCCTTCAACAGCCGCCTGCCGTTCTTGTGCGAAACGCGCTTTGAACTGTGCAATTTCCTCCTTGAACTGCGGGATAAATTTTTCGATGCGCTTTTCTGCTTCCGCCGTCAATTCGGGTAGCCGCCCCAAAAGTTCACGGTACCAATCCAGCCGCTCCATGTAGTGTTGGCTCATCAAGCGTTCGCGGGCGACGTAGGAATAAGCTGCCTCCGCCACCATGCGCCGCAGATTTTTATTTCTGACTAGCAAATTCAGCTTCGTGAGAAATTCGCGCTCGTCGCGGTAAATAAAACCCGTGCGCCCTTCCTCGATAGTTTTTGAATAGACGACCGGCGACGCCAGCACGACGGCTCCATTGCCCGCGCACTCGATAAATTTCAAATCGGATTTGGAGCGATTGAACTCGTTATCGCGCAACGGCAACAGCGCAATATCCGACGAACGTATCGCCGCCTCGTAAGCTTCGTAGGAAATGAATTGTCCTTCGTATTTGTTCAAGTCGCCGACGAAAATTTTATTCTCCGTCTCCAGCGCGTCGAATAAATTTTTCCGCGACAAGATTTTAAACAGGACTTTGTTGCCGTATTGCTTGGCAAATCTGTTCAGAATCGGCAACAGCTCGATAAAATCTCCGTCGCGATTGAGTGCCCCGAAAAATATCGTGACGGGCTTTTTCTGCTTAAATTCGTCGTCGAAATCGCGCGGCGGCGGCAAGCGGCGCAAATGATTGGCAAAAACTTTGACGTGCGGATTGTATTGGCTAAGATAATCCGCCAGATACGGCGTCGACGTTTGAATCGCGTGCACCGCGCGGAAATTTATCCACGCTGTTTTTTTGTAATCTTCCTCCCAAAGTACAGGGTGGTCGTCCATCTCCGAGATAAAAAGTATTTCCTTTTGCCGCAAGACCTTAAAGAAATCCAGCCCGACCGCGAACGCCGGAAAGCACATGCGCTGGTTGATGAAAATTCTTTCCTCGAATTGCTCGCGCTCGAATAATTTGTAAGGCTTGCCAACCGGCGACGCCACGATAAAGACGTTCGGCTCCGCCATGAAAAAGGCGTTGGGCATGTGGACGCGGCTCGGCGCGCAGACCGTCGACTCGCCGATTAGCGTTTGAACCAAAGTTTTTTTCTGCGGCGCATTTCGGCTTGCCGTGAAAATGTAGACGAAAACTGACAGCTCCGTCTGTGCAACATCGGCGACGGTTTTTTTGACTTGTGTGGGGCGCGACGCATTCAGCGAACGCAAAATTGCTAAGCCCGCGTCCTCTATCGCGTCGCTAAGTTCGTCGTGCGTCAACGTGACTTTAAATATCGGCGGCTTGCCTTCCAACAGCGCGGTGAGATTATCGGCGTGCCCTATGTTGTCCAGCGTAAAAATCAGCGTGCCGTTGAGCTTGAGGCGGGCGGCGATTTTTTTTATCAGTGCGATAAGTTTTTCGCCGGAGAGCGTGCCGATAAGTGGGCTGTGAATTAAAATCGCGTCGAAGATGCCTTTTAAGTCGTTGGCGTCTGCGGCGACGGTGTACTTGCATTCGGGCTGAATCTCCAGAAAATTTTTTTCCGTCGTCTCAAAATCCGCCGGCACATCGCCCGTAATTTCCAAAACCGCTTTTGACCGCGCAGGAATAAAAGTTTCAAAAGTCATCGCAATATCCTCAGCGAACGATACTGTACATTAAATCTTCCTGCGCCTTCATGCATTTCATCAGTTCAAAGCGTTCAAGAATCGTTTCACGAGCCGCCGCGCCCAATTTTTTACCGTATTCGGGGTCGTCGAGTAGCTCCTCAATTTTTCTGGCAATGTGATAGGGCGAACGGAATTCAGCAAGCAAACCGTTGACGCCGTCCTCCATGACTTCTTGCACGGGCGGAGTTTTGGAGCAAACCATCGGGCAGGCAAAACTCATCGCCTCAAGACAAGACCAGCTAAGCACGAACGGACGAGTTAAATAGACGTGGCAACTTGACGCGCGCAGAATTTTTTGATAGTCGCCGCGGTTGCGCAAGCCGACGAAGTGCACGCGGTCAGTTGGATAGCCGCCCTTCTTTTCCTCCTCCTTAAGATAAGTCGTGTCTTTAAGTTGTGCGCCGTAACAAATTCTGTCCTTGCCGACAACGATAACATGAGTATTCGGGCGGCGGGCGAGCACGTGGCGAATCGCGTCCATGAAGTACGGGAAACCGCGATAAATTTCAAAGCCGCGCGCAACGTAGGTGATAATTTCGGTGCCTTCGGGCAAGTTAAGTTTAATATCTTCCAGCACAAGTCCGGGGCGTTTGCCGCTTGGGTCGGGCGAACAGAAACGCGTATCAATGCCCTCGTGAATCACGTTGAGCTTGGGCTTGTATTCTTCGGGGAACTGGGAATATTGCCAATTAGTCGGACAAATGCCCGCGTCGCACAAATCCAAATTCATTAAGTGATGAGCGTTGCGCGTGCGAATGGAAATGCGGCTGCCAATCTGCGGAATTTCGTCTGGCCACCAAAAACAGTCGCTGTCTTCAACCAAATAATACCACTCGAAATAGCCGAGAATCGGGACTTTCGGATACATGTCCTTGCAATAGAGCGTAGAGCCCCAGCCCGTGTGACCGATAATCACGTCGGGGCGAACGTTCTTTTCCTTAGCGAGCCACTCCATCGCCCGCAAAACCGCTTGCCCTTCGACGACTGCCTCCGCCGCAGGACGCAACGGTCCGCAAGTTTTAATCCAGTTCTCCGATTCCTCAGTCGGCTTGGGATAAAGGGCAAGCGTCACGTTCCGAAGTTGCGCGTTGATTGAATTCTCTTTGGACAGGAAATAAACTTGATTTTCGGGGTTGCTCGCCAGATACGGCGCAAAGTTCAAGTACTGCGCGGGAAATGACGGGTGCAGAATAAAAATATTCACGGTAAAAATCCTCCTCTATTATGCCATTTGCGCCTGATGAAGTTTGGCGTAGACGCCGTTGCGTTTCATAAGTTCGTCGTGCGTGCCGGCCTCGATTATGCGCCCTTTATCGATAACAATAATCGCGTCGCAATCGCGGACGGTCGACAGCCGGTGAGCAATCATTAGCATTGTGCGCCCGCGAGAAATCGGCTCGATATTGTTCATGATGATATTTTCGGATTCGTAATCCAGCGCGGAAGTTGCCTCGTCGAAAATCAAAATGCGCGGGTTGGAAATTAGAGCGCGGGCAATGGCGACGCGCTGACGCTGACCGCCGCTCAACAAGCTACCGCGTTCGCCGACAAAGGTATCGTAGCCGTGCGGGAATTGGCTGACGAATTCATCTGCGCCCGCTAACTTCGCCGCTTTGACAACTTCCTCGTGCGTGGCGTTCGGGCAAGCAATGCGGATATTTTCTTCGACGGAGCCGCTGAAAAGTTTGCTGTCCTGCAACACGACGCCGATTTGACGACGCAGCCACGCCGGTTCAACTTGCGCAATGTCCACGCCGTCAATCAAAATTCGTCCGGTTTCGGGAACGTACAGCCGCTGAATCAGCTTTGTTAGCGTCGACTTGCCGCTACCTGAACGCCCGACGATACCGACTTTCATGCCAGCGGGAATTTTTATGTTGATGTTGTCGAGAACTTTGCCCGCTTCCTCCGAATAGCTGAACGCCAATTTCTCCAGCGCAATTTCGCCGCGCAGAGAAGGCAACATCGTGCGCGAAGGATTGAACGTCGGCTCTATGTCTTCGTCCATGATGTCCGCGAGCCTTTCCATTGAAACGCGAATCTGTTGGAATTGTTGCCACTGATTGATAAGGCGCATAATCGGCGCGATTAACTGACCAGCAATCATTTGGAACGCAATCAATTCGCCGACGGTTATCTCGCCCTCCATGACGTAATAGGCACCGACCCACAGAATGACAAGGTTAAATATGCTGAAGAAGAAGGAGCCGATTGAATTGGCGACGTTAGCCAAGTTGACGACGTTAAGGTTGGATTTAACCAATCGAGCGAGCATTTCTTCGTAGCGGCGGATAAAATTATTTTCCACGCTTGACGATTTAACCGTGTGAATGCCCGTTATCGTTTCAATCAGGAAGGAGCGGTTTTCACTGGCGATTAAAAATCTGTCGTTAATCAGCCGCTTAAAAATCGGCGCAACGATTAAATTCAGCAAGACGAACAGCGGAATCATAACCAAGACAACGATACTGAGAATTCGGCTGTAGTAGAGGAACATGACGGCGAAGTAAATCACCGCAAAGACAATATCGAGGATAATCACCATGCTGTTGCCCGTCATGAAGGAGCGCAATGTTTCCAGCTCACCGAGACGCGAAACAACGTCGCCGACCTGCCACTTTTGAAAGTAGCTGACGGGTAGCGAGGTGACATTTTTAAACAGGCGCGAACTCAACGCCACGTCCATTTTGTTTGTAATGTTTGTGAACAGATACGAGCGCAACACCGTCATCCAGTTTTGGAAGATTGTGCAGATAACCATGCCCAAAACTAAAATGTCAAGCGCGTCCGCCGCCCTGTGCACCAAAACTTTATCGATGATATTCTGCACGAAGAACGGCGACGCCAAACCCATGACTTGCAGCAGGAGCGACAAAAATAAGACGTTCTGCAGGAAGGGCATATACTTCGACACGACGGGCAGGAACCACTTAAAGCCGAATTTGCTTTTCTTCCTGTCGAGTTCAAAGCGGCGCGTGAAGAGAATCGCATCGCCCGTCCAGTCCATTAAAAGTTTGTAGCGGTCAACTTTAACGGGCTGTTGCGAAAAGGCGGGATCCATCACGTAGATATTTCCTTCGCGAATGGTGGTGATAACGACGCTCCTGCCCGAATGCAACTTAATCAAAACGGGATAAACGAGCTTATCCAAATCCGCCTCCTGCAAGCCTTCATACTTGCGGGCTTTCAACTTCAATTCGCGGGCGGCGCGGACAAGCGTGACGAAATCGACAGCACCGGTAGTTAAGACGTAGGCGCGTTCGAGTTGCCGATAATCGGCGGGAATGTTGTAGTATTTCGCGATGGCAATAAGACAGGCAAGCCCCGTATCAATTCCGTTGACAACGCCGCCTTCTTCTTCGGGCTTCTTGACGTTGGTATCAAGTTGCCCCGGCTTAGCTTTGTCGAGCGGAACTTTTTCGGGTGTGATTTTTCCGAGCGGCTGACCTTTGGAAGGAACTAAATTTTTATCGTTGGGAGTTTGATTTTTATTTTCCGCCATAAATCAACGCTCCCTTAAAGCTTCGGACGTGTAGCGGCGGAACGGGTCGAGGAAGAAATCGATAATGCGTTTTTCCTTGATTTTAATTTCCGCGCTGACGTTCATGCCAACTTCCAATTTGGCGGGCTGTCCGTAAACGCTGATGTCGTTGCTGGTCGGGTCGAGGAGGAGTTTATATTTCATGTTCTTTTGCTGGTCGCTGGGTTCGTTGACGGCGTCCGCGCTTATCTCCATGACTTCCGCCCGATACATGCCGAACTTTTGGAAGTTAAAAGTTTCAACCTTGACTTCCGCTTCCTGCCCGACTTTGATAAAGCCGATGTCCTTGTTGTCCGCGTAAACTTCAAACTCAAGCTTGGCGTCTTCGGGGACAATCTGCATTAAAGGTTGGGCGTCCGTGACGATACCGCCGAGCGTGTGAATGCTCAAGTTGTAAACTCTGCCGGAAATGGGCGCGTAAATCGTCGCCATGCGCGAATCTTCGTCCGCCTTCTTAATCGATTCGGTTACGGTGTAATATTCTTTTTTAGCATCAACCAGCGCGGTCATTATGTCCTTGTGATAGGAGGCGTCGACGTTAGCAAGGTTCTGCTGAGCTTCGGCGATTTCCGCGCGAATGCTGTTAATAGAATCCAATTCGGACTGCGCGTTTTTGGCGTATTCAATCGTCTCGCGCTGTTGCTCCAAAAGTTGGAATTGGGAAATGGCATTTTGCTCGCTCAATTCAATAAGCCGCGCTTCCTTTTCCTGCGCGATAGCTAAAACTTCCGCGTACTTTTCGTAGGAGGCTTGCGTCGCCTGAAGTTTAGCTATTCTCTGGTCGATAACGTCCTGGCGACTTTGGCGTTGCGTGCGATAATCGGACGTGCGGCTTTGATAAAGAGCCATTTCCGCCGCCAAATCGTGCTCGTCAAGGTCGGGGTCTTCTTCGGGCACAAAGGGCTGTTGCGTAAGTTCGGCAGTCAATCGCTGAATGTCGAGTTTGTAATAGGCGGCGCGTTTCTTCAAGCTGTCGTAATCTGCTGAAGTCGTCGTCGGGTCTAGGACAACGAGCACGTCGCCTTCCTGAACGAGTTGCCCCTCTTCAACGTTAATTTCCTTGACAATGCCCTTGTTCTTAACTTGGATAGTTTTAATTTGTCCGGAGGGAATGACTTTGCCCGCCGCAACCGCGACTTCGTTGATGTGCCCCAAAATCGACCACGCCAACGCCACGACGACTAAAAGCAAAATCGACCACATAATCAGGCGTCCCGTCGGCGAAGGCGGCGTTTCCGTTACCTCCAATATCGCCGGCAAGAATTCTGTTTCTTTTTTGCGTTCTTCACCATGAAGAAGCCAGTTTAAAAATTTCTTCATATTTCTACCCTCTGCTTTCTTGCTGGTCGTAAAGATAACGATAAAGCCCGCCGAGCGCGAGTAATTGGTCATGCGTGCCGCTCTCGACGATTTCGCCCTTATCAATGACGATAATTTTATCGCAACGGCGCACCGCGCTCAATCTGTGCGCAATGATAAGCATCGTTCTCTGCGCGCCGATAGCTCCCATGTTGTTCAGGATAATTCTTTCGGATTCGTAGTCAAGGGCGGAAGTTGCCTCGTCGAAAATCAAAATCGGCGGATTGGCAAGCAGTGCCCTAGCAATGGCGACGCGCTGGCGTTGACCGCCGGAAAGTGAATCGCCGCGTTCGCCGACTTTAGTGTCGTAGCCTTCCTTTAACTCCAAAATAAAATCGTGAGCACCCGCAAGCCTTGCCGCGCGAATAATTTCATCCATCGTCGCGGTCGGGCGGCTGATTGCAATGTTGTCGCGCACGCTGGAGTTGAAAAGGTAATTTTCCTGCATGACGACGCCGATTTGTTCGCGCAACCACGAAAGATTTGCCTCGCGCGTGTCAATGCCGCCGACTACAATTTGCCCTTCTTCGGGAATGTAAAGGTTCTGCACGAGATTTGTCAGCGTGGATTTGCCGGAGCCTGAACGCCCGACGATGCCGATTTTTTGACCGGGCAAGACAGTTAAATTTACATTCTTCAACACAAGCGGCAAGTCTACGCGGTATCGGAAAGAAACGTTGCTCATCTCAATCGAGCCGTCAATCCGATTGTCGCCGCGCTTGCCTATGTCGTGAATAACCGGTTCCATGGGCGTGTTCAAAATATCTCCGACTTGACCGAGTGCTATTCTGAACATCAGCAAATGCCACCACATCATCAACAGTGTAGTCAAAGGCGTCGTGGCTTGCCGCGAAATCATCTGGAACGCGATTAATTGACCGAGCGTGAATTCGCCGTTCATGACCATGTTGCCACCGTACCAGAGAATTGCCATCGAAACACTCGCGTCAACAACGCCACGATAGCCGGTTAAAGCCAGCATGAACTTTGACATTTCAAATTGCTTGCGAATGTAGCGCGCGATAAGATTTTCCCACTTGTTGACGAACTGCGGCTCAACTGCCAGCGATTTAACCGTCTCAACGTTGGTGATAGATTCGACCATGAAAGATTGATTCGCAACTCTTGCTTGCCAAAGACCGTTCATTTTGCTTTTTAAGATTGGCATTGCTGCAAGTTGGACAACGTAGAGCGGGAGTATCGTCAGCGCGATTAATGTCAGCGGCACCGAGTACCAGAGCATAAACGCGATAAACACGACCGAGAATATAACGTCAAGTATTGTGGTTAAGCCTTGCCCTGTTAAGAAACTGCGAACTTTTTCCAAAGCATCGATACGCATGAGCACTTCGCCGACGCGCTTGCGTTCGTAATAGGGCAACGGCAGAGCTATCAGGTGGCGGAATAGTCGCGTTCCCAAAATTGCGTCAAGCTTGTTCGTCGTGTGATTTAGAATGTAAGTTTTCAGTGCGGTTAGGAGCGATTGCATTGCGAAGAAAAGAACCATGCTCCAACCGATAACCGTCAGCGTCGCAAGCCCGTTGTTGCCGATAACTTTATCGATGATAACCTGCGTGATGAGCGGGAAAACTATTGCCATTACCTGAATAAAGAACGATGAAAATACCACTTCAAAGAGCGGCTTTTTATAACGCTTGACAACGCTCAAAAACCAATCGATATTGTACTGCTTCTTGAAGTAAGTCCAGCTGAAAGACGCCGAAAAAATCAGCATCTCGTTTGACCAGCCCTCCAAGAATTCTTTCATGGGGATGGCTTTCGGCTTGCTCTCTCTTGGGTCGATTGCCAAAACAACTTCTTCATTCGAGCTACCGATTGCGATATACGCGCCGTCATTCATTTTGGCAACGACGGGATATTCAATTTCGCGCAGTTCGTCGACGGTCGGGCGAATAACCGTGCTGCTGATATTGTACTTTTTCGCCAGCTTCTGAAGTTTTTTCCAATCCAATTGTTCGTCCGTTTCGGGGTTCCGGTCGTAAATCTTTTGCAAATCCTTAACGCCGAAGTGTTGCAAAATCTTTATGATAGAGATTACCCCTGTCCGATTCTTGGGCGGCAAGGATTTATTTTCGGGCATATTGCATACGAGTCTCCCTTCTTGCGCTACGTGATTAATTCGGACAAAAAATTTTGTCTTTTTGCTTATACAACATAATCATTAAGCTGTTATTAAAAAAATTTGTTTCACGAAAAAAAACCGCCGTCAATCCGCAAAGGAAGACAGCGGCCTTTTTTATTTGTCTGACTAAGGATCAACGATACTTCCGCTTGCGAGCCGCCTCCGATTTTTTCTTGCGGCGGACGCTGGGCTTTTCGTAATGTTCACGCTTGCGAACTTCGGCGAGCGTGCCCGCCTTTTGACAGGTACGCTTAAAGCGGCGGAGAGCACTGTCTA
>JAFXNB010000143.1 GCA_017529935.1 Selenomonadaceae bacterium
GACTTTGCGAACGCCTTTGCCGCCTTCAATCGTCTGGTCGCGGTTAAGTTCGATAACCGGTTGCCCATCTTCGAGGTAATATTTGACGGCAGTCTTTTCTTTGTCGCTGCTGAAGAGATCGAATTCAAAATTGTTGCCCGAAGCGTTGACGTCGACATCAAAGAGCAATTCGCCGCAAGTACCTTTAACGCCGTCAAGTTGTGTTTCCTTATCAAGCGCAAGATCTTTGAAGTGAACGCCTTCGCCGCGCATGCATTCGAGTTCTTTGGGCGGAATCGTGTAAACTCTGCCGTCTTCTCTGAGCTGAAGTTCGCGCGGAATAGTAAGCATCGTTGCCCAGCCGTCCGCTTGTTCGGGGAAAGGACTTTGCCACGCAGCCATCCAAGCGATAATAAAATAACGGCCTTCGGGATTTTTCATCATCGTGGTTGCGTAGAAGTCGAAGCCGTGGTCGAACGTGAAGAAATCGCCGCGATAGAATACGCCCTGATCGTAATCGAGATTGCCGACCATGTAACCGGCTTGGTGAATGTTGTGGAACATGTAGCCTTTATACGGGACGTGTTGCGGCGAAATGATCATGACGTATTTGTCGCCGAAATGCGCAAAGCCCGGGCATTCCCACATGGTGCCTTCGGAATAATCCGGATTGGAAATGGCGACGACGGATTTAAACGTCCAGTCGAAGAAGTTTTCGGACTCGAACAGGACGATTTGCGTACGGGAGCGGTCGCGAATTCTGTTGCCAATTACGCAATAATATTTGCCGTTATGATCCCAAATTTTCGGATCGCGGAAATCGATATTCGCAATAATCGGGTGATCGTTCGGAATGTCAATGACGGGATTCTTTTCGTACTTCGTGAAGTTAATGCCGTCTTCGGAATAAGCAAAACACTGACGCTCGGTGACATTGCCGCCGCCAGCACTGCCAGAAGGATTATAACCGGAAGGATTCTCGGCGGAAGAATTGACGCCGCCCGGACCGTTGAATCTTTGCGACGTGTACATAAGCCAAAGCTTGCCTTCAAATTCGTAGCCGCAGCCGCTGAAGCAACCGTCCCAATCGTACCATTCGTGCCCTTCGGAAAATGCGCCGGGCGTAATGGCAATCGGCTGATGTTCCCAGTGGCAAAGGTCTTTACTCGTGGAGTGACCCCAGTGCATCGGACCCCAGTTCACAGAATACGGATGATACTGATAGAAAATGTGGTACTCACCCTTGTAGTAGGAAAAGCCATTCGGGTCGTTGAGCCAACCAACCGGCGGTGCCACGTGATATTTCGGGTACCATTTCGACTCTTGAACCTTCTTAGCTTCTTCGGGATTCAATCTTTTATCTAACAATTTAACCCACCTCCATTGCAGATTTTAAATTAAAATTGCCTTAAAGTCAACGAATTTTCTTTGGCAATAACAGAAAATTTTGATACAATGTCTTTAATTTAAACGGAGGCGATTTCATGAGCAGTTCGATTGAACGCGAGCTTGAACGGTGCAGACAATCCGCCGAGGAAGGTTACAAGTTAGCGGAAGAAAATTTCAGCGAGATTAAATCGACGTTGCTTGATGCGGCGATAAGTCTTGATAAAATCGACAGGGAACAGAATCAAGTTAAGCGGCTCCGAAATACTGAACTCGTCGAGACGCAAAAGGACGAATTGAAGCGGCTGATAAACGCAGTTAAACCAATCGGCGACGACCTTGAAAATCTGCGCGGGCGGACGAAAGAATTTTCAATCGTGGTGTATGGGCGGACGATGGCGGGCAAGTCAACGCTTATGGAAATTTTGACGCACGGCAACGGAAAATCAATCGGCAAGGGCGCGCAACGGACAACCCGCGACGTGCGCGATTATCACTGGAACGGATTAAAAATTACAGACGTGCCGGGCATTTGCGCGTTCGAGGGCGCGGCGGACGAAAAACTTGCCCTTGAAGCGGCGAAGGCGGCGGATTTGATTTTATTTCTGCTGACCGGCGACGCTCCCCAGCCCGACGAGGCAGCTTGCCTTGCGCAACTGAAAAATTTAGGCAAGCCCGTCTTAGGCGTCCTAAACGTCAAAATGCGTTTCAACATAAACGACGAGCTTGACATTGAGGACTTGCGCGACAAACTCGCCGACACGAAAAAAATTAACGAGACGCTCCGGCAGTTTAAGGAATTCGCCGCGATTCACAATCAGGATTGGAGCGGGATAAAATTCGTGGCGACGCATTTACTTTCCGCTTATCTGGCGCAGGATAAAAATCCCGCAGTCTTCAAGCTAAGCCGTTTTGCCGAAGTCGAAAAATTTATTCTGGATAAAGTTCAAAGCGACGGCAGATTTTTGCGGATAAAAACTTTCGCCGACAGCGTGGCGGTTCCCATGAGCAATATAATTTTAAAAATTTACGAACACAGCGCGGCGACTTTGTTGGAGAGCGATGTTTGGTTCAATAAACGGCGACAGCTTGACGAGTGGAGCAAAAAATTTTCGGGGCGTTCTCTACTAAGAATCGATAATCTTTACGACGAGCTGAAGGCGGAGCTTGACGCCGCGATTTACGATTTCGCCGAATATCACTACGAAGACGAACACGTCAACGAAAATTGGCAGGCACATCTGCGCGGCTTGAATTTTGACGGCAGGTATCAATCTTTGCTTGCGGAACTTGCCGAAGAATGTCAACGCAAGCGCAGAACTTTGAGCGATGAATTGCGGCAGGAATCGAATTTTATTTTCCACGGCAACACGGCGGCGAATATCGCGCTTGAAGACACGACGACTTGGGGGAAAAATATTTCGACGGCATTGCCGCTTTTGGCATTGATTCCCGGCGTCGGCTGGGGCGTAGGAATTGCTATCGGCGTGGCGAGCATTTTGGGCAATCTTATTTCGGACGACAAGGAGAAAAAAATTCGGGCGGCTAAGGAAAAACTCCGCAAAGATCTTAAGTCTCTAAGCTACGAATTGCTCGATAAAATGTACCTGCAAGTCGTAAAGTTTTTCAAGAGCGAAATTTTAGCTAAGGGCGTCGACGAATTCCGCGACATGTTATCGGGCTATCAATTTATGTTGGCGCGGCTCGGCAAAAGCCAATACGAAATCGCCTACAAGCTTTTTAAAAAGTTCAGCCGTCTCAACGAAAAACTTTTGACGGAGGCGATTGTCTACAAGGGCGCGGGCTACGTCACGAACGTCAAGGAAATTGCGCGGGTTCCTGGCGAATTGTTCATTGCCTTCGTCGAAAAATCAAATTTAAATGTGCGCGAACTGTCCGACCTTTTGGGAGAAAAAATTTTCGTCATAAAGTCGCAGAAAAAAATCTCCGCCACCGTCAAAAATGTTTTGCTCAGCGACGTGAAAATTGATTTTTATCCGCTAGACTTCGGCTACAATCCTGAAAAAGCTGTTGCCATTTTCCCGACGGACAGCGTCAACGCCACGAATTTTAAAATTGCTCAACAAATCGCGGGCGTCCCGATTATCACGAGGTGAACGACATGGAAAAATTTCAACTCAGCCAATTCACGCGGGAAGGCGCAAAACTTCTGCGCGACGTTATCGACGAATTTAATCGACTCGGCGTCGATGCTTCCAGCTTGCCGAAAACTTTTCCGGACGACAGCGGCAACGCGACGAATTTTAAAATTGCTCAACAAATTGCGGGCGTCCCGATTATCACGAGGTGAACGACATGGAAAAATTTCAACTCAGCCAATTCACTAAAGAAGGCGCAAAACTTCTGCGCGACGTTATCGACGAATTTAATCGGCTCGGCGTCGATACTTCCCACTTGCCGAAAACTTTTCCGGACGACAGCGGCAAGATTAAGCTGGTTTTCGTCGGGCAATTCAGCGCGGGCAAGTCAAGCCTTATAAAAATGTTGACGGGCGAAGACGTAGAAATTGGCGCGGCGATAACTACACAAACCGCCACGGCTTACGATTGGAACGGGCTGGAAATTATCGACACGCCCGGCATCCATACCGAATTGCGCCCCGACCACGACGAAATAACTTACGAGCAAATAAATCACGCCGCGCTTTTAATTTTTGTCATCACCAACGAGGGCTTCAGTCAACGCATGGGCGACCACTTCCGCGAACTCGCCATTAATCAGAAACGCGCCGCCAATATGGTTTTGGTTGTCAACAAGATGGACAGAACCGCGCTCGGCAACGTCCCCGAACAACAGCAAATCATCTACGCCGATTTAAAAAAAGTTACGACGCCCTACGACCCGAAAGATTTATTTTTGTCGTTCACGGACACCGAATCTTATTTTAAGGCGTTGGCGGAGAGTGATGAGCGGCGCAAAAATCGCAGACTTGAACGCAGTGGACACGAAACTTTTATCGCAAACTTGAATCGCTTCGTTGCGGAGAAGGGCGTCCTCCAGAAAATAAATCTGCCGTTGAATACAATCGCCGATATTCTGCGTTCGTTGTTAAATTCCATCGGCAGTGAAAAAAATAACGCCGTCGTCGCCTTCAAGGACAGTTTCGAGGGCAGGAAAGATTTGGTCGTCGACGGGAAAAATCAATGCCGCCGCGAGATAAAAGATTTGGTCACGCGCTTTAAAAATGACGTTGGACGAATCGGGCGCGATACTGCTGACGCCGCGCTTGCCGCGAACAGTCAAGAAAATGCCCAAGCCGTTTTGGCGCAGGCGAACGAAAAAGTTGCCGCCGCCGTCAAAAATTATTCCAATCAAATCAACGATTGCATGTCGCTTGCCTTTTCCAATGTCGGCTCGGCTCTCGCGGAGTATGAAAATTCGCCGTTCATTCAGCAAGTCAATAACAAGATGTCGGCGCAAGTTCAAACTGAAATTAAATTCGGCAAGGCTCTGCCCGGCGGCGCGTTGGCGGCACTCGGAGCTTTGACGGCGCGCTACGGAGCGCAAATCGCCGCGCCCTATGCTGTCGTCGCCACTAAAACCATAACGGAGATTGTTCCAAGCCAATTCAATACGATTTTAGGGCAGATTGTAAATTGGGGTTCGACGGCAGGGCTTACGTCGCTGGGGCTTCCGCCCGTTCAATCGAAAGTCGTCGGCAGTGTCCTCGGCAAGGGCGCGGAAAGTCTGGAACTTTTCACGACGACCGTAACTAAAACTGTCCCGCTTCCGCCGACCGCCACGAATAAAATCGCGCAATTCTTCTCGACGAACGCCAGCAAAATCGGCACGGCAATCGGGCTGCTCGGTGTGGCGTGGTCTTTCTATTCGCTGTATAAAGATGACGAACGCCGCCGCGCAGAGGAAATTAAACAGCGGCAAGTTCGCAACGAAATTATCGCTCAATTCAACGAAGTCGCTGAAGATTGCGCCGCCCAAATGATTGACAACTCGCAAAAATGGCTCGGCGAAAATATCGACCCGATGCTTAAAAATTTCGACGACGCCCTAAAGCAAATTGAAGACGACAAGCAAAGGGCAACTGCTTTGAAATCGACACTGACCGCGCTCCTCAAACGGACGGAAAATCTTATCGGCGACATTCAAGCTTGCCGATAATCGCAGGGGGCAAAGATTATGATACGAATATTTTTTTTGTTGATAGCAGTGGTGATGATGATGACTTCAACGGCGGCAGCGCAGAGCAAAAAAATTTTGTACGTGCCGATAGACGACCGCCCGTGTAATTTGTTTCAAGTGGTGCAAGTGGCAGAAAAGCTCGGCTACGAAATTTTGACGCCGCCAACTGAATTTTTCGGGCGGAACACGCACAAGGGCGAGCCAGATAAACTTTGGGCGTGGCTTGAAGAAAACGCGCCGCAAGCTGATATTGCCGTCCTGTCAACTGATTCTCTGATTTACGGCAGTTTAGTTGCCTCGCGGCTTCACGACTTGGACGCGCAAACTATTTTGGAACGAGCGCAACGTTTTAAGACTTTCCACGAAAAATTTTTCATGCCGACTTATATTTTCGGTACGATTATGAGAACGCCGCGTTCGGCAAGTGCCTCAAGTGTCGAGCCGGAGTATTACAAAACTTACGGCGCGAAAATTTTTCAATACACCGCGCTACTCGACAAGCAGGAAATGCAAAATCTCTCGCGCAAGGATCAGCGGCAACTTAAAACGTTGGAAGCTGAAATCCCCGCCGAATATCTCGACGATTGGTTTACACGCCGCAACAATAATTTCAACGCCAACAAATATCTGATTGACTTGACGCGCAACGGAGTCTTTGAATATTTTCTGCTCGGTTGCGACGATAGCGCGATGTTCAGCCAGACGCACAAGGAGAGCCGCCAACTCGCCGAACACGCAAGCGACATTGGCAAGACCGTCATTCAAGTTACCTCCGGCGCAGACGAACTGGGCATGTTGATGGTTGCCCGCGCAATTAACGACGACCGCGACGAAATTCCTTTTGTCAGCGTAATGTACAACGACGGCAAGGGCGCGGCGACTTTCCCCGCTTATGGCAACGAGCCGATTGGCATTTCGATTGACGCGGCGATTATCGCGGCGGGCGGCTTGCGAATTCCTGCGCCCGAACGCGCCGATATAATCCTTGCCGTCAACACTCGCGAAAGCGGCAAAACTTTCGAGTCACCCGACGCCAAAAAAAATAAGCTCCGTCTGCGCGGCGACCTGAAAACTTTCCTTAAGCCCGTCAAAGAATTTATCGCGCAGGGCTATCCCGTTGCCATTGTCGACATTGCCTTTGCGAACGGCTCGGACAACGCGCTAATGAATCAGCTTAAGAAGGATGATTTACAATTCAAGATTCGGGCTTACGGCGGCTGGAACACCGCGACAAATTCTAGCGGCTTTTTAATCGGCGCGGGCGTGCTGACGAAGTTCATGGACGATAAAGACATTGCCGAACTTTTAATCACGCGCTACCTTGACGACTGGGCTTATCAAGCCAACGTCCGCCAAGAAGTTGTTTCCGCCGCTTACGGCATGGGCATCAACCCTTACAGCCCGAACGGCGGAATTGATAAACTGAACGCGCTGATTACAGAAAAAATCTCCGCCTTTGCCGACAAAAATTTAATCGTGCCGCGCAGGTGGAGTTTACAAGATTTAAATGTTCGTTTGCCGTGGAACAGAGTTTTTGAATGCGACCCGCGCTTTAAACTCGTCGGATAAAATTCAGCCGGCAAGTTCGTTTAAAACGTCTTCGCGGGTGATAGCGTAAGTTCCCGATTTCCTTAGGACAATGCCCGCCGCGACGTTGGCGATATACGCGCCGTCAACGGGTTTCAAGCCGCCCGCCAAAGCCATTGCAAAGACTGCGGCGACAGTATCGGCGGCACCTGCGCTATCGAAAACTTCTTGCGCCCGCGTCGGCAAGTGGAAGGCGTCTTCTTCCGTCACGAGCGTCATGCCCGAAGCCGAGCGCGTCGCCAAAACATTTTTAATTCTGAATTTGCGCATGATATAACGTCCTGCACGTTCCGCCGCGTCGTCATCGTCCGTGGGTATGGGGCTGAGCAGAATTTTATTTATCTTGGCGACGTTGGGCGTGACGTAATCGGCTTGCGCGTATTTAATCCACTGCTGACCGTAAGGCATGACGACGACTGGCACGCCGTGATTGTGCGCGGCGCGAATCACCGAGGCGCAAAATCTTTCCGTGCAAACTCCTTTCTCGTAATCGGCAAGAATAATCGCGTCGAGGCTGTCATTGAGTCTTTGCCTGACGAAACTTTTCAGCGCGTCGAATTGTTCTTCCGTGCGCGGCGCGAGGTCTTCAAAATCCATGCGGAACATCTGAACATGCCCGCTCATAATTCTAATTTTCGTCGTGGTCGGCCATTCCGTCGCAATCAAGCCGTCCTGGTCGATGCCGCTCTCGTAAAGCTGATTGGAAAGTATTTCAAAGTTGTGGTCGTCGCCGACGAAGCCCGCCACCGAAGTTTTGCAGCCGAGCCGCGCCAAGTTGTTCGCGATATTCGCCGCCGCACCGAGTGAAGCCTTGCGCTTGATAATTTTGGCAACGGGTACAGGCGCGTCGCTGGCGAATTTTTTTACGTCGCCGTAATTATATCTGTCCATCATAATATCGCCGATGACTAGCACCTTGCAACGGTCGACGCGCGTCTCGAAAAAATTTTGCCAATCCATTCTGTTCATAAGCTCAACCTCCGAAATTTTTTTGCCATTATAGCACGGAGTCGGCAGGGGATAAACGTTGCCGCGCAGAATTTTTCCGCCGGAGGTGGAGACTTTGGACAAAATCCAACTGGAACTCGAATTTTATAAGAAGCTGAATCCCGAAGCCGCGATTTTTTTTAAGAAGAAAACTTTGGCGGCTAAGTTGCTTAAAATTTCCGTCAAAGATTTGAAACTTGCGCCCGAACAATCTTGGTACGAGGAATATCTCGCGCTGTTGATGATTCGTTTGGAAAATCCGACGCTGAATTTCATCGCGCGGCAATACACCGAAAAATTAATGCAATGGTACGCGCACAACAAAAATCGTGACGAGCGCGAGCTTGCCGTCTTGGGCATGATTCAGTTCGCGGAGCCGACGGAGCTGAATATTCCGTTCAATCAGCACTTGTGGCACAAAAAAATGATTGGCGACGTTCAAGCCGTCTTCCTCGACAAATACGTTGACACGAATTACTCCGACGCGGAAATTGCCACGTATTATCTTTTCCGTCAAAATATGCGGCGGCATGAACGGCGGAAAATGCGCGTGGCGTTCATGGCGAATTCTTTTATCTCCGCCGAAAAAATTTTGCCCGTCTATGAAGTGCTGAAGAAGCGCGACGACGTGGAAACTTTTCTCGTGGTTTATGCGGGTGCCGATTACAAATATTTGGAGAGAGCCTGGGAGTATTTCCAAAGAAAATATCCCGACGATAAAATTTACAGCTACGGCTTAATGGATTTGAAGAAGCTCCAGCCCGATTACGTCTTTCTTGCCAATCCCTACGACAGCCGGCGAAATTTTCCGGGCTTCCGCACGAATGACATCGCCAAATTTGCCAAAGTCTGCAACATTTCCTACGGCGCGACTTTGTCTAAAATTTTTTCGGACAGGCTGTTCAACGACTATCCAAATTTCTGGCGCAATGTCTATATGCTCTTCACTTCGGGCGAATCGGTTAAGAATTTGTTCGCGGAAAGTTTCCCGCAAAATTTGAGCATGAATTATCAGCACGTAGAATTTTTGGGCTATCCCGCGTTGGAGCCTTATTACAAATTGGAAAAGGAACCTTCCGCCGCGAAATGTATCATGTGGTCGCCGCGCTGGAATTTCGACGACAAAATCGGCGGCAGTCACTTCATGGAGTACAAAGACAAATTCGTCGCACTGAGCAAAAAAAATGTTGAGCTGATTTTGCGTCCGCACCCCGACCTTTTTAACGAACTGATGAAGAAAAAATTCATGAGCCGCGACGACATTTTGGCTTACGAGGAAGTTTTGAAAGCGAACAATATTTATCGGCAGACGACGCTCGCCGAAATGTACAAGAGCAGCCGCAAGGTCGATATTTTTCTAACCGATTATTCGTCGATAATGATTCAATTTTTTCTCACGGGCAGACCGATTATCTACTGCGAATATCCGAAAGCCGCGCCTTTTCCCGAATACGCGGAAATGTTTTCGGCAATGTACACCGCGCACAGCTGGAAAGACGTTGAGCGTTATCTGGAAGATTTGCTGGCGGGCAACGACCCCTTGCTTGAGCGGCGGCAGGAAATTGCGCAAAAAATTTACGAGACGCACAAGGGCGCGGCGGATAAAATTGCTAAAAAAATTTTGGAAGATTTTAATCAGAGTTTGAGGTGATTTACATGAGCGAATTATTTTTGAAGTACGGGTGCAATCCCAATCAGAAACCTGCGCGGGTTTTCGTTGAGGGCGGCTCCTTGCCCTTTGAAGTTTTGAACGGGCGACCTGGCTACATCAACCTGCTTGACGCGCTTAACGGCTGGCAACTCGTCCGCGAACTGCGCGAGGCGACAAATCTTCCTGCTGCCGCTTCTTTTAAACATGTCAGTCCCGCCGGTGCCGCTACGGGCTTGCCGCTTGACGACGTGCTTAAGAAAATTTATTTCGCGGAAGATGTCGAACTTTCTCCGCAGGCTACGGCTTACGTCAGGGCGCGTGGAGCCGATAGGATGAGTTCTTACGGCGACTTCGCGATTTTGTCCGACGAATGCGACGAGCCGACCGCCAGATACCTTAAGCGCGAAGTCAGCGACGGAATTATTGCGCCGAGCTACTCGCCCGAAGCTTTGGAGATTTTAAAATCCAAGCGCGGCGGAAATTATCTTATCCTCAAGATGAATCCCGACTACGAGCCGCCCGCCCTTGAAACTAAAAAAATTTTCGGCGTTACTTTCGAGCAACAGCGCAACGACATAAAAATTTCTGAAGCGTGCCTTGAGGACGTGCCGACCCGAAATAAAAATTTCACGCCCGAAGCCCGCCGCGACCTTTTAACCGCGCTGATAACTTTGAAGTACACGCAATCCAATTCCGTTTGCTACGCGAAGGGCGGACAGGCAATCGGTATCGGCGCGGGGCAACAAAGTCGCGTTCACTGCACGCGGCTGGCTGGCAACAAAGCTGATTATTGGTTCCTGCGCCAATGCCCCAAAGTAATTTATCTTCCGTTCAAGCGCGGGATAAAACGCCCCGACAGAGACAACGCCATTGACGTTTATTTGGGTGGCGAAACTTTTGCTGACACGTGGGAAAATCTTTTCACGCGGCGTCCCGAACCGTTGACCGTCGACGAGAAAAAATCTTGGCTGGAAAATCTGCGCGGCGTGTCTTTGGCGTCCGACGCCTTCTTCCCGTTCGGCGACAACATTGAACGCGCTCACAAATCGGGCGTCGATTTCATAGCGCAAACTGGCGGCTCCATTCGCGACGACAATGTTATCGAAACCTGCGATAAATACAACATTGCCATGGCATTCACGCACATCAGGCTTTTCCACCACTGAACAAGGAGGTGATCTCGTGTCGACGGAAATTATCAACGAACGCTTGCTTTATCCGTCTTACGAAATTATCGGAGGGAAAAAAATTATGGCACCTGCGGCGAATCCTACTCACGGAAGCATTATCGGGAGACTTTATGCATTTTTTTTCAGTTACTTGGACGCGAAAAATGCCGGTTATGTATTCGTTGACGATGTCGACGTTTACCTTAAGGAAGGACCGCTCTTTAAGCCTGACTTGATTGTCGTTCTGGAAGAAAATTCGTCGATTATCGATTGGGACAAGGGAATTTACGGTTCGCCCGATATGCTCGTTGAGGTTTTGTCCAAGTCAACAAAAAAAAGAGACGTTACGATTAAAAAGGATACCTACGAGGCAAACGGCGTGCGCGAATATTGGATTGTCGACCCGTACATGAAGGCAATCAGCGTTTATCTTCTGCGCGACGGCAAATATTTTCTCGACGATGAATACATTCTTTTCGACGATAAAGAATTGGAGTTGCTGACGGAGGAAGAAAAAGCCGACGTTAAGCACGAAGTTCCGGTTTCAATTCTCGACGGCTTAAAAGTCCCGCTGAAGTATATTTTTAAGTGGGGCTACAGATAACATGAAGGCATTGATTAACGGGCGGCTGATTCTGCCCGACGCGCACGGCAATTTTAAAATTTTTTCGGGCGCGTTGAATTTCGACGAGAAAATTATTTCAATCGGCGAGCCAATCGACGGCGCGGAGATTATCGACGCGGAAAATAATTTCGTCGCGCCGGGTTTTATAAACATTCACATTCACGGCGCGGCGGGCGTTGATACTATGGACGACGAAATTGCCGCGCTCAAAAAATTCGCCGAGTTCATGCCCCGTTGCGGCGTCACGAGCTTTTTGCCGACGACAATGACCATGCCGCTTGAAAAAATTTATCGTGCGCTGGAAAGAATTCGTGACGGGAAAAATTTTTCTCACGGCGCGAAAATCCTCGGCGCACATCTCGAAGGACCTTTTATCAACAAAAAATTCAAGGGCGCGCAGGCTGAAGAAAACATTTTACCCGCCGACTTCGCGCTGATAAAAAATTTCGTCGACGTGATTAAAATCGTCACCGTTGCGCCCGAAGTGAGCGGCTTTGATTTTATCGACCGTTGCCGCGCAGAAAATATCGTCGTGTCAATCGGGCACAGCGCGGCGACTTACGAAATTGCAATGGCGGCGATTGCTCGTGGCGCGAATCACATCACGCACCTTTTCAACGCGCAGACCGGACTTCATCACAGGAAGCCGGGCGTCGTCGGGGCGGCTCTCGATTCAAGCGCGATTGTCGAACTCATTGCTGATAATGTTCACGTGCACCCTGCCGCGCAGAGACTCGTTGCCAAAGCCAAGCCGCGCAGTGAAATTATTTTGATAACGGATTCGATGCGGGCTTGCGGTTTGGGCGACGGCGTCAGCGAATTGGGCGGGCAGAAAGTTTTCGTCAAGGGCAATCTCGCCACGCTGGCGGACGGCACACTCGTCGGGAGCGTCGCCAAAATGAACGAAGTCCTTAAAAATTTCTGCGCGAACACGGGCATTGACGTAGCGGCGGGCGTCGAACTTGTCACGAAAAATCCCGCCGTCAAGCTGAAAATTTTCGACAAGCTGGGAAGTTTGGCTGTCGGCAAGGCGGCGGACATTGCGCTTTTCGACGACGACTTTAACGTAAAGAAAACTTTTATTGACGGGGAGGCGACGCTTTGACGCACGATTTAAAATTCTGCGCGAACACAGGCTTTGACGTGGCGGCGGGCGTTGAATTGATAACAAAAAATCCCGCCGTCGAGCTGAAAATTTTCGATAAGCTGGGAAGTTTGGCTGTCGGCAAGGCGGCGGACATTGCGCTCTTCGACGACGACTTCAACGTAAAGAAAACTTTTATTGACGGACGGGAGGCGACGCTTTGACTGCTTACATAAAAATCGCGGCGATGATTACGCTTTGCATGTTTATTCCGCCGGTCGGCTGGCTGTTCATGCACAAATATTCAACCTTCGATAGGAAAACCAACGTCGTACTTGCCGCCGCGTGTCTTGCGTTTTTCGTCTACGCGAACATTTCCGCTGGCAACATGCAAAATATTTTGGGCAGCAAGGAGGGCTTTGAACAGACCATGACGCCCGAACAGTTCCGCGAAAAATTTAACGCCTCCGCCAAGAAACTCGCGCCGAATCTGGGAATTGAAATCGCCACGCCGCTGACCGTCGCCAATGAAACTTTTTCCTACGAATTCACGCCGAAACTTAAAATTGTCGGGGCGGTTGACGGGGAAAAAATTACCGCACTGAAAATTTTCACCGAGCCAACGACTAAGGACGAATCCTTTCAAACGATTAACGTGCTGGGGCTTTTAATCGCTACGCTCAATCCCGAACTCGACATCGACGACCGTAGCGAAGTCCTGCGCGATTTGCGAATGCTCAAGGAAGTTTCGACAGAAGGCTCCTACGATTGGACGACGACGCGCGGGCGAATTAAATATTCTGTGCACGCCGATAACGGCAAAGTTGTCTTCACTGCGGCGGAGAGTGATTCAAATGGTTGAAATGATAATCGGGCGAGCGGGCGTCGGAAAAACTTTTGAATGCCTGCGCCGCGCCCAAAAAATTCTTGAAGCCGAGCCGCTCAAAACGGCGATAATTTTTTTGTTGCCAGCGTATCAAACGTATCGGGCGGAGCTGGAGCTGGCGGCGTTGACGGGCGGCGCACTCAACACGCGCATGAACAGCTTTAATCGGTTCGCGAGACAAATCTTGGACGAAATCGGCGGAGGATTGACTCCGCGCATTTCGGAAATCGGACGGCGATTATTGCTCAGAAAAATTTTGATGCGGCGCGACAAGGCGGGCGATTTAAAATACTTCGTGCGGGCGGCGAAACAGCGCGGCTTTGCGGAAATTTTATCGGACGAGTTAAAGGAGCTTAGGAATTATTCAATCGACGCGGACAAACTCGACGCGGCGGCGGATAAAGTTGCAGACGACGAGCTTAGGGACAAATTGCGCGACTTGAAACTTTTGGCGGAGGATTTTAAAGCGACGTTAGCCGACAAGCTCACCGACGACGAAAATCTTTTGGAGCGGGCAACCGAATTCATGGAGCAATCGCCGACAATCGGCAGTGCGGAAATTTTTATCGACGGCTTTATCTTCTTCGACCCGCAACAGCGCAACTTTCTGCGGAAACTTTTCACCTGCGCCCGCAACGTCACAATAACTTTGCCGATGGATACCGACCTAAACAGCCGCGAAAATGTTCTGGACGTGGGCACTTTCAATCGCGCGTCACAAACTTTCCACACGCTGAAAAATTTGGCGGCGGAGGCGGGCGTCGAATTCAAAATCACACGCCTTGACGCCCCGCGCAGATTTTTGAACGCGCCGCTGAAAATTTTGGAGCAAAGACTTTTTGACTACAAGCCGAAAAAATTCGACGGCACGGCGGGCTTAAAAGTTGTCGAGGCGGTTAATAGTCGCGCTGAAATAGAATTCGTCGCGCAGGAAATTTTGCGGCTCGTCA
Source organism: Selenomonadaceae bacterium (assembly GCA_017529935.1). Classification (GTDB taxonomy): domain Bacteria; phylum Bacillota; class Negativicutes; order Selenomonadales; family Selenomonadaceae; genus Quinella. Next base: position 14,466 of record JAFXNB010000143.1, read on the forward strand.
AAGAAAATTATCGGCTGCGGGAAATCGGCGTGCTTGCCCGTGACGAAAAATATTTCGCGCTAATCAAGCCGATATTCGAACTTCACGCAATACCGTATTTTATCGACAAAAAACGCGCGGCGGCAAATCACCCGCTGGCAGAATTAATTCGTTCGGCGTTGGAAGTCCTGCGCGGCTGGCGGCGGGAAGCAAATTTCCGTTGCTTGCGGACGGGTTTTTTCGACGTGGCGCAAGAGGAAATCGACCTGCTGGAAAATTACGTTATCGAGTTCGGCTTGAAGGGCGCGGCGACGTGGCAGAAGGCGTGGGATTTGCGGCGCGTGAAAAGTTTAGATTCGCCGTTCAGAGCGGCGGACGCCACCGAGCTTGAATACTTGGAAAAAGTCAACGCAATCCGCCAAAAAGTTTCTGCGCCGCTGATAAAATTCTCCGAGCGCGTGAAAGCTTCGGGCAATGAAGTCGTCGCGCTGACAACGGCATTGTTCAAGTTGCTTGAGAATTTGAACGTATACGAAAAACTTTTGGACTGGTCGCAAGCGGAAGAACTGCGCGGCAACCTTGCACTGTCGCGGGAACATTTAAAAATTTGGGACGACGTGATAAATTTATTGGAGCAAATCGTTGACGCATTGGGCGAGGAAATAATCGCGCGGGCGGAGTTTGAATCGATAATCGGCGAGGGGCTGGACGCGCTGGAAATGTCGCTGATACCGCCGGGGCTTGACGAGGTGACAGTCGCGCAATTTGAACAGAATTCGTTGCAAAATTCGCGGGCGATATTCGTGCTGGGTTTCGACGAGGAAAATTTCCCGCGCAAAGTCGCCGAAAAAAATTTGCTAAACGACGCGGACAGATTGCGGCTGAACGAATCGGGCGTTGAAATTTCGCAAGGCGGACGCGAACAGGCTTTGGCGGAAAAATTTTTAATTTATCGCGGGCTGACGGAGGCGCGCGAACTTTTATATTTGAGCTACTCGATAGCCGACGCCGAGGGCAAAAAAATTTCCGCGTCGTCCCTGCTAAAAAAAATCCGGACGATCTTTCCGCTGGCGACGCAAAAAGTTGAACTTGACGTGTTGGAAAATTTGGGCGGAAAAATTTTTGCGGCGGGCGAGAAAACTTTATCGGCGGAGACGGCTAAAAAACTCTACGCGCCAAATAAAAAAATCCGCGCCACCGTCACACGCTTTGAAAGTTTCAACGAATGCCCGTTTAAATTTTTCGCTGGCGAAGGGCTAAACCTTAAGGAGCGCGTCGAATACAAAGTTCAAGTGCCTGACATCGGGAACATTTTGCACGCCGTCATGAGCCGCTTTGGTCGCGATTTAAAAAGGGAAAACCGCGCGTGGGCTTCGGTCGGCAACGTTGAATTAGCTGGGCGCGTCGAAAAAATTATCAACGAGCTGACGCCGCACCTGCACAATAAAATTTTGCTCAGCACGAAAACTTTGGAGCACCGCCGCGAACGGATTAAAAAAGTTGCCGTCGAATCTTTGACGCGATTAATCGAGTTGGATAAAGTCAGCGAATTCCACCCGCAAATTTTCGAGACCAACTTTAACGAATCCGACACGACGCGCACAATCGGCGACGTGAAAATTGATTTGGTCGGGCGCATTGATAGAATCGACCTAAGCGACGACGGCAAATATTTTCTGATTATCGACTACAAGACCGGCAAGGCGACTCTAAGCTTGCAGAAAATTTTCTACGGCTTGAGCTTGCAACTTGTCATTTACCTTAGCGCGGCGAAAAATCTTGCGGAAATCGGCGGGCGCGAGGAGGGCGCGATGCTTTACTGCTTGCTGAAAATTTTGAGCGGCAAGGGCAGAAACGACTCCGAGGCGACTGAAGACGGCAGCAAGGAATTGAAAATGCACGGGCTGATTCGCGTTGACGACGAAATTAAAAACGCCGTCGACAGCACGGGCGATTTTGTTGACTTAGCTAAAAAAAATCTTGTGAGCCGCGCAGATTTCCAAACGATTATCGATTACGCGGAAAAAATTTTAGACGAGACTGCCGAAAAAATTTTGAGCGGTTGCATTGAAGTCAAGCCCGCCAAATTCTCCGCCGAAGAGGACGCCTGCAAATATTGCCTTTACTCCGCGCTTTGCAACTTCGACCGCGCCGCCCACGAAATTTTGACTTCAACGCTTAAAGATTCGGAAGTTATCGAGTCAATGAACGTCGCGCTTAGAAAATAATATCGGTTTAAAAATTTTTTGCGGCTAATAAAAATCCCCTTCCGTGTGATATAATCGACGCGGAGGGGGATTTTGTTATGAAAGACGACGACTTCAAAACATATTACACGGAGCAGCGGGAACTGCTGCGCGAGGCGTTCTCCGAAATCGGGCAGAAGACAGAACTTATTTTGACTGTCGGGCAACTGCTAATGGAGAACGGAGCCGACACCGCCCAAACCGTCCGCGACATGCAAAGGGTCGCCGCTTACATGGGCATTCCCGCCGAAAAATTTCATCTGCACATAATGTTCACGACGCTCATGCTAAACATCAGCGACGAGCACCACTCGCACACGTCGTTTAGGAAATGTCCCAAGCGCGCGGTCAACATGCAGATAATTTCTTCGATCAGCCGGCTGACGTGGCGGGCACTTCGCGAACATTACACGCTCGACGAATTCAAAGGCGAACTCGAAGCCATCAGCAAACGTCCGCGCTATCCTCATTGGTTGTCGATTTTGGCGGCGGGCTCCGGTTGCGGTTCGTTTTGTACGCTGTTCGGTTGCGACTTCAACGCGGCGATTTACACGGCGATAAGCGCGATTATCGGCAAGATCGTTCAAATGCAATGCGTCGAACGATTCGGATTTAATCCTTACGTTTCAATGACGTTTGCGGCGTTTGTGGCTCTTAGCGTCGCTGACCTTATGCACTATTTGCCGACCGCCACGCCTTGGCACCCGATGATAGCCGCCTCGTTATTTTTGGTGCCGGGCATTCCGATAATCAATGCGTTCAGCGACATGCTCAACACGTATTTAATTAGCGGCGCGGCGCGAATTTTACACACGTTGATAATCGTCGGCGCAACGTCTTTCGGAATTGTCCTCGCTATCGCCATGTCTGATTTTAATGTGTTCGAGGGTTTGCCGACTTTGCCGGAAAGCAATTATCTGCTGTTCGCGGCGGCGGGAGCTATCGGCGCGGCAAGTTTCGCGGTCTTTTTTAATCTGCCTAAACGAGTGTTAATTGCGGCGGCATTGGGCGGAGCAATTTGCGTCTGCACGAGAAATTTCCTCACCTTTGAACTGGGCATGAGTTCGGCTGTCGGAACTTTGGCGGGCGCAACTTTAGTCAGCGTCCTTGCGGTAAAGGCGATACATTGGCTCCATACACCGTCACTGGTCTTGGTCGTGCCGGCAGTCATTCCGCTCGTTCCAGGCGTGATGATTTATTATTCGCTGTTCGCGGCAATCAATATCCACCTGCTTTCCCCCGAAAATCTTGTGGAGGCAATTCAAATCAGCGTCAATGCACTTTTGATAATTTTGGCAATAGCAATCGGTGCGTCAATGCCGACTATTTTCGCGAGCCGTTCGTTCCAACGAAAAAGCAAAGAAAAGCAGGAGAAACTTCTAAACGAAATTTACGAAACGAGGGATTAACGTATGAAAAATTTGCGGAACAAAGAGTACAATCCTTGCGGCGACTTGACGGGCAGAGAGCGCGAACTTTGTGACGAGGCGGCAAAAAATTTTTTTAATCTGCCGTTCGTGGAAGTCATGCGCGCGATTTCGATTAAGGCGATTGCCGAGCTGGAGCACGAAGAAAATTTCCGCAACGTCGACGCGTTGAAGAATTGGGCGGGCTACAATCTTAACGAAGTCGAGCGGCGGGCGAATTTAAATTTCGACACGTTCACGCCGTTGCAGGCGGGGCTTTGCAAATATTTGGTGCACGTCCTGTACGAAAACCGCTACAATATCCACTACAACGCACTGGCAAATTATTCGCGCACGCTTGACGAAAAAGTTTTCCCCGCCGCTTTGACTGCCGACGAATTCGAGCGCAAGATAAATTCTCTGGCGCAGGAGGCGAATTATTTTTCGCGCATCAACGATCTAATCGGCGATTTGTGGAAAATTTTAGCGGCGTAGGCTTGCAATTTTAGGACGTGCCTGTTATAATTGCGCATGTTTTACGGGTTGTGGCTCAGTTTGGTAGAGCACCGTGTTCGGGACGCGGGGGTCGCAGGTTCAAATCCTGTCAACCCGACCAATATTGCAAATTCCAGGCGGGAGTCAAAAGCTTCCGCCTTTAACTTTTATGGAGGTTATCATGAAGAAAATTTTAATCGCCGCCGTGATAATTTTGCTCGGCGCGGGATATTTTATCGGAAATTATTTCGTCGACTTTGCCTTGAAGCGCGGAGAAGATTTATCGCCGCCGCAAGCTTGCGCTAACATTGCCGACCCGACTTTGAAAGCTCCGCCCATGCCGAATTTCCCCGCCGAAGATTGGACGCTTGAAAGTTTCGACGGGCTGACACTCCACGCGAAAAAATTTTCTCCCGCCGAAAATTCAAATCGCTGGGCAATTTTGGTTCACGGCTACGGGCGCGACGGAACTTACGCTTACGATTACGCCGAAGAATATTTAAAGCGCGGCTGGAATGTTTTGGTTCCCGATTTGCGGGCGGCGGGTCTTAGTCAAGGCGAATTCATCACGATGGGCGCGTTGGAAAGCCGCGACGTTTTCGATTGGGCAGGGAAACTTCCGCCCGACGCTAAAATTATTTTGCACGGCGTTTCAATGGGCGCGGCAACCGTCATGATGACTGCCGCCCTTGAGCCGAAAAATTTATGCGCCGTCGTGGAGGATTGCGGCTACACTTCCGCTTACGAAATGTTCTCCGCGCAACTTGAAAAAATTTTCGGCTTGCCGGAATATCCCGCCATGCCCTGCGCGAACATCGTTTGCAAACTCAAAACCGGCGTGAAAATTTCTGACGCCGCGCCGCTTGAAGTCGTCGACAAAATCACCGTGCCGATACTTTTTATTCACGGCGACGCCGACGGGCTTGTCCCCTTTGAAATGCTCGGCAAACTTTTCGACAAGGCGACTGCGCCCAAAGAAAAATTCGTCGTGGAGGGCGCAGGTCACGCTGACGCAAAAAGTAAAAATCCCGCCGTGTATTTCGATAAAGTCTTTGCGTTCTTGGAGGATAAACTATGAAAATTTTTGTCGGACTTGGCAATCCCACGCCCGAATACGCCGCGACTAAACACAACGTCGGCTTCATGCTGGCTGATAAACTCGCCGCGAAAATTTCTGCTACCGATTGGCGCGAAAAATTTAATGCGCTGGTCGCGGAAAGTTTTTTAGACGGCGAAAAAATTTTAATCGTCAAGCCGCAAACTTTTATGAACTTAAGCGGCGAGGCGGTTGCGCCAATCGTGAATTTTTATAAAATCAACGCGGCGGATTTAATCGTCGCGCATGATGATATGGACTTGCCGCTCGGAATGATTCGCCTGCGCCCGAAAGGTTCAAGCGGCGGTCATCGCGGCGTTGAATCGATTATTCAGCTACTCGGAACGCAAAATTTTCCGCGCGTACGAATCGGCGTCGGTCGTCCGCCTGAAAATTGGACGGTTAATCATCACGTGCTTAGCCCGTTCACGCAGGAGGACGCCGATAAAATTTCCGCCGCACTTGATGAACTCGTGCCCGCCGTGCTGTGCATTTTCAGCGAGGGGATTAATAACGCCATGAATAAATTCAATCCGCGAAAGGTTAAAGCTCATGAACAATCGGATAACAGCGTTGATAGCTGACGAACGCGGCGAAATTTTTGATGTGCCGGAAGCGGAGGGCGTCGGTCGCGTCGGCGAAAAATTTTTCAAGCTCAAGCCCGAAGATTTAATCAAGTTGCCCGAATCAGCCGATTTAATGTTCCTGCCACAGCGGCGGGCGATTGGATTCAGTCGCGGAGAATTCGTCACGCTAAAAGGTCGGGCAGTCTCGGCGATTTTGCCGCAAGGATTTACGCGGACGCACTTGCCCGCCTTCAAGAAAGCTCCGAACGCGCAAATTCTGCCGCTGTATGGTTACACCGCCGTTGTCCTGTACAAAGATGAACTGCACGCCGCCGCGCTCTACACTGACGAAAATCACAAATGGAATCCCGAACACTACAACACGCCGAAACTTAAAAAGTTTATTCGGCGCGTCAAGAAGGATTTTCCGGACAATAGAATTGTCGCGCAAGTGGCAAAGTGTTCGCTGGAGTGGCATTGTTTGACCGCGCAGAATTTATTTTATCGGCGTTGGGAGTGCGGCGTGCCCACTTCGCCGAAATGCAACGCAAATTGTCTGGGCTGTATTTCCCTGCAAAGTTCGGAGTGCTGTCCGAGTCCGCAGAGCCGCATAACTTTTAAGCCGACCGTTGATGAAATTGCCAACGTTGGAATTTATCATTTGAATCACGCGGCGGAGGGAATTATCAGCTTTGGGCAGGGCTGCGAGGGCGAACCGAGCTTGCAGGCGGAAAATATTTCTGCGGCGATAAAAAAAATTCGGTTGACGACTTCACGCGGGCAAATCAACATCAACACGAACGCGGGCTACACGGCGGGAATAAAAAAAATCGTCGACGCAGGCTTGGATTCGATGCGCGTCTCGATTATCAGCGCGAACGCCGAAAATTATCAACGCTACTATCGCGCCGGCTATACTCTCGACGCCGTTAAAAATTCTATACGCTACGCGCTCGATAAAAATGTTCACGTTTCGCTGAATATGCTGTACATGCCGGGCTTTAACGACAGAGAATCGGAGCTTGCCGCGTGGAAAAAATTTTTGGAAGAATTGCCCGTGCAGATGATTCAAATCCGCAATTTAAATTATGACCCCGACGAATTCTTTGCCGTCATGCCCGACGATAGAAATTTCCTCGGCACGAAAAACTTTCTGCGCGAACTCAAAAAAATTTTCCCCGCGCTGACGATTGGAAACTTCAGCCACTACTTGGAACGAAAATAAAGTTTCTCAAGCCAAAACAAATCTTTGAACATTCTCCCCAAATTATCTACCTTGACGAACTTGCGGAATATTTTGCTCGTGAAACTTACGTCGAAATTCCGCTGTTAGAGGAAGTGTTTACAAACGTTTAAGTAAAGTATGAATTCTAACGGCATAAAATGTAAAGCCATTGACAGCCGCGCAGAAAGGCTACAAAATTCTTTGCACGCAGGAAGCGATTTGGATAATTTATTCTTGATTAATTGAAACGGCGGGTATAAAATGGCGGCGATAAAAAATTTTTTGTTGGAGGTAATGTAAATGTCATTGATGGAAGAAATTCTCCAGACTAACGAAAAGTTCTGCGCGAATCTGCCCGAAGAGTACAAAGCCTACGAGCACGAAGACCACCACGACAGCAAGCTCCCGAAGAAACATTTGGCAATCGTCACGTGCATGGATACGCGCCTCGTCAACTTCCTTGAGCCGTGCCTCGGAATCAAGCGCGGCGACGCGAAGATTATCAAAACCGTCGGCAACTGCCTGAACGGCGTCTTCGATACCACGGTGCGCAGCCTGCTCGTTTGCATTTACGAGCTTGGCGTCAAAGAAATCGCGATTATTGGTCACCACGAATGCGGCATGGCGAAGACGACTTCCAAAAGCTTGACAAGCGGCATGTTGGAACGCGGCATTGCGCCCGATGCAATTAAAATGGTCGAGAAAGAATTAATCGAGTGGACGGACAGTTTCCAAAAGCCCGAAGAAAACGTCATGAAAGTCGTCAGCCAACTGCGCGAAAATCCGCTTATCCCCAAAGACGTTAAAGTTCACGGGCTGATGTTCCACCCCAGAAGCGGCAGACTTGAACTCCTCGACGAACAAAAATAATTCCGTGCGATAAAAATTTTCGGCGTCAACGCAAAAATGTTGGCGTCTTTTTTTGTTGACCGCAAAAAAATTTTTGATAAAATTGGCGCGAAGAATTTTTAAGGAAGTTTTGAGCTTGAATATATTTTTACTCTTGGCAATCGCGCTGGCGATAATCATCGTGCTGTTGCGCTTCAAAATTCCAATCGGCTTGTGCATGTTGGCGAGCGGCTTGTTTATCTGGCTGATTCGTTCAGCAAGCCCCATTTCTTTAGCGCAAGCTTTCTACGAGACGTTCACGCTGTCGAGGACTTACGATATAATCTTTGCGCTGTATTTCGTGATGTGCTTGGAAATCGAATTGCGCTTGAGCGGTTCGCTGACGGACATGGTTAAAGCGTTGCGGCGCATGTGTTCCGACGTGAAAATTTTGTTGGCGGCAATGCCGGCGTTCTTGGGCTTGTTGCCGAGCGTGGGCGGAGCGAGATTTTCCGCGCCGATTGTCGAGGAGCTAGCCGCGAATTTAAAACTGTCGCCCGAACACAAAGCCGCGATAAATTTTTGGTTCCGGCACCTGTTCGAGTTTTCCAGCCCGATAATCCCCGGCATGATTATGGCGTGCTCAATCGCGGGCGTAACGTTCGGCGAATTCATCAGCCATTTGTGCTGGGTGACGGTCTTGGCAATCGCGGTCGGCTGGCTGATTCTGATTCGCCCGATAAAAATTCCCGCCACGAAAAAAATTTCGGAGACGGCGGCGGAGATTCGCCACGAGCGCAACGGCTTATTGCTGGCGTTGTTGCCGGTGGCGGCGGTTTTTATGGTCGTGGTCTTCTTCAAGCTCAACGCGTCAATCGCAACGGGCGCAGTCGTGGCGGCGTGGGTCGTCGTATTGGCGGCGGTCGGGCGGCGCGTCGGCGTAAAAGAAATTTTCCTCGGCGCGTTCGATTGGAAAATGACGCTCAACATTTGCTGCATTTTGTACTTTATCCAAATTCTCTCCGTGACGGAAGTTTTAGGAGAAATCGTCGCGGCGTTCCAAGCCTCGCCGTTGCCAATCCCCGTGATAATCGCTTGCGTGTCGCTGATTATCGGAATTTTAACGGGCATGAGTCAAGGGCACGTGGCGATTGTCATGCCGATCGTCGCGGCAATGGGCACGGGCGATTTGAATTTGGCGGGCGTGGCAATGGCGTTCGGCGTGGCGGGTCAAATGCTCACTCCAACGCACGTCTGTTTAATCGTCACAATCGACTACTTCAAGGCGGATTTACTTAAAACTTTAAAGTCCGTCTTGCTCGGCGAAATTCTTTTGCTGACAATTTTTAGCGCGTACACTTGGCTGACGTGGTGAAAAATTTTAATCCGCATTGCAGAGTGTACGATTAGCGAAATGGGGTTTTGGAAATGATTTTCGATTCACACATGCACACGAAATTTTCCGCCGATTCGGAGATGTTGGCGGCGGACGCAATTAA
>JAFXNB010000144.1 GCA_017529935.1 Selenomonadaceae bacterium
GCCGGGCAAATTTTTTTCCAACATGCAATTCAGCGCGGCAAGACCGCCCGAAAGTTTTTCCTTGCAGACGGTGTTGACGCCGACAACTTTAACTTTCACAAAACGATTGTCCAGATTGTTTCCAAGCACGTCAATCAATCCTCCGTCGAAAATTTATCTCCTGTTGCGTCTGTTGAAAAAGTCGGGAATTATGTTTTGGAAGGAATTGCGTGAATCATTTGGAGTTTCCTGCTTGGGCTGAGCGGGACGATTATAGGGCGGCGGCTCTTGCTGATTAAACGGCTGTTGATTGAACTGTTGCTGATTAAATTGTTGCTGATTGAATTGCTGTTGATTGAATTGCTGCTGATTAAATTGTTGTTGATTGGAGCGAGTGGGCGGCTGATTAATTTTTTTAGTCGGAGGGGGAGCAGGCTCGGCGGGTTCGGCTTCCTCGTCGCCAAAGCGCGTGGCAATGACCGTGACAGAAACTTTATCGCCAAGTGATTCGTCGACGCTGACGCCCCAAATAATTTCCGCTTCGGGGTGCGCTGCCTCTTGCACGGTCGTCGAAGCCTCGTTGATTTCCAACATCGACAGCGAATCCGTCGCGCCCATAATATTTAACAGGACACCGCGCGCGCCTTGCAAACTCGTTTCAAGCAACGGAGAATCAATCGCCGCCTTAACCGCGTCAACGGTGGCATTTTCGCCCGAAGCCTCGCCGATACCCATAAGCGCGGAGCCGGCATTGCTCATGATTGATTTAACGTCCGCGAAATCCAGATTGACAAGCCCCGGCACCGCGATTAAATCGGAAATGCCTTTGACACCCTGCCGCAAAATATCATCGGCGATAGCAAACGCTTTAGTCATCGGAGTTTTCTTGTCGACGACTTGTAGCAGTCTGTCGTTGGGGATTGTGATAATCGCGTCGACATTTCTCTTTAGCTTTTCAATGCCCAAGTCGGCATTTCTTCTGCGTTTGGGACCTTCAAAGCCAAAAGGACGGGTGACAACTGCAACTGTCAGCGCGTTGACTTCGCGAGCACATTCCGCCACAACCGGAGCCGCGCCAGTTCCCGTGCCGCCGCCCATGCCAGCCGTTATAAACACCATGTCCGAACCGCGCAGAGCTTCCAAAATATCATTGCGACTTTCCTGCGCGGCGCGTTCGCCAATATCGGGACGAGCACCGCAACCCAATCCGCGTGTCAGTTTCTCTCCGATTTGCATTCTTTTGGGCGATTTGCTCATCAGCAACGCTTGAGAATCTGTGTTTACTGCAATGAATTCCACGCCCTCTAAGCCCGATTCAATCATTCTGTTTACGGCATTCGAGCCGCCGCCGCCGATGCCTATTACTTTTATCTTCGCGAACTGATCCAACGTGTTCTCGTCGAATTCAAACATATGCTTTCCCCCCGTGAAAAAAATTTCTACGTAAGCTGTGCAAGTTTAGCATACCTTAATGAAAAAACTTTGTAACATTTAAACTTTCAACAAACGTTGGGCATTGTTCCCAAGAATTTTATTTTTGGCGTCGTCGGCAAGCGGCAGATTTTTTATAAAGTCAATCGAAGTTTTCGGCGAAGTCCACGGGCTATCCGTCCCGAATAAAATTTTTTCCGCGCCGAATACTTTTACAAACTCCATGAACTGCGCGGCGTCCAAAAGTTTCAGCTCCTCCGCCGCCCAATGAAAATCTCTGCGCGGAATAATTTCTCCCGTCGAAAATGACGTGTCGAGATAAACTTTCGTGCCGCCCAAAATTTTTAAAACGTCGTTCCAATTTTTCCAGCCGCCCATGTGCGCAAGGACAAATTTAAAGTCCCCGACCTCATCGACGACTTTTTTTGCCATTTGTGGACTGCAACGAACAACTCCAGTAAAACCTATATCAAGTCCGGCGTGCGTGACGACAATTAATCCGAGTTCGGCGGCGCGGTCGATGATTCGCAGAAATTTTACGTCGTCAAGATTTGTACCTTGATAAACGGGGTGGATTTTGATACCCTTTAGCCCGCGATTTTTCACGCGGCTCAATTCTTCTCGATAATTCGTGTAATCGGGGTGAATACAGCCAAATGATATGATTCCTTCGCCAAAATTCTTCTCATTCAACGCGGCGGAGCTGGAATTTATCTTTTCGACCTGCCGTGAACTCGTCGCTACCGGCAAAATCACCGAAAAATTTATCTGCGCGGCGTCCATTGAACTTTTTAAGCCGTTTAACGTACCGTCACTGAAATATTTGCTGTGACTTACGATACTTAGCTTTTCCAAAACCTCAGCAGATATTTTTTCTGGGAAAATGTGCGTGTGCATGTCGATTATCATTGCGGGTCACTCCTTTTAAGTTTTTTTGGAGGTTTTTTGTATGAAAGTTGTTTTACTCGTTTTGTACTTCGCAGTTTTGATTGGTATCGGTCTTTACTGCCGAAAACACGCCACAGACGTTGATGGATTCGTTTTGGGCGGTCGAAATGTCGGTCCGTGGCTTACGGCTTTTGCTTACGGCACAAGTTATTTCTCTGCAGTCGTTTTTGTCGGCTACGCGGGGCAATTTGGCTGGAAATACGGCATTGCGGCGACGTGGGCGGGCATTGGCAACGCGCTAATCGGTTCGCTCATGGCGTGGTTTATTCTCGGCAGAAGGACGCGCATCATGACACGCCACCTCGACACGGCGACCATGCCGCAATTTTTTGAAAAGCGTTTCGGCTCACCGTCACTGAAAATTGGCGCGGCGATTATAATTTTTATTTTTATGATACCCTACACCGCCAGCCTTTACAACGGGCTTTCGCGACTTTTCGGCATGGCGTTCAGCATTGACTATTCCGTTTGTATTCTGCTGATGGCGGTGCTCACGGCGGTTTACGTCATTGCGGGCGGCTACATGGCGACGGCGATTAACGATTTTATTCAAGGAGTCGTCATGCTCGTTGGAATTTCCGCAGTGATTTACGCCGTGCTGGAGACGAAGGGCGGCTTTGTAAACGCGCTCGACGGCTTGGCACGAATCACTGACGATAAAGTTTCCTCGACGCCAGGAATTTTTGCGTCGTTCTTCGGCACCGACCCGCTGAATTTGCTGTTCGTCGTGATTCTGACTTCGCTGGGCACGTGGGGCTTGCCGCAGATGGTTCAAAAATTTTACGCTATCAAGAACGAACAGGCGATTCAAAAGGGCACAGTCATTTCGACGCTGTTTGCGTTTGTGGTGGCGGGCGGCTGTTATTTTCTGGGCGGCTTCGGCAGATTATTTTCCGACCAAATCGACATCAAAGCTAACGGCTTCGATTCCGTCGTCCCGACAATGCTAAGCGGTCTATCGGAGGGAATGATTGCGCTCGTTGTCATTTTAGTTTTATCCGCGTCAATGTCAACATTATCGTCGTTGGTAATCGTTTCGGCGTCGACTTTGACGCTTGATTTAATCCGCGACAACTTTGCAAAAAATATGAGCGAACCGCGGCAAGTTTTGCTGATAAGAATTTTAGTCGTGGTGTTTATCGCAATTTCGGCGGTGTTGGCTCTCGTTCAATATAAAAGCTCGGTGAACTTCATCGCGCAGTTGATGGGCATATCTTGGGGCGCAATGGCGGGCGCGTTTCTGGCTCCGTTCATGTATTCGCTTTACTCGAAGTGGGTTTCAAATGCCGCTTGCTGGACGTGCTTCATCTTTGCAAGCGTGTTAATGGCGGCGAACATGTTAATTCGTCCCGCCTTCCCCGCGATTTTGCAGTCGCCAATTAACGCGGGCGCAATCGCCATGCTCGCCGGATTAATCATCGTGCCGGTTGTCAGCGCGATTACTCCCAAGCCCGATAAAAAACTTGTCGACGACGCATTTAAATGTTACGACGAAAAAATTCTTGTGCCGCTCAGCACTTCCCTAAACAGCGAAAAATAATTTCCGCTCCAAAAGAAAAACTCCCGCCGCATTGACGGGAGCTTTTTTGTTGGAAAAAATTTTTTAGCGTATCAGGTTATCTTTGCCAGCGTCACGAAGATTGAACGGATTAATCTTGTTCGCTCCGCCGCGTCGAGTTCGCCAGCCGCCTCCGATTTGTAGAGATTCGCCGACATTTGCGCGATAAGTTCGGCTTCGCGCCGCGTGATTAATTTGTTCTCCAAAAGGAATTCGAGCATTGATTTTATCTCGTCGAAGGGAGTTTTCTCGTCGATTTCTCCGAGCATGTCGCGATATAGCAGTTGCTTTTGGTCGAGTTCTTCGGGCATTAGCGCAATGCGAATATAGCCGCCCAAGCCGCGCCGCGATTCGACGATAAAGCCCCTTGCCGTCGTGAAGCGCGTACTTAAAACGTAACTTATCTGCGACGGCGCACAACTCATTTCATCAGCAAGTGCTGTGCGCCGCAGTTCAATTTGCTTGTCTGCGTTTTGCCTTAGACGCTTAAGGATATATTCTTCAATCGTGTCTGCTTTGTTGTTCAGCATGGTTTATCACCTCTTCTTGATATTTTGACATTATACGCGCAAAAAATCAAATGGGCAAGCTTTTTGTGCAGGAAATTTTCTGCGCGGCAAAGAATTTTTATTTTAAGAACAGGTGTTCATAAAAATTGAATAGTGATATAGTAGATACATTATGAGAAAAAAATACGAAACAGACTTAACGGACGAGCAATGGGACGTTATCGCGCCTTTGTTCGTCAACATGCGAAAACGCAAATGGGATAAAC
>JAFXNB010000145.1 GCA_017529935.1 Selenomonadaceae bacterium
CTACGAACAATTCAACACGGCACCTTGGGCAGTCGCGGCGGCGTTGAAGCGAACCGGACGGGAAAAATTCACGCTGGCCGAGGCGAAGTCGATAGTGGCAAAATTTCTAAAGAGTAGGTGAGAACATGGCAGGGACATTTTTATTGGGGCAACAGAAGGAACGCCCCGGCACATACTTTAGGACGGAAGCAGTAGGAATCACGGCGGTTGGCGCGATAAACGGCGTGTGCGCGGCGATATTCAGCAGCAACTGGGGCGAAGCCGACAAAGTGGTTGAGCTGACCGTCGACCAAATCAACAGCTTAGATGAACTGTACGGGACGGGCGCGGCGTTCCTGCGCGAAATATTTATCGGCGGGGCGCAGATGATTCGCGCCTACCGCGTGAACAACACGGATTCCGCGACCGCCGCCACAGTTACCTTGAAGAACACCGCCGACACGCCCGCCGACGCTCTGAAAATATCTGCGCGGCACGTGGGCAATCGCACCTTCGATGTGACTATCCGCCCAAATTTACTCGACAGCTCCATTCACCAATTAATTTTCTCCGAGGGCGATAATATTTTTGAGACGGTGGAATTTGAATCGGGCGGCGACGAGGCGGCAAAAATCGTTGAGGCGTTGTCGAATAATAAAAATTTCATCGGGCAGAAGTTGGGCACGGGCGGCACATTGGGCTTGATAACTCAAGCGAAGACGATGACGGGCGGCGTTGACCCTGTCACGAGCATTGAAGGCTACACGAAGGCGACGGAGGCACTCGACCGCTTTAATTGGAACGCGCTTGTCTGCGACCGCGACACGGACAATTTCCGCCAGCTGATGATTCAATACGCTAAAACTTGTTACGAGGGCGGCAGGTTAGGAATAGCGGTATTGGCTGGACTTTCGACGCCGACGGAATCTTTAGCCGACCGCATGCAGATGGCGAAGTCGATTAACAGCCCGCTGGTCGTCTTCTTGTTGAACGGCTGGAAAGGTCTCGACGGCACGATTTACGACGGCTACTTGGGTGCGGCGCGTTTAGCCGGAATGATTGCCGGTTGCGAAACAAATACATCGCTGGCGCATTTGGTTATCGATAACGCCACCGAATTAATCGAGCCGCTCACCAATGCCGAACTTATCCGCGCGATTAATAGCGGCTGTTTGGCTCTGTGTTTGAACGACGACGACCAAGTCATAATCGACAGCGCGATTACCACGCTGATAACGCCCGATTCTAACCACGACGACGGCTGGAAGAAAATTCGCCGCGTGAAGTGCCGCTTTGAGCTGATGAGCCGCGTCAACCGCACGTGCGATAAATACGTTGCCCGCCTAAACAACGACAGCAACGGACGCTCCACGATTCTTGCGGCGATGCAGGGCATTATTAACGAGATGATTGGCGAGGGCAAATTGTTCGTGGGAAGTTACGCCGCGCTCGATTCGCGCTACACGCCGGCGGGCGATTCGGCTTGGTTCGTCCTTGAAATCGACGACATTGATTCTTTGGAGAAACTTTATCTGACTTACAGATTTAGCTACGCGCGTCGTTTAGCGAGCGATTAAGTTTAGGAGGAATAAAAAATGCAAACGCCATTCAATCCGCGTGCGATTTACGATAAGGACGTGCGCCACGTGCTAAGCGGCAAGGATTGCGCCCTGCACGACGAGGACGGCACGCTCCTCAGCACCGCCGACACCTTCCAAGCGCAAGTCACCTTCAACAACGCCAACTATCAGCCAATCGGCTCCCCGTTGCAAGCCAGCTTCCTCACCGGCTACAGCATTTCTATCACGCTGACAAATTGCGTCGTCGAAAGTGACCGCTTCGTTAAAGAGGTGCTCGATTTCTTCACGCACGGACGCCACGCGCCCAGTTGGAATTTAAAATCCACGCTCAACGGCTACGACGGAAGCGAGGAAGTTATCGTGTTCCGCTCGTGCATTCCGACCGGCAATTGGGACTTACACAATCTTTCAATCGGCGACATCATCAAGCGGAGCGTTCAATTAGCGTGCAACCAAGCACCGGAGTTGCAAAGTCTGCTAAGTTATTCGGAGTGATAAATTATGGAAGAAAAAGACATCTGCGCGGCACTGTTGGAGGCGGCGGAATTGCGCAAGCCGGAGAATAATCGCGCTGAAATCCAAATCGTGCGGCAGGGGAAAAAATTATTTACATTCACAGTCGGACCGCTGACAGAATCTGATTGGCGCAAGTGTCGTCGGCAGAATTTAAAAAACCGCAACAAGCCCAACGAGGAATTGGACGAGGCGCGGTTTCTAAGCCAAGTGATATACGAGGCGACGGTCGAGGAAGATAAAAAGCGGCTGTGGAATCAGCGGGAAGTATGGACAGCGTTGAACGTCATCAGCGGCGTCGACGCCGTGAATTTAATCTTGACGCCCGGTGAAAAAAGCAGATTAGGTCGGGAGATAGAGAAGTTGAGCGGCTACAGTGAGGACGGTTTGGACGAGCAGATAAAAAACTTATTGACGGCGGAGACGGCTCCTTGAGACTTCTCCATTTGATTTACGCGAAAAGAAATTTGTTGCCCGCGCAGTACAACAAGCTGACCAAAGTCGAGCGCGCGTTTGTAAGGCAGAGCGTTTTAGCCGAGCTTAGCGAATTAAATAGAAAATAACAAACCGTACATGCGGCCGCCAAGGACGGCGGCCGTGGCGTTGCGCGAAAACAGGGATGTTTTCAAGCAACGCACTGACGGTTTCGGGTAGCGCGGACATACGAACGGGAGACGGTAACGCCCCTGCGAGGCACCCTTTCTTTTTGCTACTTTTTCTTTGGGTGAGCAAAGAAAAAGTAGGTTCAAACGCAAAGAAAAAGTAGTTTACAAAAAAAAATTAAAGTAAACGAGGCAAGTTCTTTGGTACCTTTATTGTGAAAGAAAGGAGGCGCGGCCATGGCTGACAGGACGATACAAATCATAATCGACACGAACGACCGCGCCACCGGCTCCGTCAAAGCAATCGCGAAAGGACTGCTGGAACTGGACAAGACGGCTGCGCGGCTCTCCAATAGATTTAAAAGCTTCGCGACATCAAAATACATGGCGACCCTTGCGCTAATCGACCGCGTCACCGAGCCGGGCAACCGTATCAATTCCCTATTGAAAAAAATAGCCGGCGGCACGTGGCGCGTATCTCTTGGCTTGGCGGACGGCGCACTCGGCGGCATTCGCAAGATTGAAAGCGCGTTAATGCGTCTGACAAATCGCGTCTACAACATCAAAACGAACATGGCGGGGAACATGGGCGGGCTAATGTCGGGCGCGATGATGGGCGCGGGAGTCTTTGCTCCAGTCGCCGGTATGGCGGGCGTCGGCTTCGGAGTTAGCAACGCAATTCAAGCCTACGCCGATTTTGAAAAGCAGATGTCACGCGTTCAGGCCATTCGCCAACTCGATAAAAATTCCGCCGAAATGCAAGCGATAGTTCAGCAAGCAAAGGACTTGGGCGCGACGACTGCTTGGACGCGTCAACAAGTCGGCGAAGCGCAGGAATATATGGCTTTGGCTGGCTGGAGTACTCAACAGATTTTGGCTGGCACGCCGCATATTTTGAACTTGGCGAGCGCGGGCGGCATTGAAACAAAGCCCGCCTCGGATATTGTTACTGACGCAATGACGGCCTTCCAACTCAAGCCCGAAGAAACTTACATAAACAAGCAAGGCAATGCCGTCAACGCGGCGGAACATTTTATAGACATGCTGGCGAAAATGCAGGCGGTCAGCAACACCGACATCCTCCAAGCCGGCGAAGCCTTCAACTACGCGGCGGCGGGTATCGGCGCGATGTACAGCGACAAGGACATTCAAACGCGCATGCAGGCGACCGAAGACGCAATGATTATGATTGCGCTGCAGGCGAACGCGGGCTTTAAAGGTTCGCGCGCCGGCACCGGCGTATTGCAAACTTTCAACCGGATTGCCAGCATGAACGCCAACGCCGAACGTGCGCTGGGTATGCTCGGCGTCGCCTACAAGGACGACAACGGCGACATGCTCCTCCCCGGCGAAATTATTCGCAACTTGAGCCGCAAAGTTAAAGAGGGCGTAAACCCCAACGAGCTTTTGAACTTCGCCGAGGAAATTAGCGGCGAAAAAATTCACGCGCAGACACGCCGCAAATTGGAATCCTTCATAGAGCAGACGATTAAAAACGGCGGGAAAATCGGCAGCGCGGATTTAATGAAGCTGGGCTCGATGATAGGCGGCGCGGAACACGCGGGTAAAGTGCTAGCGACGTTGCTGGGCGATTGGGACGACATGGCGGCAAAAATGGACAACGTGCAGGGCACCGCCGCCGACATGGCTAATACCATGCTCGATAACCTTGCCGGCTCGTTTACGATTCTTGGCTCCGCGTGGGATAACTTCCAACAGAATTTAATGGAAGGCACCGCCGGCGAGGGCTTGCGCGACTTCGTGAACACGTTGACGGAGCTGGTTAATCGCGCGGATAAACTTTTCAGCGACGGAATTCAAATCGGCGACTTCGGAAAATTAATCGGCGACGTGATTGACCGGCTCAAAAGCAAATTCCTCGAACTCGACGGCATCGGGAGTATTTTGGCGGGCGGCGCGTTAATGGCTGGTCTGACTAAAATTTTTAGGACGGCACAAAAGGCAATCGGAGTGCTGCGCGGCGTGCAAAGTGGCACGTCAAGCGTGGGCGGCACTTCGGCGGCGAAAGTCGGCACCATGAACGTCAGCGCGGGCGTGGTTAATGTTAATGGCAAAGTTGCTGGTGGAGCTGGCGGAGCTGGCGGCTCTGGCGGGCGCAAAGTCGGCAACACTTCGATAATCGACAATTACAATCGCACAAAGGAACGGATTCGCGGCGGCACTCCTCCGCCACCACCTGCCCCGTCACGTTTCGCCGGTATGGGTTCTGCGGCGGCGGGCGGCGCGGCTTTCGCGGGCATTTTCGGGCTAATGGACGTTATGGCGGTTCGTGCTCAAAATGCCGAACGTTTAGCTCAAGCGGCTCCCGAAGAACGCGCTCAAATAATAAAAGAAAACCGCGCGGCGGAATTGGAGACGAACACCGGCGCGGTTGGCTCTGTGGTCGGCGCGGCTATCGGCGCGGGCTTGGGTAGTCTTGCTGGCCCCATGGGCACGGCCATTGGCGGCGTCGTCGGCGGCATGATTGGCGACGCGCTCGGAAGATTTATCGGACGTGAAGGCGCGGACAATCAGAAGCCGCAGACCGCTGACGTTAAAACCGAGGACATCGCTAAACATTTGCCCGGCTATCACGCGCCTAAGCCGGCGGATTATTCTTTCGGCACTAAACCTAAGACTTTCGACGATTATAAAATTGACTTCGCCACGATGAAGCCTAAACATTTTGGGCGCGATTGGACGCCTGACGTGGCGACGGCGACGGCGGCGGTTATCTCGGAAAGTGAAGTTGCCCGCGCCCAACTTGAAAATCTACACCAGCGCACCGCCGACTTCACGAATCAATTTGCGACGGGCGGCGCGTTCGATTTTTATCAGCAACGGGCGAACGATTTAGCGCAAAGCGGCGGCGACTTTTTCAGCCGGGCAGAGGCGGGCACGCCCACGGCGGAGCAATTCGCCACCGAAGGGCAAGTTGTCATGCCGGAAATTATCCCGCCGGAAACTTCCGCGCTCGATGAATTCTGCGCGGGCGTCGCGGAGAAATTTGGCGCGTTAATGGAAAGTGCGGGCGAAATTTTCAGCGGGCTAAGTGAGACAATCGGCGCGGGCATGGCGGCGGCGGCTAGCGTGGCGACTGGCGCGTTGGACGGAATTCAAAGCGCGTTCAGCTCTGCTAAGGAAACAATCTGCGCGGCGTGGAGTGAGTTGCCGGGCTTTTTCGAGGGCGTGTTCAGCGGACTTGGAGGAGCGGCGGCGGCGGCAGGTAGCGCGATTTACAGCGGACTAACGAGCGTGATAGGCGGGATAATCGGCGCGTGGGAGAGCGCGGCGGGCACGATTAGCGGGATAATCAGTTCGATAGCGGCGGCGGGCGCGAGCGTCGGCTCCAGCGTGAGCGCGACTGTCAGCGGCGTCATCGCGCGGGTAACTGGTCACGCCGAGGGCGGGCTTATCACTCAACCGGAGCTGGCAGTCGTCGGCGAAAAAGGTCCCGAATTAATTTTGCCGCTGAGCGACCCTGCGCGGACTAACGAACTTTTACAGCAAACTTTCGGCGATTCTACTCCGCAAAATATTTCCGTGGATAATTCAAGCGGCGCGGGTGTTAACGTGACTTTGAACGCGAACTTCACGATAAACGGCGGCGATAACGTTCTGCAGACGATTCAAGATAATCTGCAGGAACTGGCTGATAAATTCGCCGCGCAGATGTCAACGGCGGTCGGTGCCAGCTTCAACAACAGAGCGTTATAGTTCCTTATAACATTTTTTTTAGAAAGGAGGCGCGACATGTTCGGCGAAATAAAAAGCCTAGCCAAGGACATAAAAGACGGAAAATTGAGCGGGCTGGCGCGGCAGATAAAAGTTGGCATGGTCGAGGCGGCAGTCGGCGCGCTGACGTGGGCGCAAGTCTATCTGACCAATTTGGAGACGGAAGAGGAATTGCAACTGGCGCCGCCCGAATCAGTCGACATAAAAACCGCCGCGCAGTTCCGCACGTTCAACATCGTGGAGTTGGGCGAAATTTCCTATCCGAAGGGCGAACGACTAATGCGGGTGAGCTGGCATGGCTATCTGTTCGACGCGGCGATTTTACTGCAGGACGTTTTAAAGGATATGACGCTGTGGGACAAGCCGGAGGAAGTCGGCAAAGATTTAATGCGTTGGAAAACGGACGGGCAGAAAGTTCACTTGCTGATAACGCAGACGCCGCTCGATTTGGACGTTTATATCCGCTCGTTCAACTTGGAACCGTGGCGGCTGGGGCATTTCAAATACGATTTGGAGCTGGAAGCGGCGAAAGATTTAATCACGCGGACGGTAGCGGAGGCTGACGCTGCACGTGCGGAAAAGGAAGAATTAAAATCGCGACCGCCGCGCCAGAAGTCACAGCTCGGCAAGCAACTAAACGAAGTCAATAATATTTACAACATCGCGCGGATATTGACGGGCAAGGGCAACTTGAACGACGTTTTGAACGTGGCGGCTAATTACGGCTTGGACATCGAGGGCGCAATCACCGGCGCCATCACCGACGTGATTTTTTAACTTTCTTCACTCAAGAAAGTTTTCAAAGAACCATTCACGTTAATTTAGATTTTTTTTTTTAACTACTTTCTCTTTGCTTGTCCAAAGAGAAAGTAGCAAAGAGAAAGGACCCCTCGCAGGGGCGATTCTACCCGTGCCGCTCGTGCCGCGCTGGAAAACATCCATGTTTTCGCGCGCGGCGAAGCCGTCATCCATGACGGCTTCAAGTACGGTTGTTTTATCGGAGGTTCTTATGATTACTCATTCTAAAATTTCTTACCGCGTTATCGCCGTCACGCGCGATAGTGAGCAGATTGATTTATCCCAAATCGTCACCGCGCTCGGCTGGTCGGAGGCCGAGAAAGAATTAGCCGCCAAAATTACCTTCAAAATCGCCGCCACCGACGCCGCCAAAAATATTTCCATTGCCACGCCCATTATCATCTGCGCGGACTCCGGCGACGGCTTCCAAGAAGTCGTGCGCGGCAACGTCTCCAAATTGGAGATGACCGAATCCAACGGCGATTTCTCTTTGAACGTCGAAGCCGCCGATGAAGCCCAAGCTCTCCGTCAAAGTCAGGACGATTATTATTTTTCACCGGACGCCAGCTCCAGCTCCATTATCAAAAAAATTCTCGACGACCACGGCGTCCCTCACACCATTCAAATCACCGACGTTAAACACGGCAAAAAAGTTTATCGCGGCAGATATCTCGCCGACATGATTGCCGACGTCCTAAAAGATTTAAAGGAGAAGGGCGGCGGCGTTTATTTTTTACGGAGCAATCAAGGCGTCCTCGAAATTATTCCGCGCGGCACCAACGAAACCATTTACCAATTCGATATCGCCGAAAATTTATCCAGCGTCAAGGAAAGTTTCGACGCCTCCAAACTCGCCACGAAAGTTAAAGTCGTCGGTAAGCAGCGCGAGGAAGGTCACCGCAATGTTGACGCGATTGTTGAAGGGCGCACCGATTTGGGCGTTCGGCAATTAATTTATCAGCGCGGCGATAAGGAAAGTTTGCAAGAGGCGGAGACTGCCGCTAAAAAACTTTTGGACGAGCGCGGCGTCGAACGCAAAACTTCTATCGACGCACCCGATATTCCATTTCTTAGGAAGGGCGACCGCGTCCGCGTCAAAAATTCCCTCGGCGAAAGTTATTTCTTCGTCAAGGCGATTCGCCACAATGCCGCGCAGTCGAAAATGACGGTGGAGCTCGACGAGGACAAGGAGAAAAATCAGGAAGCCGGCACCAGCTACGACACGGCTTGGGCGGATGAAAATTCGGAGGCGGTTTAATTGGATACGCCAAAATTTAACAGCGGCGCGAACGCGTTGACGAATACTTTAACCGGCATGATTCAAAAAATTTCCGATAAGCCGCCCGTGCTCGACTTCGGCATTATCAATTCGGACTTATCGCTTACGATTAATTCTTTTCCGCGCCCCATTCCGCTGACCGATTATTCTATCTGCCGCCAACTGCTTTACGACCCGGGAGTCCCGCTGACGGAGACTTACGTTGACGGCTCGCACTCTCACCCCGACGCTTCGGAGCCCGGCACTCATTCCCACAAAGTTAAATTGCCTAAAAAAATGCGGCGGCTCAAGGCGGGCGACAAAGTGCTCGTGGCGATTATTCAAAATGAATTTGTCGTAGTGGATATCGTTTACAACGCCGAACATTTGACGGCGGAACCTGATTGGACGTGATGCGCTACGCGCAGCTGTTGGCTGTTAGCTTCTAGCTGTTAGAATTTAGCTGGCGGCTAACAGCTAACAGCTACCAGCTAAAAATCACCCGAAGGGGGATTTTTTATGCTTTATCCGGAAATAAAATTGCCGACGCTAAACGCCGCCGCGCAGGTTGAGCAATTCAAAAAAATATCGCCGGCGTTCGATTGGCTGACGGGCGAATTTATCTTCGACAAGGCAGGGCGCATGGTTGAAGCAGACCCGTCGACGACGCTGGAAAATTGGTGCTTGAAAGTATCGCAGACGGAACGTTTCTCGCGGCTTTGCTATTCGGACAAAATCGGCGTGGAACTGCGCGGCTTGCCCCAAGTAAAAAGTATCGAACGGGCGCGGGCGCAAGTTATCCGCACGATTTCGGAGGCTCTGCTCGTCCATCGGCAAGTTCAGTGCGTGAAAAATTTTTCGTTCCGCGCAGAAGCAGATTACGCGCTGGCGACGTTCGACATAAAATTTAAAAATCGGGAGGAAAGACGGGTGACAGTGCCTTTCTTTAACTAGAAAGTTTTCAAAGAACCATTCACGTTAATTTAGATTTTTTTTTTAACTACTTTCTCTTTGCTTGTCCAAAGAGAAAGTAGCAAAGAGAAAGGACCCCTCGCAGGGGCGATTCTACCCGTGCCGCTCGTGCCGCGCTGGAAAACATCCATGTTTTCGCGCGCGGCGGCCGCCGTCCTTGGCGGCCTCTAGCACGGCTTTGTTATGGAGGTTTTTTTTATGAGTGTCGTGGAATTCACATTGCCGGAAGAAATTCAAAGCACGACCTACGAAAAAATTCTGGCGGATATGCTCGCGCAGGTCAACGATAAATACGACAAGACCGAGGGCGGCTTTGCGTTTGATTTTATCGCGCCGAGTGCTCTTGAGTGCGCCGAATTTATTCAACTGTGGCTGGCGTTGGCGTTGAAGATGAATTTTCACATGTGGGCGACTGGTCGCTGGCTCGATTATCACGCCGCCGATATCGGCTTGAAAAGACACGGAGCAGTTGCCGCCTCAGGCGATATCACCGTCAAAACGACTAAGGCTGTAACTTTTCCCGCCGGATTTATTTTCTGCGTACCGGGCGACGGCGACACCGCTGCGATTGATTTTGCTTTGGACGAGGAATTTATCTGCGCGGCGGCCGGCGAATATACGTTGCACGTGCGAGCGGTCGAGGCGGGCAAGGGCGGCAACATCCCCGCCGACGCGATTAAAATCATGAAGACGCCGATAAAAGGCATCGAGTGGATAAGCAATGGAAAGGCAATCACGGGCGGGACGGCGGCGGAAAGCGACGATTCACTTCGACAACGGATAGACGATTTTTATGCGGGGCGCGGCGCAAGTTTCGTAGGCAACAGGAAAGATTATGAGCGTTGGGCGCGGGAAGTCGACGGCGTGGGCTACGCGCACTGCATTCCGACTTACGACGGCATTAACACGGTTAAAATTGTGATAAGCGACGCCAACGGCGTGGGCGCGAACGAGGATTTATGCGCGGCAGTCGAGGAGCACATCTTCGGGACGGGTCACAATGATTTGGAGCGTCTGGCACCGATTGGCGTGGTGAAGTGGGAAGTAGCGGCTCCGAGAGCGATTGAAATTGATGTTTCGTTGAGCGCGACCTTGGCGACGGGCTACACTGCGGCGACGGCTAAGACTAAAATCCGCGAGGCGTTGACGCAATATTTCACGACGCTCTCCGACGCTGAAAATATTTATTCGACATTGAAATATAAGGACGTGTGGGGCGCATTGAGCCGCGTTGAATGTTTAGTAGACTTCACGAATTTAAAAGTGAACGGCGGCACGGCGAACGTAGAATTTGGGGAAGACGAAATGCCTAGTGTAGGGACAATAACAATAACAATAACGTAATCAGCGGCCGCCAAGGACGGCGGCCGTGGCGTTGCGCGAAAACATGGATGTTTTCAAGCAACGCACGAAGAGCACGGGTAGTGGTTAGCGTGAAGATGAAAACCTAACGCCCCCGCGAGGTGCCTTTTCTTTTTGTTACTTTTTCTTTGGGCAAGCAAAGAAAAAGTAAGTTAAAACGCAAAGAAAAAGTAGTACACAAAAAAAAATTAAAATTAAAGATGAAAGGTTCTTTGGTACCTTTCTAGATAAAGAAAGGAGTAGCCATGTACGATTTTGCGGAAAAGGCGTTGAAGCGAATCAGCCCCGTTTACGAGAACTCAAAATTCATACGGCAATTTTTTAAGGCGTTGGGCGGCACGCTAGACCCGCTGCGCCAAATCGTCACGACGCTCCACCGGCAAGGCTTCATCGACGGCGTAGACTGGGGCATTCTCTACGAGGAATTAAAATATTCATTGGAACCGCGCCCCGATTTGAGCTTGGAGGAACGGCGTGCGCGGCTCGGACTGAAAGCGCGTAAACATCTGCCGCTCAATCCCGCCGTATTGGAGAAAGCTCTGCTCGACAATTTGAACTTAAAAACTTATTTATCGGAGGCGGAGGCGGGCTGGATTCGCATGTGGTTGAGCGGTTGCACGGAGACCACGTGGAACAGCGCGACGGAATTTTTATTGACAGAAAAGCCCGCGCACTTGAAATTAGCCGCCACCATTCACGAAATCGACTACAGCGGCTCCGGCACAATCGACGACGAACTCCACACCGACGACGATATCCCCATTCCTAAAACGCCCGCCGATAAAAAAAATTTCCCGCGACTTTTTGCGGGCGTGGCTGAAGTTCAATGGGGCAACGTCGAAATTGGGCTTGCGCAGCCGACGAATCACTACGGGAGAATCTGCGCGGGCGTGGCAGAGTTTTTAAGCGGCGACGTTCAGATCGACATCGCTAAGCCGACAAATCATCTCGTCGAACTGCACGCCGGCATTGGAATTCAAATCGGCGGCACAATCACTATCGGCTACGTGCCCTTCGACCTCGACGACGACGACGGCGACTGGGACACCGTGAAAATTTTCTTCGGGTTCAATATCAGCCGACACCGCCGCTATCGAGGAATCAGCATGCCCAATCCGCGTGACGACTTGACGCGCGAGGAGATTAAGGTGACCGGTCAATACGCCGTGGACAATCAGCTGATTAAAAATGCGCTCGGCGAAGTGGCAACACGTGTTTTGGGCGCGGCGTTGAAGAAGAAAGAAACGACTGTAATTTTTTAACTTTCTTTTACTAGAAAGTTATCAAAGAATTCTCCTCGTTTAATTTAGATTTTTATTAACTACTTTTTCTTTGCGATTTAACCTACTTTCTCTTTGCTTGTCCAAAGAGAAAGTAGCAAAGAGAAAAGACCCCTCGCAGGGGCGTTCAGTTATTCACAATTCAAACTGATTCGCAACCCGTAATCGTTCGTTGCCCGCTGAAAAAGCTTCCGGCTTTTTGCGCGGGCGAGGCCGCCGTCCATGGCGGCCTCAAGCACGGCTTTGTTATGGAGGTTTTTTTTTATGAGTGACATCTCAACTTTAGTAAACGGTTTGAATTTAACCGACGCGCAGATTCAACAGCTCGTCGACAACTTAACCACACTCAAAAGCGCGAAACTTTTGGAACTCGACAGCGATATTGCCCGCACCAAAGAAGGTATGCGCTTGACTGTCAACGGGCACGACATGCTCGCTAAAGCCGTCGCCGGACAGAAGCTCACGTTCACGCGCGTGGCTTTCGGCGATTCAATCCTAAATGGCGAGGTCTACACGCCTAACGAATATTGGACTGTTCACCGCACCGCACTCGTCAACGAACGCGAAATTTCTCTGCCGCTCGTCGATGTCAAATTCGCCGGCAACGGTTGCGCACTCGTCAAATTCCAAATCGATAACTCCAACTTGACCACCGGCTTTTGGGCGCGCGAAATTGGACTGTTCGCCAAAGTCGGCTCCGAGGCGGAAAAACTTTACAGCTATAAAAATGTGGGCGTGCTGGCGAATTATATCGTGGCGGGCGGCGGCGCAGTTGCCACTAATTTAATCGTCAGTCTGGTCACCGTCATCGATGAAGCGACCAACGTGACCGCCGTCGTCGACGCGTCTTTATTGAACGTCACTGCCGCTGAATTTTCCGCGCACGTCAACTCCGCCACGCCTCATCCAAACGTTCCGAATAAATCTAGCGCGCTCACAACTTCCACGAGCTTTTGGGCGACCGGTTCCGATAATCAGCTCCACCCCATTTCAGCTGATAATCTCTCCGCGCAGATTCTCGGCGGCAACTTGAATCAAATTAGCGTGTTGAACAGCCGCATTGCTCAGAATGAAGTGAACATCGCCAACCTTTACATGCAACTGGATTCGACGGCGGCAATGGGTCTGGACGCGAATTTATTAATCGCGGAAGATTTTATCGATTGCCGCGCCGTGGATAGTTTTTATGTGAAAGTGGACGATGAAGCGGCGGGCGCGCAAAATGTTTGCGTGGAGGACGCGGACGGGATTTTAGAGGGGCATTATTACACGATATCGGACGGGGTGCGCAGTCAAATTGTGCAAGTGACGAGCGTGGCGAAGAACGATAATTTATTCGTGGTCTTTTTCGCTGAGCCGTTGAGTTACACGTTCGATTTATCTAAAACTTATCTTTATCGGACGACGGCGACCTTGGGGAACGGTGGAAGCGGCGGTTCTGGCGACGTGCAGGACACGACATACGATTTTTCAAGCACGGTTTACACGGGCGAGAGTTCGACGGCGAGTAAGGCGTTGACATTGGCGACGAACTTGAAGAACGCGGACAAATTTACCTTGAGCGGGGACTACGACTTTACGACGGATAACTGTTTTACAATCGCCAGCTAACACTGCGAAAAATGCGGCCGCCAAGGATGGCGGCCACCGCCGCGCGCGAAAACATGGATGTTTTCCAGCGCGGCACGAGGAGCACGGGTAGTGGTTAGCGTGAAGATGAAAACCTAACGCCCCTGCGAGGCGGGTTTTCTTTTTGCTACTTTTTCTTTGCCCGAACAAAGAAAAAGTAGTTAAAAAAAAAATTAATCCAAAGTAAGAGGAAAGTTCTTTGTAACCTTTATTGTGAAAGAAAGGGGAGACCCCCATGGCATTTGATGTAAACGGGAACGGCGGCTACGGCAGCGGCACTGACGGCAACTTGACGGCGACGGCAGGGCAAGTCGTGAACGCCTACGCGAAAGTAACGGCAATCACCACGACGACGATAACCACCAGCAACGTAAGCGACAACGCGGGCAGTTCATTCACCGCCGGCAAGGAAATTCTAATCCACGTGAGCGGCTACAGCGGCACCGCCGACACCTGCGCGGCGCGCGGCGCGTGGGCAGTCGCTAAGATTAATTCCGTCAACGGCAGCACTCTAACGCTCGACCGCGATGTCAGCTCCATTCTCTGCGGATTGAATATCAGCCAACTCTACGTCCAAGCCGTCAGCTTGCCCAACTACAAAACCGTAACCCTAAACTCCGGCAAATCAATCACTTGTCCGCAATTCACCGCGTCAAACGGCTACGGCGGTATCGTCGCCCTCAAATGCTCCGTCGAATTAAAATTTAACGGCGGACACATCAACGTTGGCGACAAAGGCTTGAACGATTACACGCTCTTTAATAAAGGTCTCGTCGAAAAGGAGCCGTATGATTCAATTCCGCGCGAAAGTGCCGGCTGGGAGAATCACCGCGCACAAAATCATCTCACGATTAATTATCCCGACGGCGCAGTTTTTATCATCGCGAAGAAATTGACTTGCCACGACAACAGCCGCATTGGACGCGTTGCTGACAATTTGGAGGGTATCGCGCGACAAACTTTTAAAGCTATCGGCACTAATTATTATCACGACCTAATCGGCGGCTCGTCTATCCTAATCGCCGCTGAATCCGTCGCCGACTTCAACCCCGCGATTATTTCTAAGTACACAATCCGCACTTCCGCCACAAACGCTCGCGGGCTGGGGCGTTGCTATATCGCCACTGAAACTGTCCTGCCGTGCGATGAAGGACTTTATGCCTACGACAGAATCGCCACGCCCGAACGCCTCAGCGAAAGTTTCAACATTAAAAATTTCGGCGACGGTTCCTTCGGCGACAAGACCAACTACAAAGTGCAACTCAACAGCTATGTCGCCGTCACCGCGCTCGATTCCACGCGCAAAATCGTCACCTTCAACAACAAAAACGAGGACGGCTTGGCTAAGTTCAAAACCGGCGCGCTCGTCATGGTGCACGTTTCTCAAAAAGACCATATGCAATACGCCGGCAGATTTATTTTAGCTAAAGTGCTCGGCGCAACCGTCAACACTATTACGCTCGATACCGCCATTCCTAAGACCATGCTCCACAATAAATATTACATGCAACTGGTCGCAATCCCGCAATTTACAACTTTTACTTTGAGCGCGGAAAATGCTGCTACGCCCAAATTCGAGAACGGACGCGGCGGAATCTGCGCGGTGGCGGTCAATGGCACGTGCAACTTGAGCGGCGGGAAATTGAACGTCGAGGGCAAGGGCGGCGCGCCCGCTTACGGCGAGAAAGGCTTGAACTACATAAGCAACGCGCAGATGGCCGACAAGCTCCCGCTCGGCGAAGGCAACGGCTCTGTTTTTATCTTAGCTAACAACTTGACCATGAACGCTTCCACTCGACTTGGCGCGCTTTGGACGGGCAATTATCGCGGCGGCTTGGCTTATCACCCCGGCTCTCCCTCCTCCACCACTTACTTGCACAATTATCCTAATCAACGCTTCGAGGGCGGCGATTTGGACGCGGCGGATAACGGCATGGGACGCAACGTCGGCAAGGACACGCAGGACGGCTCCGCGACTGTCACGATTAACGGCAGCAATTATCTGACTTACTACGCCCGCGCAGGCGGCGGCAAAATGGCGGGCTACGGGCGCAACAACGCTTACAAGGGCGGCTTCGGTTCCAATGCGGCTGACGGCGCGTGGCAAGGTGCTCACGTTCTTATCGTCGCCAATAAAATTACCGGCTTGAATGTGGCGGCAATATCGACGGGCGGCGCGGCCGGTAATACTTTCCACTCAACCGACTTGAAGACGACCAGCACGAATAAGAATGGCGGTTGCGGCTACGGCGGCGCGGGCGGCTCCTTCAACAGCGGTAAAGCGTGTTATCAGGGCGGCAACGGCGGATATTTGGGCGGCGGCGGCGGCGTCGCTAATACCGGCGGCGATTATGTCAGCGGCGGCGGAAGTGGCGCATTCGCCTTCGTCTACGCTAATCAGCTCGTCGACCCGGATTATAGCGGCATTGTCTATGATTAAATATCGTGCTATAATCGCCGCGAGGTGAGGATTATGATTGAACCAAAGACGCGTCGGCGCGAACGGCTTCATTATGACGACGCTCAGCAGACGCAATTAAAAGACATGCAAGCGCGGCTGGCGCGTGTCGAAAGAAGGCTTGACCGGCTCGAACAGCGGCTCGACCGCTTGGACGAGAAAATTGATAGCGGGCAACGCGATTTATCCGCTAAGCTCGACCGCCTCGCTGATAAATTTGATTCGGGGCGCAACCACGGACAAATTTTAACCGCAACTGTCGTCGGAATCGCGCTTGCCGTCGTCTATTCCATTCTAAAATAACCGCTTCGGCGGTTTTTTTCTTTCCCAGTTCCTAATTCCCTAACCACTCGCTCCTCCGACTGCACCGATTAAGGAGGATTTAACATGGCTTTCGCGTTCAAAACGAAGAAGGTCGCCACTGCCAAGCTCCACGAGCAGGGCAAGACGACTTTCATTTCCACGCCCGGCGTAACCAGCGAGGAAAATTCCCCCGCCGTCTACGCCACGCAAATTAACAAAGTCCTCGACGTTGGCGGCAAAACGGTCGTCGCCGACGCCAAGATGACTGTCACTCAAGTAAGGGAGGTTGTTGAAAGTGTCTAATCGCATTGATATGACTTTCACCTATGACGGCACCGACTTCACCCGCGCCGTGAAAATTTCCGACGTGACCGCTGAAGTCGCCGCCGATAGCGCGTCCGTTAAAACCAAAATTAAGGCGATAAACACGTCTTTGGCGGGCGGCACCTCCGGCGGTATGGATACCTTCTTCCGCGCTGACGACTACGACGACACCGACCCCAACGCCGTCATCGGCACTTTCAAGGGCATTTCCGCCGCAAAAATCGTCTCCGAGACGGTAACCAACATCAATCTCGATACGGAAGGAGATGCTTCTAATGGCTAAGACTAGCGCAATCGTCACCTACACCGACAACGACGGCAAGACCTGCCAGAAAGCGTTGTCCGACATCAACCCCGACGCTTCCAACGCCGAAATTAAAACCTTCGCGCAAAAGCTCTTGGGCTTGACGGATAACACCTACGTCAGCACCGACCGCGTCGACAAAGTCAACTGCGACACCGAAGCCGACACGCGCCTCACGCCCACGCTGACTATCTCGCCCAGCTCCGCCACCGTCGCGCAGGCTCAATCCTTCGACGGCAGCGACGAAATTCTC
>JAFXNB010000146.1 GCA_017529935.1 Selenomonadaceae bacterium
CCAAGGCTGAAGCTAAAGGCATTAAAGTTGTTCTGCCCGTCGACCTCGTTGTTGCCGATAAATTCGCGGCGGATGCTCAATTCAAGACTGTTCCCGTTGACCAGTGCCCGGCTGATTGGATGGGTCTCGACAGCGGCGAAAAGACTTCCGAAGAATACGTTAAAGCCCTCGAAGGCGCGAAGACGATTATTTGGAATGGGCCTATGGGCGTCTTTGAATTTGACAACTTCGCGAAAGGCACGCTCGCTGTTGCAAAGGCTGTGGCGGACGCGACGGACAAGGGCGCAATTTCTATCGTCGGCGGCGGCGATTCCATTGCGGCTTTGAAGAAAACCGGTCTCGACAAGAAAATTTCGCACATCTCCACCGGCGGCGGCGCAACCCTCGAATATCTCGAAGGAAAAGTTCTGCCCGGCATTGACGCGATTGACGGCGTGGGACGCACCCCGATTATCGCGGGCAACTGGAAGATGAACAACACGATTAAAGAAGGCGTCAAGCTCGTCGAAGAATTGATTCCGCTCGTCAAGAACGCCGAATGCCGCGTTGTCGTTGCTCCGACTGCTACCGCGCTTGCCGCTGTCGCTAAGGCTGTTAAATCTACAAACATTCACGTTGCCGCGCAGAACGTGCACTGGGAACCTAAAGGCGCGTACACCGGCGAAATTTCAACCGGCATGCTCAACGAAATTAATGTTGATTACGTCGTGCTCGGTCACAGCGAACGCCGCGATTATTTCGGCGAAACCGACGAAGGCGTCAACAAACGCGCTAAGGCCGCTTTCAACGCCGGCATTACTCCGATTATCTGCTGCGGCGAGTCCCTCGAAATTCGCGAAGCGGGCAACTATATTGAATACGTCGTCGGACAGATTGACAAAGACCTCGACGGCTTCAAACCTGCGGAAGTCAAGAAACTTGTCATCGCTTACGAACCGATTTGGGCTATCGGCACCGGCAAGACTGCGACTTTCGACCAGGCGGAGGAAGTCTGCAAAGCTATCCGCGAAGCCGTTGCTAAGAAGTTCGGGCAAGAGGCGGCGGACGCGATTCGCATTCAATACGGCGGCTCCGTCAAACCCGCGACGATTAAAGACCTCATGAAGCAACCCAACGTTGACGGCGCACTTGTCGGCGGCGCGAGCCTCAAATCTGCTGACTTCAGCGCGATTGTAAACTTCTGATTTAGAAATTAAAATTAGAACGGAAAGGCGGTGACGATTATGGCAGAACTTGAAGCAAGAGTTACGACGCTTGAACAGCAAGTGAGCAACGTCATGACAAAGCTTGATATGTTTATCGAAGAAAGCCGCGAATCTCGTGCAAGACAGGATGCCGAAATTAGGGAACTGCGACAAAGACAAGAAGCCGATATTCGAGAGATGCGTGAAAGACAAGAAGCCGCGCAAGCCAAACACGATGCCGATATGCACGAAATGAATCAGCGTTTCTACAATAAATTTGATGATATGAACGAAAAAATCGATGCCAAGTTCGCCTCAATGGATGCTAAGATTGACAGCATGGGGCAGCACGTCCGCAATATGTCTATCGTTACGATAATCGGTATCGCCGCAATGGTCGTCGCCGTCTTTCTAAAGTAATTTTGAAGTGTTCCATATAAAAATTTGAGCCGCCAATTTAGTGGCTAGTGACTAGTTGCTAGTTGTTAGGTTGGCGGCTTTTCTTTAACAAAAAAAATAATCGACGCAGGATAAAACTTTTCAGCGTGGAAATTTCTAAGTGATAAACTGTCAACGCAGGTTTTAAAAGGAGAGTGTTACGAATGGCAAAAATCAAACACGCGCCGATTTGCTTAATCATCATGGACGGCTGGGGCATCGGCAACGCCCGCGACAACTTCAACGCGATTCAAGTCGGCAACACGCCCGTCCTTGACGAGCTGACGAAAAATTATCCCAACGCGCAACTGCAAGCTTCGGGCGAATTTGTCGGACTGCCCGACGGACAAATGGGCAACTCCGAAGTCGGGCATATGAATATCGGCGCGGGCAGAATTATTTATCAGCCGCTGACGAAAATTACAAAGGCGATTCGTGACGGCGACTTTTTCGAGAACAAAGCTTTGGTCGGCGTCATCGACAAAGTTACGGCTAGCGGCGGCGCGTTGCATTTGTTCGGATTGGTTTCGCCCGGCGGCGTCCACAGCCACACCGACCATCTTTACGGCTTGCTCCAGCTTGCCAAGAAAAAAGGCGTCGCGAAAGTTTACGTTCATGCATTCCTTGACGGGCGCGACGTGCCGCCCAGCTCCGCCGCAGAATTTTTAGCCGACCTTGAGGCAAAGATTAAAGAAATCGGCGCGGGACAAATCGCAACGATTAGCGGTCGCTACTACGCAATGGACAGAGATAAACGTTGGGATCGCGTTCAAAAAGCTTACGACGCCATTGCCAAAGCCGACGCGCCCAAGCAACCTTCCTCCGACGTGGCGATTAAAGCTTCCTACGACGCGAAAGTCACCGACGAATTTGTCAACCCCGTGGTCATCGGCGATTATGACGGCATTAAAGCGGCGGACGGAATTATTTCTTCAACTTCCGCCCCGACCGCGCCCGCGAACTCACGCACGCTTTTACGGATAAAACTTTTGACGGCTTCCCGCGCGTCGAAGAAATTGTTGGCATTCCCTTCGCGACCATGACGCAATACGAGGAAGGCTTGAATGTCGACGTTGCCTATCCGCCCGAAAGTGTCAAGAACGGCTTGGGCGAAGTCATCAGCAAGGCGGGCTTGAATCAGTTGCGCATCGCTGAAACGGAAAAATATGCTCATGTCACGTTCTTCTTTAATGGCGGCGTCGAGGAACCGTATCCCGGCGAAGACAGAATTCTTGTTCCCAGCCCGAAAGTTGCAACCTACGACCTCAAGCCGGACATGAGTGCGCCGACTGTCACGCTCAAAGTTGCCGAGGCGATTCTTTCCGAGAAATACGATTTTATAATTCTCAACTACGCGAACGGCGACATGGTTGGTCATACCGGCGTTATGAAGGCGGCAGTTCAAGCTGTCGAAACTGTTGACGTGTGCGTTGGCATTTTCGTCGCGTGCATGAAGAAAATCGGCGGCGAAGTTGTCATCATCGCTGACCACGGCAACGCTGACCAGATGTTCGATTACAAGCTCAAGGAACCGTTCACCGCGCACACGACAAATCCCGTGCCGATTATCGTCGTATCTGACCGCGTGGCTGAAGTTAAAGACGGTGCGCTCTGCGACGTTGCGCCGACACTTTTGACTTTGGCGGGCATGGAAATTCCTGCAGAAATGACGGGCAAACCTCTCGTTACCATGAAATAAATATTGATGAAAAATTTTTGGGCGGCGGTTTAAGCTTTTAAGTCGTCGCCCGTTTTTCATAAGGAGGGAAAAATTTTGTTCGACAACAACCCCGAAGAACATTACATAAAGGAAGGAGACCCTGGCAAGCCGACTTACTACATAATTCGCCGCATGGACAAGGACACGAACCTTTCCGCGCTGTATCGAATGACAATGGGGCATGTTTGGTACGCGCTGTCTAAAGGCTGGCTCCCCGTCGTCGACATGCAAAATTATCCGAACGCTTACCTTGCGCCCGAAAAGCTCGGCAAGGAAAATTCTTGGGAATATTATTTTGAACAACCGTTCGGCGTCAGCGTCAAGCAGGCTTATGACGGCGAGAACGTCATTTTAAGCAACGGCGATTGCGTGAAACCTTATCCAGATCACTCCATGAATTTATCGCAGAAAAAGAACGAAGAGCTGACCGAATGGCGCATGCTCGGCAAAATGGGATTCTTGACGGTGAAGCCGCAACTTAAGGAAGAAATTTTAGCGACGCGGGAAGAAATTTTTTCTCCGGAAGATAATATCCTCGGCGTGCTGTTGCGTGGGCGCGATTATTCCGACAAAAAAATTAAAGGTTTTCCGATACCGCCGCCCGTCGAGTTCGCCCGCAATAAAGCGCGTGAAAAATTTGACGAATGGGCTTGCAACAAAATTCTCCTGATAACGGAGGATAAAGCTGTTGTCGAGTTGTTCAGGGATAATTTCGGCAACAAATGCGTGAACTTCGACCAGATTTATACGGCTCACCACGATACTGACGAAGGGCTTTCCGCCAGTGATAATACTCCTTACGGCAAGGACGATTATTTTATGTGGGGTAAGAGGCATTTGGCGCAGATGATTCTCCTGTCGAATTGCAATTCGTTTCTTGCTGAAAGATGCGGCGGCACAACGAGCACGATGTTGTTGGCTACAAAATTTGAGCACACGCACTTTTTCAACCTCGGAACCTACTGAGGGATTTCTTTAAGGAGGTAAAATTTTTGGTGGACAATAATTCTGAGAAAGTTTCAGCTGAAAAAAATCTTGACGAAATTCCGGCTGAAGAAGACGACAAGGAACTTTGGATTAACAGGGACATGGACGAATTTTTAGACGACAGGAATCCCGACGAGTTCTCTGTTGACAGCGCGCCCGAAAAAATATCGGCTGGCGACGATACAGAAGGTTCTTTGATTGATAATAAACCTGAAGAACATTACGTTAGGCGGGGCGACTCCAGCAAGCCGACTTACTATATAATTCGGCGCCTGCCAGACACGACGGGACTTTTGGCGCGCTACAGAATGATTATGGGGCATGTTCGCTACGCGCTGTCGAACAACTGGATTCCCGCTGTCGACATGCAGAACTATCCGAATCCCTACTTAGACCCCGAAAAGCTCGGCAAGGAAAATTCTTGGGAATATTATTTTGAGCAACCGTTGCGCATTGGGCTGGAGGAAGCTTACAACGGCGAAAATATTATTTTGAGCGACGGCGACGCTGTGAAACCTTATCCCGGACACTCGCTTAAATTCCTTGACAGAAAAAACGACGATTTATCCGAATGGCGCATGCTCATCAAGTTGGGCTTAATAAAGATGAAGCCGGCGTTAATGGAAGAAATTTCAGCGACGTGGGCAAAATTATTTTCGCCCGAAGACCGCGTGCTCGGCGTGATTCTGCGCGGGACGGATTACATTGCCAGAAAAATTAAAGGACGCCCGATACCGCCGCCGGTTGACTTCGCTAAAAGTATCGTCAACGCTAAGCTTAAAGATTGGAAATGCAACAAATTTTTCTTGGCGACGGAGGACAAGAGGATTTTGGAAGCCTTCCAACATTCTTTCGGCTATCGTTGCGTGATTCTCGACAGGGAATATGTAGAGTTCAATTCTTTGAAGGACAAAGTTGTCAGCACTTGCCGCATTGAGAGGGAGAACGATTATTATCTGCAGGGCAAGGAGTATTTGACGCAGATATGGCTCCTTTCCATGTGCAATGCTTTGGTTGCGGCGCGTTGCTCTGGCACGACAACCGCGATGATGTTGGATAACAAATTCGAGCAAACATATTTCTTCAACGTCGGCAGATACGGGCAGATGACTCTTGACTGATTGGCGGTGTGTTGCATGAAAAAATTTTTCGCGCTTACGGCACTGTTGATTTGTCTGTTCACGGCGGCGACGGTTTCAGCGGCAAGCAAAGATTCCATAGCCGAACAACGCCGGCAAATTGACCAACTTTCCGCCGAAACGCTTGCCCTACTCTACGCCAAATATCCGCACGCGCAACGAGTTATCGGCGAGTGCTACGCCTACGCGACGCTTTCAAATTCCGGCGTCAAAGTTCTGTTTATCGGCTCAAGTCACGGGCGCGGCTTAGCTTACAACAATCAGACGGGCGAGAAAGTTTATCTGCACATGAAGGAATTGTCGGCGGGCTTGGGTCTCGGTGCCAAGGAGTACAAATTGATTTTCCTAATCAACACCCGCGACGCCTGGGAAAATTTCATCGCGGGCAAAACTCGATTCGGCGCGAGTGCTGAAGCGTCTGCCGATGACAGCCTACACGGCGGCACGATTGAAGGCGCGGAATATGTTGCGCCGGGCGTCTGGGCTTTTCAAATGACGACAAAAGGACTTGCGCTTGAAGCGACGCTAAATGGCACGAAAATTTACAAAGACAACAATCTCAACTAACACGAAAAAAAAATCCCTTCGGCAAATGTCGGAGGGATTTTCGTTTGGAATTTTTTATTTTCAAGCGGCGGCGTTCGTCGAAAGATTGTAGTAGACGCCGCGTTGAGCCATCAAATTTTCGTGGGTGCCTTCCTCGGTTATGTTGCCGTGTTCAAGGACGAGAATTCTGTTGGAGTTGCGAACGGTCGCCAGGCGGTGTGCAACGGTTATCGTCGTGCGATTCTCCGAAAGTTTCTGCATGGCGCGTTGAATTTGGCGTTCGGTTTCATTGTCGAGGGCGGAAGTTGCTTCGTCCAAGATTAAAATTTTCGGATTGCGCAAAAACATTCGGGCGATTGCCAAGCGTTGTTTCTGCCCGCCGCTCAATTTCACGCCGCGTTCGCCGATAAAAGTGTCGTAGCCGTTCGGCAGTTCGCTGATAAATTCGTGCGCCTCCGCCAACTTCGCCGCCTCGAAAATTTCTTCGTCGGTGGCATCTTCGCGCCCGTAAGCAATGTTATCTCGCACGCTGGCGGAAAAAAGGAACGTGTCCTGCTGAATCATGCCGACTTCTTTTCTCAAGCTGTCCGTCTTAACGGTTTTAATGTCGCGCCCGTCGATTGAAATTTTCCCTCCGTCGAGTTCGTACATTCCAAGGAGCAATTCGCACAGCGTAGTTTTGCCGCCGCCGGTCATGCCGACAATCCCGACGTGTTCGCCCGCCGCAATGCTCAAGTTGAAGTCGCTAAAAATCGGCGGATTATTTTCGTAGCCAAAGTTCACGTGAGAGAATTCGATTTCCGACGCGCTGTCAAGTTTGGAGACGCGTTCGGCGGAAAGTTCGCTACTTTCGGGCAAGTTCATCAGCTCGCGATAACGTTCGACACCCGCCATGCCGCGCTGATAAACTTCCGTCAACATCATCAGCTGAAAAACGGGGCGCATGCACAGCATCATATACAGCAGGAACGCAACCAAGTCGCTGATTTTCATCAGACCAAAACTTATCAACGCGCCGCCCAAGACGATTATCGTTAAGTTCATGACGTTGGAGAAAAAATCAACGCCGCCGTGAAGTTTGCCGACGGTTTTAAAAGACGTTTCTTGAATCGACAAAAGATTTTCGCCCGCGCGGAGCATTTTGTCGAGTTCCTTTTCTTCGTTGCTGAAAATTTTCACGAGGCGAATCCCCTGCAAGCTCTCTGAAATTTGTCCGCTCAAGTCGCCAGTATTTTCCCGCGCCTTCATGAACATTTTTTTCATGTCGCCGTTTAGTTTAATCGTCGACAGCGTTTTAAGCAAAAGCAGAATCGTCACGACGCTCGCAAGTTGCCAGTTCAGATATACAGCAACGCGACGGAGCCAAATATTGTCACCACGCAAGTTATCAGCAGGTGCGGGATTGCGAACATGAGGTTGCCGACTTCCGCGATGTCATTGACGAGCCTTGAGAGGAGTTGTCCGCTTTGCGCGTTGTCGTAGAAGGAATAGCCCATGCGCAACAGGTGCCGGAAAAGTTTTTCGCGCACTGTGAATTCAATCCTCGCGCCCATGCCGCGCCCG
The DNA here is from genome assembly GCA_017529935.1 of Selenomonadaceae bacterium. GTDB lineage: Bacteria > Bacillota > Negativicutes > Selenomonadales > Selenomonadaceae > Quinella. The sequence goes on from JAFXNB010000146.1 coordinate 7,578, forward strand.
ACGACTTCAACTTTATAATTCAAAAAATAATTCGCCGCGTAAATTGTAAGGAGTGCGCCCGCCGTCAAAATCATCTCCGCCGAAATGCCGTGCGGCAAAAGGGAGTCCATGACGTGGCGAATCAGCATTGGCGAGAGCAGTCCAAGTCCCGCGCCGAGGAGCGAACCGATTGCCACGAACGCGAATGCTTTTTTGTGCGCCGCGTAGCTTTCCGAAAAAAATTTCAGCTTGTCCTTAAGCATGAAAATCCCTCCTTGCCCTCAAGCGTCAATAAAATTCTTCATCGTTTTCCCGCTCCATCATTTCTTCCAACTGCTCGGAAATTTTTTCCAGTGACGACTTTAAAAATCTTTTTTCTTCGGCGGTGAGGTAGATAAAAAGTTCGGAGTAATCGGGCTTCCGCAACTGAAAAATTTCGCCCTTCGCCGTCAGCTCAACGATTAATATCCGCCTGTCCGTATCCGAACGCCTCCGCTGAATGTAGCCGTTGTTTTCCAATTTCTGCAGAAGCTCGCCCAACGACTGCGGACGAATATCCAAAATAAAGCCGAGTTCCTTTTGCGTTGCGCTTTTCATGCGCTGCAGTGCCATCAAAATGCGTCCCTGCCCCTGCCGAGGATCCAAGCCGCCGAAATTTTTTCCGTACCAAAGCATGTTGTAGCGGCGCAGGAGATGATGCGTCTCAAGGAAAGTATTTGCCAAATCTTTTTTCTCGTTCATTGTTGAAGCCTCCCATAAAGCTCAAGGTACCTTACAATTAACATGATACACGGTACCTTATATTTAGTCAATATGGACGCGACACTTTTAATAAAACCTTTAACATCGCGCAAAAAATTTTCGTGTTGAAAAATTTATGGCGGTATGATAGACTTCCTCAAGTTTTAATTTATGGGAGTGTTTCTATGGCGAAAAAACCAACCAACAGCATCGAGGCGATAACTCAGCAGAATAAACTTCTGAAAGAGCAAAATGCCTTGTTGCGTGAGCAGAATGAACTTTTACGGCAGGCAACCGAAGGCAAGACAGCTGGCACCGGCGACCCGAATGAAATTCTTAAGCAAGGCGAGATTAATTACGAGGACAGCAAGCGCGAAGTTTTGGTTGAAGACATTTATCACGATGAAATTCGCGACGGCTTCCTAGTCACTAGCCAGCGAAAAAAATTGTGGAACGTATTGCTCGGCTTGTTGAAAGAATTCGACCGAATCTGCAGAAAACATAATATTCGCTGGTTCGCGATAGGCGGCACGCTTTTGGGCGCGGTTCGCCACAAGGGCTTTATTCCGTGGGACGACGACATTGATGTCATCATGTTGCGCCCCGACTACGAAAAATTTAAAAGCGTCGTCGAAGAGGAATTGAAGTATCATCCCTATTTCCGCATGTGGTATTGGTACAATTACCGGCTTGAAACTGACAGCGAGGCGGCGCAACATGCCAGCTTTGATTTACCCGTCATTCCTAAGGAGCAGATGGATAAGCACCCGACGTGGGCACCGTTTTTCCCGCTGATTAGGCTTTTGGACGAGCGCACGACTTACTTAATGCCCGACGACCGGAAAGACGTTTCCTACGCCGTGTGGATTGATATTCTCTGCTTGGATCCCTGTCCGCCCTTCCCGAATAAAGAAGCGGCAAGAAATTTCGACATGGCGCACGAGCTGTTATTGGCGACGGTTTTCCCGGAAAAAGTACGGGCGGCTATCGACAGCAAAGAAAAATTTTTAGTTCCCCGCGAAAAAATGATGTCGTTCTTAAATCTCCCCTACAAAATGCGAGCGCAACAGTTCGATTTGTTTTTGGCGAAGAATTACACCGAGACGCCCTATATCTGCGAATTTACCCGCAACACTATCAAGAAAAAGGCTTACTCTTACAAGTACAAGGATTTTGAAAATTCCGTTCGTCTGCCGTTCGAGAAGATTGATATTCCCGTTCCCGTCAATTACGAAGACGCTTTGACTGACCGCTACGGCAACTGGCACGATTTCGTTATCGACCGCGGACACGTGAACGAATACAGCGCGGACGTTTCCTATAAAGAATATTTTACCAAAGTGACGTTACAAGGATAAATTTTTGCGGAGGTGAATTGCGGCGAATTTTTTTTGCCGCGAATTTTTATGGCTAATATTGCTCTGATTTTGGCAGGCGGTTCGGGAGCCAGAATGCATCAGAATATCCCGAAACAATTCTTGACGATAAACGACCGCCCCGTCATCGTCTACACAATGGAAGCTTTTCAAAGGCACGTGGACATTAACGCGATAGGCATCGTTTGCATAAACGGCTGGGAATCTGTCCTGCAGGCCTACGCCGAACAATTCAATATAACGAAACTCAAGCACATAATCGCCGGCGGCGACAGCAATCACAATTCCATTCGCAACGGTCTTTTTGAACTGGAAAAACATTACAGCCGCGACGATATTGTTTTGATTCATGACGGCATTCGCCCGATGGTTTCCGAAGAAATTATCTCCGACTGCATTATCACCGCTAAAAAATACGGCAGCGCGATTTCTTCCGTGCCCTGCTACGAACCGGTCATGCGCACCGAGGACGGGCTTCAAACTTGCGACTTCTATCCGCGTGAAAAGTTGCGCCGCTCCCACACGCCGCACGGCTACCCTATCGGCAAAATCTGCGATATGTATCGTTTGGCGGCGGAGCGCGGCATAACCAACTCCACTTCCTCCAATACGTTGCTGTTCGAGTTGGGCGAGCAAGTTTATTTCTCGGCTGGCTCCGAAAAAAATATTAAGCTCACGACCGTCGAGGACATTGAAATTTTCAAGGCGTTGCTTGTCGCGAAAAAAACCGAGTGGCTCAAGTGAGGTGGCGACGTGTTCACCAAGCATGAACTTTACGCGGCGGACATTGCCGGCATTGCCAACGAAAATTTGCCGTGGGAAAAATTATCGGGAAAAACTTTGCTCCTGACGGGCGCAAGCGGGCTTATCGGCACGGTTATCGTCGACGCGCTTATGAAAAAAAATCGCAACGATAATCTTAACGTAAAAATCTGCGCGGCTGGTCGTAACGAAAAAATTGCTAAGGAACGGTTCGCGGATTACTTCGGCGACAAAAATTTTGAATTCGTCAAGCTGGACGTCAACGCGCCGATTGAAGCGGACTTCCCCGTCGATTTTATAATTCACGCGGCGAGTAACACGCACCCGCTACTTTACTCAACCGACCCGATAGGCACGGTGACGACAAATATCCTTGGCACGCACAATCTCCTTGAGTTCGGGCGCAAGAAAAAAATTTCGCGGTTCGTCTTCGTGTCGAGCGTCGAAGTTTACGGCAAAGCTTTGAGCGCGGAAGATATTTTTACCGAGGACTATTGCGGCTACATTAATTGTAACACGTTGCGCGCGGGCTACCCCGAAAGCAAACGCGCGAGCGAAGCTCTTTGCCAGGCCTACATCAGCCAATGCGGGATTGATACCGTGGTTGCAAGATTGAGCAGGATTTACGGCGCGACGATGCGCCCGAACGATTCCAAGGCGATGAGCGAATTTATTATGAACGGCGTGCGCGGCGAGGATATTGTCCTTAAAAGTCAAGGCGTGCCGAGATTTTCTTACTGTTGCGCGACGGACGCGGCGAGCGGAATTCTTTACTGTCTGCTGAACGGCAAAAGCGGCGAGGCTTACAACGTAGCCGATTCGAGCGAAATTCTTTCTCTACGCGAAATCGCCGAATATATCAGCTCACTTGCCGGGCGCAAAGTTGTCTTCGAGTTGCCGGACGCCGCGCAGGCGAAGGGCTTTTCAAACGCGGTCAACGGAATTATGAGCAACGACAAACTCCGTGCGCTTGGCTGGTCGCCCAAAGATGATACTCGTTCGGGCGTGCGCAAGACTATAGAAATTTTGAAGACGATAGTAAAATGATAAGTTATCGCAAGGCGACGTTCGCGGACGTGGACGAAATTTACGACTTAATCGCGGGCTACGCGGCGCAAGGCGTCATGTTGCCCAAACCGCACAGCGTACTTTATGAGACGTTGCGGGAATTCGTCGTTGCCGAGGAAGTCGAAACAAAAGAAATCGTCGGCGTGGGCGCACTGCACCTGACGTGGAATGAATTAGCGGAAGTTCGGTCGATGGCGGTGCACGCGGATTTTTCGCGGCAAGGTATCGGCTCGTCAATCGTCAAGAAACTTTTGGAGGAAGGGCGCGCCGTCGGAGTAAAAAAATTTTTCACGCTGACTTATCGCCCCGAATTTTTTAAATCGCTGGGCTTTCAGTTGACAACTAAAGAATCTTTGCCGCACAAAATTTGGAAAGACTGCATGGACTGCCCGAAATTCCCAAACTGCGACGAAATAGCTATGACACTCGAATAAAAATTTTTCTCCCCGTATGTTGCGGGGAATTTTTTTTTGTTGTAGACAGTTTCAAGAAAGAATTGTACAATCAAGCGGCAAATAAAAAGAGATGGAGAATTCGTATGCGAAAGAAATGGGTTGTTAAAGAGGCAAATGCCGCGAGTGTTCAGGCGGTGGCAAACGCGCTGGGCGTGAGTGAATTGACTGCGAAAGTTTTGTATCATCGCGGGATAAGGGACGCGCAGTCGGCGAGAAATTTTTTGGAGCCGGAAGCCGCGCCTTTTAATGACCCGTTCACAATGAAGGGAATGCGCACCGCCGTCGACAGAATTAAAAAGGCTCTCGACGCGGGCGAAAAAATTTGCGTTTACGGCGATTACGACGTGGACGGGATGAGCGCGTCGGCGATTTTAATTCGGCTGTTCAGGAAATTTGGCGCGAACGTCGAAAGCTACATTCCCGCGCGTTCTGAGGGCTACGGCTTGAATGTTCCCGCGCTGAAAAAAATTGCGGCGGAGGGCGCGACACTTTTAATCAGCGTGGACTGCGGCATAACCAACGAGAAAGAAATCGCCGCCGTTAAAGATTCGCTGGATGTGATTGTCACTGACCACCACTTGCCCGCGCTTGATGACGTTCAATCTGCCGTCACCGTCGTCAATCCCAATCAACGCGGCTGTCCTTATCCCGAAAAAAATTTGTGCGGGGCGGGCGTCGCCTTCAAACTCAGCCAAGCACTTATGCAGGAGCTTGCGGGCGTCGATTATCAAAGTTACACGACGGACATTGAAATTGCCGCGCTGGCGACTGTTGCGGATTTAGTTCAACTCGTCGGCGAAAATCGCAAAATCGTGCGCATGGGCTTGAAGGAAATGTCTAATACAAATTGCGTGGGGTTGCGTGCTATCGTCAACGTGGTCGGACTTGGCAACAAAAAAATTTCTGCGGGGCACGTCGGCTTCCAAATCGCGCCGCGTTTAAATTCCGTCGGGCGATTGAAAACTGCCGGCGAAGGCTTGGAACTTTTGCTGATGGAAGACGCGCTGGAGGCGCGAACTTTGGCTAAGCGGCTGGACAAAATGAATCGGCGACGCAAGGAAATCGAAGCTAAAATTTTGATTGAGGCGGAGGAAAAAGTTCGTGAACTGCGCGAGGAACACGGCGGCGATTTGAGCACGCTGGTTGTCGCGGGCGAAGGCTGGCAGGAAGGAGTTATCGGCTTGACGGCTTCAAAACTCGTCGAACGCTACAATTTGCCGACGATTATTTTGACGACGCAGGACGGAATTTTTTCGCGCGGTTCGTGCCGGAGTATTTCCGCGCTCCACATGAAAAACGCCCTTGACGCCATGAGCGACCTTTTCGAGCAATACGGCGGGCACTCGCAGGCGGCGGGCTTGACAATCGCCAACAAAGATATTCCCGAATTCGTGCGGCGGTTTGATAATTACGTTCGGCAGCGTTTGAACGACGAAGATTTTCAGCCGATTTTGAACGTCGACGCGCTTGTTGACCCCGCGCAGATAAATTTAGACGTGGCGCACGAGTTTGATAAATTTGAGCCTTACGGCTTGGGAAATCCGCATCCCGTGCTTGCCTGCAAAAATGTTCGCGGGTCGGCGGCGAAGGCAATCGGCTCTGGCGGGACGCATTTAAGTTTTAGCGTCGGCGAAAATATTCGGGCGATTGCGTGGAGTTGTGGAAACCTCGCGCCGCTTGTCGAGAATGAGCCGATTGATTTAGCTTATGAACCGTCGCTGGACGAGTGGCAGGGCGAAATTCGCATTCAATGCAACGTGTCGAGTTTGGAGCCTGTGGCGGCGGCGGGCGAATTCCCTGACCGCGAACAGCTCGTTGACATTTATAATTTTTTGCGCCGCGCTCGCGCCTTCACGGAAAAATTTGACTTGTGCGATTTGGTTAAGGCGGTTAACACGTCGGGCAAAAATTTTTCCACGTACACTTTCGACAGCGCGATAAAAATTTTCGAGGAGCTGGGCTTGATAATAATCGACCGCGAAAAGAGCACGTTTGAATTGCCGCGCCCGAAAAATAAATTGGAGCTGACGAATTCGCGAACCTTCAGGCTCGGAAGCAGAGAGCAAATTGCGAAACCTACGAGCGGCAAAATTATTTCGCTGGAGGCTGTCGCTAAACGGAGGCAATCCAGTGGCTACTAAGCGGGAAAAATTTCAGTCTTGAGACTGATTAAGATAAATTTTTTTTACTGCTCCGGAAGGGAGGGGCAATAAGTTATGAACGACAAGGGCAAACCACCCGTGACGATAAAATTTTTGTTGGACACGGTCAAGAGCTATCAGCCCGACGCGGACTTGGAATTAATCGAGCGGGCGTATCTTGTGGCTAAGGAAGGGCACGCCGGACAAACGCGGGCTTCGGGCGAACCGTACATAAATCACCCGCTCAACGTCGCGGCAATTTTAACGGAACTGCAACTGGACGACAAGACGATAGCCGCCGCAATTCTGCACGACGTGGTTGAAGATACAATTTTCACGCTGGACGAGCTAAAGGAAATGTTCGGCGAGGAAATCGCGCTGTTAATCGACGGCGTGACGAAAATCGGACAAATTTATTTCAAGACCAAAGAGCAACAGCAAATCGAGGCGTATCGCAAGCTGATAATCGCGACGGCAAAAGATTTGCGGGTCATCTTGATAAAACTCGCCGACCGCCTGCACAACATGCGCACATTAAAATTCGTGCCGGAAAGCAAACGCAAAAGAATCGCCAAGGAGACAATGGAGCTTTACGCGCCGCTGGCAAATCGGCTGGGCATTTCAAATATCAAGTGGGAGCTGGAGGATTTGTCCCTGCGCTACCTTGAGCCGGATATTTATTACGATTTAGTCGAGCACGTCAGGCAGAAGCGACGCGAACGGCAAATTTATATCAGCGAGGCGGTGCGGCTTATCGAGGAGGAATTTGACGAACTGGAGATTCACGCGTCGATTAGCGGGCGCGCGAAACATTTCTACAGCATCTACAAAAAAATGATGCGCGACCATAAGGACATCGGCGAAATTTACGATTTGTCGGCGGTTAGGATTTTAGTTGACGACGTTAAGGATTGCTACAATGTGCTCGGCGTGATTCACACGAAATGGCGACCGATTCCCGGGCGGTTCAAAGATTATATCGCCATGCCCAAGAGCAACGGCTACCGCTCACTGCACACGACGGTTATGGCTCTGGGCTATCCGCTGGAAATTCAGATTCGGACGTTCGACATGCACAAAATTTCGGAATACGGCGTGGCGGCGCATTGGAAGTACAAGGAAAGCGGCTCCTCCAAACCCGCCAACAGCGACCGCGACCAAAAAATTTCTTGGCTCCGGCAAATCGCTAAACTTCAAAAGGAGATTAAAGACCCGAAAGAGTACCTTGAGACTTTGAAGCTGGATTTTTTCAGCGACGAGGTTTTTGTCTTCACGCCGGGGCGCGATTTGGTTGTCCTGCCCAAAGGCTCCTGCCCGATTGATTTTGCCTATCGAATTCACACGGAGGTTGGTCATCATTGTGTTGGCGCGAAAGTCAACGGGCGCATCGTTCCGCTTGAATACAAACTTCAGAACGGCGACTTCGTGGAGGTCGTGACGAATCGTTCAAATAACGGACCGAGCCGCGATTGGCTGAATATCGTGGCGGCAAGTGACACGCGCCAAAAAATTCGTTCATGGTTCAAACGGGAAAATCGCGAGGAAAATATTGCGCACGGGCGCGAGATGATTGAGACGGAACTTAAAAAGCTAAGTTGCGCCCCGAAGGATTTTTTTAAAGAAAATCAGCTGGCGGAAGTCGCACGGCGCATGAACATGACTAAGGACGATTTGTTGGCGGGCATAGGCTACGGCGGGACATCGGCGCATTCGGTGGTTACAAAACTTATCGAGCTTCATAAAAAGGAAATTGCCGCGAACACGCCGCCTGATGTTTCCGCGTTGCTTGCCGAAGTTAAAAAAATTCCCGAACGCAAGAAAGATAAATCCGAACACGGCATTTTGGTCGAGGGCGAGAGCGGCTTTTTCGTGCGGCTGGCGAAGTGTTGCAACCCGATACCCGGCGACGAAATTTCCGGATATATCACGCGCGGCAGAGGCGTTTCCGTTCACCGCGCCGATTGCCCCAACATTTTGAACGCCACGAGCGACGTTGAGCGCATGATTGAAGTCAGCTGGGACGAGACGAGCGATAAACTTTACAACGTCGAGCTGGAAATTGTCTGCGAGGATAAAACGGGCGTCCTTGCCGATTTAATCGCCGTGCCCGCCGAAATGAAGCTCAATCTGCATTCGATACACGCCGCGCCGAACAGATATAACAGGACGTCGACGGTCAAGCTCGGTGTCGAAATGAGCAATGCCGCGCAGGTCGATACGCTCATGAATAAATTGCGGCGCGTCGAAAGTGTCTACAGCGTCGTACGTCCCATGAAATTGGTCGGGGGTGATTGATTGGAAGGAATTTATTTAATTCTGGTTATGATAGTGACGGGCGGCGCGATTGCCTTTATCGGCGACAAACTCGGCACAAAAATTGGCAAAAAACGCCTATCGATTTTCGGACTGCGCCCGCGACATACGTCGATGATCGTGACGGTAGCGACGGGCTGCTTCATAACGCTCGCCTCAATCGGATTCATGCTTTTAATTTCGCAGAACGTTCGCACGGCACTTTTCGGCATGGACGAACTGCGCCACACAATGGACGCGACGCTTTCTGAACTGGACGAGGCGACGGAAAATTTATTCAAGGCGCAGACGGAATTTGAGCGGGCGAACGAAAATTTGCGCATGTCGAAGGAAGAAATTGTCGCGCTGAAATCGGAGCAGGAAGAACTCCGCGCCGAAAGCGACCGTTTAAAAGAGGGCAACGAACAACTTGAGGCGACCAATTCCGAACTTGCCGCGCGGAATGAAAATCTTTCGGGCACCAACGCCGCGCTGGAGGCTGATAATAAAAAACTCGGCGAATTCAACGTGACATTGACCGCCGACAATGACAAACTTTCCGCTGACAACGACAAACTTTCTTCCGACAACGATAAACTTTCCGCCGACAACAGCGAGCTGGAGGAGCGCAATAATCGTCTGCGCGAAGGTCTCATTGCGATTCGTGAAGGCGATATAACGTTGCGGGCGGGCGAAATTTTAGCGAGCGGCATTATAAAGGGCGGGCGCACTGCCGAGGAAATTTCCGCCGATATCAACGCCATTGCCGAACAGGCGACGCGAAATATCGTTAATCGTTTCGGCGGCGACGAAAATACTTCCATTTGGATTTATCAGCCCGAACTGCAACGCGTCATCGAGGAAATTGAATCAAGCGGGCGCGACATGGTTTTGAGAATATCAGCGGCGGGCAATTTGGTGCGCGGCGAGCCGGTTCGTTCGCGGCTTGAACTTTATCCCAACGAATTAATTTTTAAGAAGGGTGAACTTATTCTTTCCAAAACATATGAACTGGGCGACGTTGAGCCGGAAACAATTCTGCAGGACTTTTTAACGGAGATAAATCGGCTTGCCGTAGAAAAGGGCGTTTTGAGCGACCCGCTGACGGGCAGTGTCGGGCGCATGGACGGCACGCAACTTTACGAAGTGCTTGATTCGCTGATTGACGCTAAGGGAAAAATTCAGCTGACGGCGACGGCACGCGAGGGGACAGATTCTCAAGGACCGCTTAGGTTGAACATAAAAATGGAGCAGAAATAATGTACATGGGAATAGACCCCGGACGCGACAAATGCGGCGTGGCGGTGTTGACGGCGGCGGGCGAGATAAAATTTCAGCGCGTCGTCGTGACGGAGGAGCTTGACGCCGTGATAAAAAATTTGGCGGCGGAGTTTGAAATACAATCAGTAATTTTGGGCGACGGCACCACGCACAAGGCAGCGGCAAAAAAAGTTTCGGCGGCGGGCTTAACTTTTCAACTCGTCGACGAAAAACATACGACCGAGGAGGCGCGCCGCTTGTATTGGAAAAAAAATCCGCCGCAAGGCTGGCGAAAATTTTTACCGACTTCAATGCAAGTGCCGCCCGAACCCGTCGACGCCATCGTTGCAGAAATTTTGGTTAGGAGATTTTTGCAAGTCCAAAATAAAAAAAATTAGCAACGCGCGGCGACTTACTGAAAAATTTTGACGGCAAATCGCGCACACTGGATGCAACGTCACGTTGTCGCCATTGTCGCAGAAATTTTGGTTAGGAGATTTTTGCAAGTCCAAAATAAAAAAAATTAGCAACGCGCGGCGACTTACTGAAAATTTCGAGTAGCATATCGCGCACACTGGATGCAACGTCACGTTGTCGCCATTGTCGCAGAAATTTTGGTTAGGAGATTTTTGCAAGTCTAAAATAAAAAAAATTAGTAATGCACGGCGATTCGGCTAAAAATATTGAGTAGCATATCGCGCACACTGGATGCAACGTCACGTTGTCGCCATTGTCGCAGAAATTTTAGTTAGGAGATTTTTGGAGAAAAAATTATGAGCGAAAAACACACGCGCCCCGCTTGGGACGAATATTTTTTGAACATCGCCCGCGAAGTCGGCAAACGCGCAACTTGTCTGCGTCGACGCTACGGCGCGATTATCGTCAAGGGCAAAATTATAATCAGCACGGGCTACAACGGCGCACCGCGCGGCGAGACGAATTGCATTGACAGCGGCATTTGCGAGCGCGAACGACTGCACGTGCCCAAGGGCGAACGCTACGAACTTTGCGTGGCGGTGCACGCCGAACAGAACGCTATTATCAACGCCGACCCTAACAAAATGGAAGGCGCGACGATTTATATTGCGGGCGTGAACAGTGCGGACGGCTCCAACGCTTCGGGCGAACCCTGCAAACTTTGCCGCCGCATGATTATCAACGCACGCATTGCCAAAGTTGTTTACCTTGACCGCGACGGAAAAATTATCAGCAAAGCTCCAAGCGAAATTCAAAATTAAAGCAGGTTAATCAGCATTGACGCCGAATAAATTTGCGGCAAGGGGGTGGGCGCAATGCTTTACGCAATGATTGATGTCGGCTCGAATACGATTCGCATGGCAGTCTACGATATTGACGGCGACCGCGTCGAAATGCTCATGAAAAGGAAACACACCGTCGGGCTTGCCTCATATGTGCGCGACGGCGTGATGCAACGGCAGGGCATTGACAAGGTTGTTGAGATTATCGGAGAGTACCGCCAATTTCTCGACGACTTCGGGATAACGCAAGTAACTGCCTTCACGACCGCCGCCCTCCGCAACGCGGTAAACGGTTCGCAAGCTGTCGACGAAATTTCTTTCCGCACGGGGATAAATATCATGTTGATGAGCGGCGACGACGAGGCGACCTACGATTTTATCGGCGCGACGCATGACCTTATCGACGAAAAAGGACTGCTGATTGACATTGGCGGCGGCTCTACGGAAATTGTTTACTTCAAAGAACGCGAGATAAGAGTTAAAGCCAGCTTGCCAATCGGGAGCTTGAGCTTCCACACGCGCTACACGGGCATTCACATTTTGCCCAGCGCGGTTGAAATTGCGGAAATGTACGCCGAGGCGGAGGCGACTGTCAGCGCGGTTCAAGAATTCCAAGCCGTCAGCCACGCGCAAATTTGCGGAATTGGCGGCACGTTCAAAGGCGCGATGGCTCTTTATAACGCGATGTACGGCATGACGCGCCGGAATATGCGCATGGAAGTTCGCAGGATTCAAGACATCTTGCACCGTTTCCGCCGCGACCACGAGCTGATTGTCCCCGATAAAGTTTTGCTGATGAAGACGGTGCCCGAACGCATGCATACGTTTATGCCGGGGCTGATTATCGCTGACGTGCTCGCCAAACGCTTTGGCAGTCTGCATATCATCTACAGCGATTCGGGCGTCCGCGAAGGCTACATTTACGACAAAATTATTGATAAGGAATTTTTCTAAAGGAGCGACAAAATGAAACTATCACAAAAAGAACAGCAGCAAGTTCAAAAGTTGCTCAACGACGACCGTAGCCCCGGCATGATTATCTGGACGGAGGCGCAAGCGGACGGCGACACCTACGCAAACGGCATTGTGCAAGGCGACCCGATTGAAGTGACAATGATGACCATTCACGCCATTGATTATGCGGCAAAGTCTTTGCACATGAAACCTGAGCAAGTGCTTAAAAAATTGTCAAAATTTATTTCTGCAACGAAACACAAGTAGGGAGTGGATAACGTGATTTTGGCTGACAAGAATACAAAAGTTATCGTCCAAGGCATAACGGGTAAGGCGGCAACTTTCCACACGAAACAAATGCTCGCTTATGGCACGCAAATTGTCGGCGGCGTGACGCCCGGCAAGGCAGGACAGAACGTTGAAGGTATTCCCGTATTCAACACGGTGGAGGAGGCGGTTAAAGCTACGGGCGCGACGGCGTCGGTTATCTACGTCCCGGCACCTTTTGCCGCCGATTCTATTTTGGAGGCGGTCGACGCTGGGCTTGATTTGGTCGTCTGCATTACCGAACACATTCCCGTTTTGGATATGGTCAAAGTTCGCCGCTACATGATCGGCAAAAAGACGCGCCTAATCGGTCCGAATTGCCCCGGTATCATGACGACCGGCGAAACTAAGCTCGGCATTATCCCCGGCAACGTCCAAAAGAAAGGTCACGTCGGATTAGTGTCGCGCTCCGGAACTTTGACTTACGAGGCGGCGTTCCAGCTCATGAACGCGGGCATAGGAATCACCACTTCGGTCGGTATCGGCGGCGACCCCGTCAAAGGTTCGGACTTCATTGACATCTTGCAACTTTTTAAAGAGGACGACGACACAAAGGCTGTCTTGCTTATCGGCGAAATTGGCGGCAATGCTGAAGAGGATGCGGCGCGTTGGATAGCCGAGAACATGCCCGAAAAACCCGTGACGGCGTTTATTGCAGGGCGGCAAGCTCCTCCCGGCAAGCGCATGGGGCACGCGGGCGCGATTATCAGCGGCGGCAAGGGCACGGCGGCGGACAAGATTAAGGCTTTGAACGCGGTCGGCATTGATGTCGCGGACACCGTCGCGCATATTGGCGATACCGTCGTCAACACGCTCAAACGCGCCGGCATTTACGAAATCTGCCACACCTGCTGAAAAAATTTTTGCAAAGAAAAATTCCCCGTCAAACGTCGGGGAAAATTTTTTTTATTCAGCGTGGGCGGCAAAGGCGTTGTGATTGTGGATTGATTCAAAATTCTCGCACTCGACAGCGAACGCCTCTAAATTTTTTTCGCCGCGCAGGGCAATCACCACGTCGCGCAAAATATCTTCCACGAACTTTGGATTTTGATAGGCGGCCTCGGTTACAAATTTTTCGTCCTCGCGCTTAAGCAACGGGAAAATTTCCGCCGAGCCTTGCGCTTCAATCAATCGAACGAATTTTTTTATCGACACGTCGTCAAAGTTTTTGAACGTCAATTTTACTCGACACACGGAGCGTTGATTGTGCGCCCCGAAGTTTGAAATTTCCTTGCTGCACGGGCACAGCGACGTAAACGGCACGGCTAAGCCCAAAGTAAATTTCATGCGCCCGCCGCGCAGAAGTTCGCCGCTGAATTCGCAATCGACAGCTGACAGAGAAATTTTTTCGGATACGGGCGAAGATTTTTTTACAAAGAATTTAAACGCAATGTCAATCGCCGCGAAGTCCGTTGAAAGTTTTTCCAGCGCGTCGAATAAAATTTTTTCCACGTCGGGAATTTTTATCGGGCGGTTCATCCAATCGGTTAAAATTTCCGTGAAGCGGCTCATGTGTGTCCCGCGCAGGTTTTCAGCGAGTGCAACCGTGAATCGAATTTGCGCGGTGACCTGCTGAACGTCGTCGCCGTCCGAAATAAAAAACGGCAGGTGCACCCGTGTGACGCCCGTCCTCTGTATCTTTATCCCGCGCTGGTCGGGTTGATTTTGTACGTCCGTCATAGATTTTTATCGTCCTCAACTTGTATGAAATTTTTTCAAGGTTAATGCAAAATCCGTTCAAAGTCAAGGCGAAAAATTACCAGCGGCTCACGGGCGGCGCGTTGCAGAAGAGCGGAATTAATTTGCCGTTCAACGGGCTGTCGATAAATAAATTTTCAAGCATGACCAACACCTCCGCCGCGATTGTAGCAGAAAAGTTTGACGCCCGAAAGACCCTTTGATAAAATTGCGCAAAGGAGGCGATTGACATGGCAACGATTTCATTTGAGTTCAGCGACAAAGCCTACGATGTCTTGGAAGAGCTGGCAAGTCGCAAGGACATCGGCGTTTCGGAATTTGCAAGGCGTGCACTGCTTGAGAAGATGGAAGACGAAGAAGACTTGAAGGCAGTCGCAGAGGCTCTGCGCGAAGACGAAGGCGACCCGACAACTTACAAATTCGAGGAGTTGAAGGACAAATGGCTGACGGCGTAAAAAAATATTCCGTTGAGTTCAAGCCGAGTGCACGCAAGAAAATGGACAAGCTCGATGCTCCTGTTCGTCGCAGAATTACCCAATGGATAGCAAAAAATCTTGAAGGTTGCGAAAATCCGCGCGCTAAAGGTAGATTACTTGAGGGCGAATGGGAAGGATACTGGCGTTATCGCGTCGGCGACTATCGGCTCATCGCTGACATTCAAGACGACAAAATTATCATTATGATTATCAACGTCGACAAACGCAACGACATCTACAAATAAAATTTAGCGTCTCGCTTCGGCGAGATTTTTTTTGCACGTTCTAATTTTCGCGAAGGGTGTACCCGCCGATTGGGACGACGAAAATAATTTTCTCGGCGGCAAGAATAATTGGAAGTAAGCAGGATAAACAACTCCCATGACAGAAATTATCTAAAAAAGTTTGGGAGGCGAGACAATGAATTATCGGCGGATATTGGTAATCGGCGACATGCACGGAAAATTCTCTCGGCTGTTGTCGCTTTTTCATAAGATAGACTTTGACGAGCAGAAAGATTTTTTAATTTTGCTGGGCGACTACATAGACCGCGGCGAGGAAAATATGCGCTGTTTTCGTTGGGCAATGGAAATGAGCGAAAAGCCCAACGTCATAGCCCTGCGCGGCAACCACGAACAGATGATGCTGTACTATTACGCGCTGGGCGGCACTGAAGGTTACATCTGGCTCCCCAACGGCGGCAACAAGACCAAAGCCGAGTTCGAGGAGTGGCGCAAAAAAGACGACACGGCTTTTCAACGCGCCCTTGAATTCATAAACGACCGCCCGTATTATCACCAAATGACAATCAACGGCGAGGAATATATTTTTGTGCACGCGGGCTTGAATCCCAAAAAGAAGCTGGAGGATCAGGAGGAAGAAGATTTGCTTTGGATTCGCGAGAAATTTTATAACGGCTACAGGGGCGACGCGCACATCATTTGCGGACACACGCCCACGCCGTTCCTTAAGCGCGATTGGTATTATCCGATTCGTCTGCCGAATAAAATCACGCTCATGGACACCGGCTCTTTCATGCGGGACGGCAAAATTTCTTGCATAGACATTTTAAGCGACCAAATTTGGCAAAGCGATTGACGAGGAGAAAGTTTTATGGACGTTAATATAAAAATCGTCGGACTTGGCGAGGGCGGCGCGCGGGCGATTAGCAAAATGATTGCGGCGGGCGTCGGCAAAAATAAATCCGTCGAGTACATTGCGATTGGCAACGACGAAAATATTTTGCTGACGAGCACGGCGCGGAAAAATATTTTCCTTAACCGCGACATGGCGGTGATTTACAAAAATATCTTCGACGCTCTCAACGGCGTAAAAATTATTTTTATCGTCGGCGGTTTGGCGGGCAATGCGGCGCGAATTTCTATTCCGATTATCGTTTCCTTCGCGAAGACTTACGGCGCGGCGACCGTTGCTTTTATCTGCAAGCCGTCAGTTTTGGAAAATGCCACGCGCAAGATTAATGCCGATTACACGCTGAATTATCTGCGCGAAGTCGATACGCTGTTCGCCGTGCCCGCTGAAAAATTTTTTATGTTCTGCATAAATCGCCCGCAAATTTCGCTTGCCGAGCTTTTCGACGTTGCTGACGATATTTTTTGTCGTGGCGTGAAAAATTTTCTGGAGATAATTTCAAAAGACGTTTCGTTGAGCAAGCGCGGCAATGCGGCGTTCGGCTACGGCGAAGGCGCGACTGCACTCGACGCGGTTAAAGTTGCCGCAAAGTTCCCGACGCTTGAGGAGGACGAAATTAAAACGGCGCAGAAAGTTTTGGTGCACTTGGCGAGCGGGACGCCCTTGCCGCTTAGTTCACTTACCGCCGCGCATAAATTTATCCAAAATCAACTTCAACCGGAGACAGAATTTTTATCTCGGGAGGAAATCAACCCGCTGTTCGGCGAAAAAATTTTCGCAACGATAATCTGCACGAGGAAATAAAAAAATCCCCCGCCGCGCATAAATTTATCAAGAATCAACTTCAGCCGGAGACAGAATTTTTATCTCGGGAGGAAATCAACCCGCTGTTCGGAGAAAAAATTTTCGCAACGATAATCTGCACGAGAAAATAAAAAAATCCCCCGCCGCGTCATGCAGTGGGGAATTTTTTTGGAGAGGGATTCTATCGGGAAAGTTTTTTTCAAATTCAACGGCAGGTTTAAATCAATTTATCGAGGGCGTAGACGAGTGCCATACCGACTGCCAACGAGCAGGCAAAAATTCCCGTGCTCACCGCGAGGACACCGTCTTTGAAGTTTTTCTTCATGATGTGCGCCTCCTTTGCCAAAATTTTCAAGTGTGCGAGGTCTCAAAAGATTTGTTCGAGACCGTAGAGAAGCACCAAGCCGACCATCAGCGACGCGCCGAAAAGTCCCGTGCTGAACAGCAGAATCGCTGCGTTCTCCTTGAAAAGTTTCTTCATGGTTATTGCCTCCTGTCTTGAAATTCATCGTTCAATCCCTTGAACCGCCGCGAAGTATAGCACAGAAAAAATTTTTGGCAATACGGATTTGTTATTAATTCGTGTCGTATTCGTTATTGTCTATTCCGATTTGTCCTTGATTGGGATTCTAGCGCGCCATAAACTTTTCAAAGCGGAAAAAATAATCGCCGCCGGGGAAGTCCTCTTCGGGTTCATTCGGGTCTTTGTGGTGCGGATTGTAAAACTCCACCGCGTGAAAGCCGCACTTGTTGATATAAAAATGCAAATTGCGCTTCTCGAAATAGGGCGTGCAAGTCTCCCAAACTTTTGTATCGGGATAAAGTTTTTCGATAGCCCGCCACGCCGCCGCGCCGATGCCTTTGCCGTGACAATCGACGTTCACAAAAAAAAGAGCCAGCTCGTTGCGCTTACTCGGACGAATCACTACAACTGCGCCGCCGACAATCACGCCGTCGTTGACAATGTCAAAAATTTCCGCGCCCGCCGCCGCAAAAGATTTCTCCACGTCTTCGCGCGGGATAACTTCCTTGCCGTCGTCGCCGAATTCCTCGACCACAGCCTTTTTGAACGCCGCTTGAATGTTCACGATAAAATTTTCCCTGTCAAGCGTCGGGACAAGTTCAATCATCAAATCACCCCATAACTTTTTCCAGCGCAAGATAAACATCATCCTCGCCGACAATCACGCCGCCGCTGACAATGTCAAAAATTTCCGCGCCCTCCGCCGCAAAAGATTTCTCCACGTCTTCGCGCGGGATAACTTCCTTGCCGTCGTCGCCGAATTCTTCGACCACAGCCTTTTTGAACGCCGCTTGAATGTTCATGATAAAATTTTCCCTGTCAAGCGTCGGGACGAGTTCAATCATCAAATCACCCCATAACTTTTTCTAGCGCAAGATAAATATCGTCCTCGCCGTAAATCGAAAACGCAACGAAGCCGCACTTGTTCAAATAGAAATGCAAATTTCGCTTGTCAAGCCACGGCGTCGACGTGTACCAAACTTTTGTGTCGGGATAAAGTTTTTCAATCGCCCGCCACGCCGCAAATCCGATTCCAAAATTTCTGCAGTCCGCGTTCACGAAGAACAGCGATAATTTATTGTGCCGCGTTTCGCCGTTGATAATCACGACCGCGCCGCCTGCGATTTTTTTATCGGCGATGATGTCCAAAAGTTTTGCGCCCGTCTTGGCGAAAAATTTCAGCAGGTCGCCGCGCCGAAATTTATCGGAGCCGTCAGCGCGGCGGAAGGCGGCTTGCAAGTTGTCGATAAAATTTTCCCTGTCAAGCGTCGGGGCAAGCTCCACGGTCACAATTTCTCCTCCAACTTTTTTAAATCAAGCGCAATGCCCGCCACCGTCAAGAAAACTTTTTCAGCGTGCGCGGCGAGCAACTGATTGACAAGCCCCGCCAAATCTCTGAAACGTCGCGCCAATTTATTTTCGGGGACGATGCCGCCGCCAACTTCATTGCTTACAAAAATCGTCACGGCGTCGGAAGTTTTTGCCGCGGCGATTAATTTTTCAATCAGCCCGCGCAGATTTTTATAAAGTTCGGCTTCGTCATCGAGGTCAGCCGCGCAAAGAAAGTTGCTTACATAAATCGTCACGCAATCGAAGAGAATCGCGCCGAAATTTTTCCCCGCCGCAAGAATTTTTTCTTCCGCCGCGAAAGGAGCTTCAAACGTCGTCCAATTTTCTCCGCGCCGCGATTGGTGGAGCTTAACGCGAAAATTCATCTCGTCATCAAAAATTTGAGCGGTGGCAATGTAAGCCGCCCGCCCGTTCCCGATTTTCAACGCGAGCTTTTCCGCGAATGAACTTTTGCCGCTGCGCGCGCCGCCCGTCACTAAAATTATTTGTCCCAAAGTTTGTTCCTCCGTCAAGCTATAAAAAATTTTTTATTCTACCTCCGGCGTAAAAATCCCTACTTCGCCGCCGAAAAAATTTGACTAAAAAATTGCCGTGGTTTATAATCAGCGCGTGAAAATGGAGGACGTGAAATGAAATCGAACGTTGAAAATTCTTTCGAGAGTGAAGTCGCCGACGAATACGCCAAATATGAATCGCTCTCGGACGAAGAACTCATTGTCGAGATAAAGGAAAAGGACAACGCCGCCGCGATGGATTATCTGATTCACCGCTACCGGAGTTTCGTTCGGGCAAAGGCGCGTTCGTATTTTCTAATCGGCGCGGACAGAGAGGATATTATCCAAGAGGGCATGATTGGTTTTTATAAGGCGGTGCGCGACTTCAAGAGCGATAAGCTGTCGAGCTTCCACGCCTTCGCCGAATTGTGCGTTACCCGCCAAATCATCACGGCGATAAAAACCGCCACGCGCCAAAAACATATCCCGTTGAATTCTTACATCTCGCTGAACAAGCCGATTTATGACGAGGACAGCGACCGAACTTTGCTTGACGTGATAAGCGGCGTAAAAGTCGCCGACCCCGAAGAACTTATAATCAGCCGCGAAGAGTTTCTGACTATCGAAAAGAAAATGTCCGAAATTCTGAGCGAGCTGGAGTGGCAAGTTTTGATGGCTTATCTCGACGGCAAATCCTATCAAGAAATCGCGGCAAGTTTGGATCGGCACGTCAAATCAATCGACAACGCGCTCCAAAGAGTGAAACGCAAGCTTGAACGCTACGTTGCCAGCCGCGGCGAGGCTATCGACATCGGCACAGTTTATCGCGGCTTGTCGACCCTTGACCGCCACATAAAATATTCTGCCGCACCTAAAGCGCACAGCTAGGCGTCCGCCGAGGACGCTTATTTTAATTGGAAACGAGGAATTGGAATGTGGAATGCCGAAAAACTTTTGAGCAGCGGCTTTGAAGTTGACGGGGAAAATTTTATCCGACGCCAAAAAATTTTAAACGATTTCACGCTGACGATTATAATCGACAAGCGCGGCTCTGTCACTACAAAAATTTTCGACGCGGACGGCGAGCCTTACACCTTGCATTTGGTTGAAGGCGCGAGCGGCAGTTTTGTCGGCGCGGTTAAGGCGGAACATGAGCGCGTTTTGAGTGAGCTTGCCGCGCAGTGTTTCGACGCCGAAAATTTTAAGGCCGCGCAGACTTTGCGACTGATTGATTATATCCGCGAAAAATTTTCCGGCGAACCCGAATTTCTCTGGGAAAAATATCCGAACTACGCGGTTTTTCGTCGCGCGGAGAATCGCAAATGGTACGCGCTGATTGCGAATGTCCCGAAAAAATATTTGAAACTCGGCGGCGCGGCGGAGATTGAAATTTTAAATGTGCGCGTCGAACCTGAAGAGTTGGATAGAATTTTCGACGGGGAAAAATATTTTCGCGGGTGGCACATGAATAAAAAATCGTGGCTGACTGTGCGCCTTGACGACACGCTGACTGACGAAGAAATTTTTTCGCGCTTGGAAAAAAGTTATCGGCTTGCCGCCAAAAAGTAACTGTGTTATATTCGGCTTGAGGTGATAGAAATGAAACTAATCGTGACAGTCGTCGGGCGAGACCGCGTCGGGATAATCGCCGCCGTGACAAAAATTCTTGCCGACAACAACGTCAACATTCTCAGCATCAATCAAAATATTTTGGACGGCTTTTTTAACATGATTCTGTTCGCCGAAGCTAGCGAAAGTAAAATTCGGCTCGTCGACCTGCAACAGAAATTGCGCGAACAGGGCGAGGCTATCGGCGTCGAAATTAAAACGCAGCACCAAGATATTTTCGACGTGATGCACAAGATTTGAACCATGAAAAATTTTGCCAAGCACGCGGACGCAAGAGTTCGGCGGGCGTTTGAAGTCGCGAAAAAAATTCACGCGGGGCAATTCGACAAAGGCGGCGTCGAGTACATAAATCACCCGCTGACCGTGGCGAGCAACGTCGGAGAAAATATTTCGGCGATAATCGTCGCCCTGCTCCATGATACGGTTGAGGACAGCGCGAAAACTTTTGACGAGTTGCAAGCGGAAATTCCGTTGACGGCGGACGAGTTGCACGCTTTGAAACTTTTGACGCACGATGAAAAAATTCCCTACCTTGAATACGTCGCGCAGATTAAATCGAACGAACTTGCCGCCAAAGTCAAAGCCGCCGACCTTAAGCACAACTCCGACTTGTCGCGGATGAAAAATCCCACAGAAAAAGATTTCGCCCGCGCAGAAAAATATCGGCTCGCGCTGGAAATTTTAGGGAGGAAAAATTTTGATAACGATTGAAGATATTCTCGAAACGAACCGCATGATAACCGTAAACAAGCTGGACGTGCGCACGATAACCATGGGCATTTCCCTGCGCGATTGTGCTCACCCGAACTTGCGCGATTTCTGCCGCAACGTCTACGACAAAATCACGCGCTCCGCCGAATTTTTGGTTAAGACCGGCGAGGAGATTGAGGCGGAGTACGGCGTCCCGATTATCAACAAAAGAATTTCCGTGACGCCCGTTGCCATTGCCGCTGAAAGTTGTAAGGCGGAAAGTTATGTGCCCGTCGCCGAAACTTTAGACCGCGCCGCCAAAGAGGTTGGCGTTAATTTTATCGGCGGCTTCAGCGCGCTGGTTGAAAAGGGTTACACTGCCGGCGACAGAATTTTAATTGAATCGATTCCACAAGCATTGGCGGCGACCGATTTGGTTTGCAGTTCGATTAATTTGGCGTCGACCAAGGCGGGCATTAACATGGATTGCGTTCGCGAAATGGGCGAAGTCATCAAGCGGACGGCTGAACTCACGCGCGACAAGCAGGCTATTGGTTGCGCAAAGTTGGTTATCTTCGCCAACGCGCCCGAAGACAATCCGTTTATGGCGGGAGCGTTCCACGGCGTCAGCGAGCCGGATAAAGTTATCAACGTCGGAGTCAGCGGTCCCGGCGTCGTCAAACACGCGCTGGAAGATTTAAAAGGCGCGAACTTTACGGAGATTGCCGAGACGATTAAAAAGACGGCGTTCAAAATTACGCGCGTCGGACAGCTGGTGGCGCAAGAAGCGTCGCGGCGATTGGGCGTGCCGTTCGGGATAATCGATTTATCATTGGCTCCAACGCCGGCAGTCGGCGATTCCGTCGCAAGGATTTTGGAGGAGATGGGACTTGAGGCTTGCGGGGCACCTGGCACGACGGCTGCGCTTGCCCTGTTGAATGACGCGGTAAAAAAAGGCGGGCTTATGGCGAGTTCACACGTCGGCGGCTTGAGCGGCGCGTTTATTCCCGTCAGCGAAGATGAGGGCATGATTGCGGCGGTCAGTCAAGGCAGTTTGTCGATTGAAAAACTTGAGGCAATGACTTGCGTCTGCAGTGTCGGCTTGGATATGATTGCGGTTGCGGGCGACGTGAGCGCGGCGACTTTGAGCGGGATAATCGCGGACGAGGCGGCTATCGGCGTCGTCAACAACAAAACAACTGCCGTGCGACTGATTCCCGTGCCCGGCGCGAAGGTCGGCGACGTTGTCGAATACGGCGGCTTGCTCGGCTACTGCCCGATTGTTCCCGTCAAAAATAATTGGAGTTCGGAGGCGTTCATTGCTCGCGGCGGCAGAATTCCCGCGCCGGTTAGGAGCTTGACAAATTAAATGGAAATTGCAATCAGAAAAATTCAGCGCGGCGACGCCGAAGCCGTTATCGATATGATGCGCAAGTTTTACACGTCGCCCGCTGTCATAACCAACGGCTCGGAAAAAATTTTCGCGGCTAATGTTAAAAATATTTTAAGCGGCTCACCTTACGTCGAAGGTTTTGTTTTTGTCGACGGAGAAAAAATTATCGGCTACGGAATCACGGCGCGGAGCTATTCGACGGAATTTGGCGGCGAGTGCATTTGGCTTGAAGATATTTTTATCGCGGAGGAGTATCGCGGGCGCGGCGTCGGCACAAAATTTATCAGCTATGTTAAAAAACTTTTTCCCGATAAAATTTTGCGGCTTGAGACTGAAACGGACAATGACAAAGCTTTGAATTTGTATAAGCGGCTGGGCTTTGAGCCGTTGCCGTACATGGAGTTGGTTCACGTTGCTTACGGAAGAATTGATTGAGAAACACATAAACGCTTGGGATCCGATTGACTTAATCTGCTACAACCCGCACGAATATGACATTGAAGTTCGCGCGATTTGTCGACGATTGCCCGCGCAAGGTTCTTTGAGAGCAGAGGTTTTGGCGAAGATTATTTACGACGTGTTCTATCATTACTTCGACGAAACTTTTGCGGAAAAATACGGATCTGCGGCGACGCGCCCGGTTGCCGAAAAAATTTTGGCGGACGCAGGTTTTAACGACGCTGATTCGGAGGAAGAGCTTGACGACGAAGACGACCTTGCAAAACTTCAGCGCGAGGAGCTCAGAATTTTGGAGAAGACTTATCGCGGCGCAGTCCCGCAACTGAAATTCGATTCGCCGTTTGAACTTTTGGTCGCGGTGATTTTGTCCGCGCAGTGCACCGATAAGCGCGTCAATCAAGTCACGCAGATTTTATTTCCGCTGGCGAACACGCCCGAAAAAATTTTGCAACTCGGTCAGCCGAAGCTGGAGGAAATTATCAAACCGTGCGGTTACTTCCGCGCCAAGGCAAAACATATCGTCGAGACTTCAAAAATTTTGCTGGAAAGTTACGGCGGCGAAGTTCCCTCCGATTTCGACGAGCTGATTAAATTGCCGGGCGTCGGGCGCAAAACTGCAAACGTTGTAACCAGCGTCGCGTTCAAAAATCCCGCTATTGCCGTCGATACGCACGTTTTCCGCCTGTCGAACCGATTAAAGCTTGCCGAGGGGAAGACGCCGCTTGAAGTCGAATTGGGCTTGCAGAAAATTATTCCGCGCGAAAAGTGGAGCGACGCGCATCACTGGCTGATCTGGCACGGTCGCGAAATTTGCAAGGCTCGCAATCCGAAATGCAACGTTTGTCCGCTGTCGAAAGTTTGCCCCGCGTCAAATTTTTAAGAAAAAATTAACGCCCTCCGATAAAACTTCTAAAGGAGGGCGATTTTTTATGGTCGGCAACGAAATTCATCTGGATAATTTTTATATCGGCGGCGCGGTGACTGTGATGGAGGATTTGGAGCGGCGCGTCGAAAATTTTCACAAGAAAAAGACTTACGACGAGATTTTAGCCGAGGCTCGCGACGGTCTGAAAAAAATTTCGCCGCAAGAAATGTCGTTTGACGAGTACAAGGCGTATATCGAGGGCGAGCTCCAAAACATTCCGCGCAATTTTACTCGCCACCGCGACGACGTGACGATTGTAATCAGCGACGCGGGCTATCGCGCCATGCAAAACGATTCAGAGTATGAAGCTTGGGTTTTAAATTGCGTGCGCGAAGAATTGAGTTTCCCCGATTATCTTTGTGGCTACCCTGGCACCTACGGTCGCCACGAAGTGATTCAATTCGGCGCAACTAAGGAAGAGTATCGCGGGCAATCGTCAGCCATTCACAAGCACGATTCGCGCCACGTCGAGGAGGAAACTTATTGGGAACGGCGACTTAAACGGCTGAAGGCGCGACTTAAAGCCGAACAGGAACTTTTCGAGCACGAACAGATTTTGCAGCAGATAAACGATTCGGCGGCGGAAATTGAAGCGATTCAACGCGCAAAAGAAGGATTAACCGACCCGCACGCGCCGCAAAAACCGATAATCGGAATCCCTGCAAGCTATCTGCTCAGCATGTTGGACGGAAACACTTAAAAAAAAATTCCCGCCACTTTGACGGGATTTTTTTTATTTTAAAGTTCATTGTTCGATAAATCGAATTGCCGCCGCTCAATGTAGTCCATAAGCCGCATATCTTTTTCCGGATTAAAATTCACGTCGTAATATTCGGCGTCGGTGCCAGGCGTGTACTCGTAAGCCAGCTCCTCAAAGTGTTTTTTATCAATTTTGAAGCCGAGATTCTTCCGCATGACTTTTCCGAGCCGTTCAGCGTTGGGAATTAGATAACTCACGCCGTCAATATACTGCAACCATCCAGGAACGA
This sequence comes from Selenomonadaceae bacterium, assembly GCA_017529935.1. Lineage (GTDB taxonomy): Bacteria > Bacillota > Negativicutes > Selenomonadales > Selenomonadaceae > Quinella. The sequence goes on from JAFXNB010000146.1 coordinate 32,774, forward strand.
CGCCAGTTTTAACATTTCCTTTGGATTCCGCGCTTTTCAGGGAACCAGCCGCCGCTAACATCTCGCTTGAACTTAAATCGGTGTCAATCGCCTTGACCGCCACGCTTAAAAGTTCCGGAATTTTAATTAACATGCTCGGATCGCTCAATTTGTCCGCGCAGGCTCGCATAAACGCCTGTTGACGCCGAACTCGACCAACATCGCCCTCTGAATCGCGGAATCGCACAAATTCTATCGCAGTTTGCCCGTCTAAATGCTGATTTCCCTGTTTTAAATCGATATAAAGCCCGCCGTCGTCGTCCCACGGGTCTTCGTAGTGCATATCGCGTTCAACGTAAATATCCACGCCGCCCATCGCGTCAATCACCTCAGCGAAGCGCGATTTGTTTATCATGACGTAATTATCGACTTCAATTCCAAGAAAATCTTCCACGGTCTCGCGCGTCAATTTTGCCCCGCCGTGAGCGTAAGCCGCGTTGATTTTTTGATAGCCGTGTCGATTTATGTAAACCATCGTGTCGCGCGGAATTGTCAGCAAAGATGCCTTGTCCTCCGATAAATTTAAGACCATTAGCGTGTCTGAACGCCCTACATCGTCTTTGCGCTCGTCGACGCCCATTAAAATTATCGTTGTCGGTTCGCGGAAGGTCGGCAGGATTGTTTCCGGCTTAACTTTTGCTGTTATCCCCTCTTTTATTCGCGCAAAGTCCGAATTGAAGCCAAGATGCGCCAGCGAGCCAACGATTATGAATAAACAAAGTATTAATGACCAAAATAATTTCCGATTGCGCATTTTGTACAAGAATTTCCGCCGTTTTTCCTCCAAACGTTCGCGCATTTTTATCACCTCCCGTCAATTAAAATTTAAGGGAAGTTTTCAGCTTTGTCAAGTCAATATCGGTTTTAATTTCCGGGTGTTTGCGCAGAAAATTTTGCTCGGCTTCGGGCGCGGCAACGAAATTTATCAGCCGACCGACTCTCACATAACATTTGCGCACAATTTTATCGATATGCGGGTCATTAATCGTCAAACACGCCTTGGAAACGACAGGCTCCTTGCCGCGATTGGCTATAAAATTCAAATGCAACTCGATTTGCGGTTCATCTTCGCCCGAATTGTAGTAAACGCCTAAATTTTCGTCAGCGTAGGGATTTAAAACGTTAAAAAGCACGTCCATTAGCATTGATAAATCCATTTTCTTAGGATTAAATTCAATTTCGACGCTCTGAACGTCATTTAAAACTTGCGGTTCGGGATTTACGTAGCTGTGAACGTTTTTAGCGGACAATTTACCAACTAAAACGCTCAAAACGCCTGGAATATCCGTAAAAATCTCCTGCAACTCATGAACATTTCCGCCGCTGAAATAAATTTTTTTAGTGTACAAGTTCAATCCTCCCCATTTCCGAAAAATAATTTGAATCGTGCGTGATGACAATCAACGTGCGATTTTTTGTCGCCAAAATCAAGTTTTCGATTAATTTTTCTGCATTTTTACGGTCTAATCCTGCCGTCGGCTCGTCTAAAATTAAAATTTCTGCGTCTTTAGCCATCGCCAACGCCACTTGCAAGCGATTGCGCTCGCCGCCCGATAAATTTGCGCCGTCTTCGCCAATCGGAGCGTTAATATCAAAATTTTCAAGCTCGCAAGTCCTTAACGCCGATAAAATCTCCTCGTCAGTAATATTTTCGTGCAGAATTTTAAAATTTTCCCGAATCGACGCCGAAAAAATGTAATTCGTGAACGTCGACGCCTCAATTTTCCCGTTAATCGCGATTGTGCCCGAATTGGGCACAAAAAGTTTCATCAGCAAGTAAAGTAACGTCGTTTTACCCGCGCCAGATTCGCCCACTACCGCAATTTTCTCGCCGCGTTCAATTTTCAAGCTAAAATCGTCAAAAATTTTCTCGTCCGCGTATTTAAAGCTCAAATTTTTAATTTCGACGGCGTTTTTAGTTGTAAAAACCTGCGCGGCTGAAATTTTTTCGTCGGGAAGTTTGATTGAGCGAATTTTTTTCCACGTTCGGATTGCCGGCGGTATTTGAGCAAAAATTTCTAGCGTTGCCAAAAAAATCAGCGTCCAAACCGTCAACGCGATTGTATCAACAACCTCCGAAAGTTTCAACAGCATAAAAAAAAATCCCGCTGTGTTAAAAACTCTAAATGCCGTGTCGAAATTTATTTTTCGCGCCGTCAGCTTAAAATTTTCCTCGCCGAATTCTTTTGCCGCCTGATTTAGCATTTTTATCGCCGGTTTTGTGCCGAAAATCGTTAATTCGTCGCGCCCGTCATTGAAATCTAAAATTTTTTCGCGGTAATCGGAATCATCAGCGGCTTTAAGGGCGATTGGAATCAAATTTGCTAAAAAAATTATCGGCAAAAGCGGTTCGCGCAGGAAAAATGTTAATAAAATCATCACGAGGGCGGCGGTTGACAGCGGTAAAACGACTCGCGGCAAGAAATCTTTTAATAAATCGGCTGAAACGGTTAAATCATGCAAAAGTTCGCCTTCGTGAGCGCGTCCGGACTTCAACGGGAATATTTTTGCGGCTTTTAGGAAGATTTTTTCGCGTAAATCGTCTAAAAGCTTAAAAATTATCTTGTGCGAGATGAATCTGTCGGCATATCGGAGCGCGGCGCGTGAAATTCCAGCCGTTCGGACTAAAGTTATCCCGATTGACAGCGAACTTAGCGGCGGATGCAGTGCAGCGGAGGCGATTAGCCACGCTGAAGACGCCATTAATAAAATTTCGCTCAATGCGGCGGATAAATTCGCTACGATAGCCGGAAAAAATCGTTTGAAGCTCATAAAATCACCTTCCGAACAAAAAATTAGCCGCGAGAGCAAAATTTCCTGCCAAAAACAGTTTTGAGGGCGATTTTTCGACTCAAAATTAAAAATCCGAAATACGGGATTTTTCAAAGTGTTAAATGGCGTCAGGACGCGAAGTAGAAAAAAAGCCCTGTTTTAGGGCTTAATAACGGGTGAAAAATCCAAAATACCGGATTTTTGCTCGGAAAATATTTTAAAAAGTTTTGGCAGCCGTTTTTTTAGTGTGTAACGAAGTCGATTTTTGAACGTATAAGGTACAGAAAGAAAAATTTAATCAAAGGAGATTGATAACAATGACGAAAGAAATTTTGAAGGACGAAATCTTGATGGACGCGGAACTTGAGCAGGTTGCGGGCGGAGCAGGCGTTGCCTCATGGTTTAAAGCAATCGGCGGAACTTTATTGGGAATTGGCGCGGCAGTGGCTTCAGTTGCTAATCCCGCCCTGGTCGGCGTGGCAATCGTTTCCTTAGCCAGTGGTGCAAAAGGTATTACAGAAGTTGCGACCGAATAAAATTCACTAAAAAGCCCTTCGGCGAGCTGTCGGAGGGTTTTTTATTTTAATCAAGCGTGACTTTTCCGAGTTTACCGGCGCGAAATTCGCTTAAAACGAGTTTTAAAGCTTTGTCGGTGTCGATTATGCCGCCTTTTTTTATACAACCGCGCTTAAAACCGATTTTATTTAAAAGTTCGCCGCCGTCACCAGAAATTTCAATTTTATAGCGTTCAAGCAGTCCATTAGGGAATTTCGCGGCTAAAATCTCCAAAAGTTTGCAAACAGTCGGCTCCAAGTCGTGAATTTCGTCGCTGATTGCGTAAATCCACGATAATTTTAGCGCAACATCCGCGTCGTCGAATTTTGGGTATAAAATGCCGGGCGTATCGAGTAAATCAAGCCCGTCAGCGATTTTAATCCACTGTTTTGCGCGAGTAATGCCCGGTTTATTCTCAATTTTGGCGTGATTCATACCCGCAAGCCGATTTATCAGCGAAGATTTGCCGACATTTGGAATACCGACAATCATAGCGCGGGCGGAGCGCGGTTTTGCGCCGAATTTGGCAAATTTATTAGTTTTCGACGCGGCAAGCGACTTTGCAAGCGAAATTAAATTTTTAGTGCCCGTACCTTTGACGGAATCGACAGCAACGGCGGAAAAATTATCGTCGCGGAACTTTTTAAGCCAAAAATCGACGTTTGCGGCTAAATCTGCCTTGTTCAGCACGATTAAGCGCGGTTTTTCGCCTAAAATTTCGCGGAGCATGGGATTTTGACTGCTGATTGGGATTCTGGCGTCCAAAAGTTCAATTACGAGGTCAACCAGCGGCAAATTCTCTTGAATCAGGCGTTTTGCTTTCTGCATATGCCCCGGGAACCACTGCAGAGTTGAATTTTGCATAAAAATCACCTTCCGAACCGAAATTTCCTGTCAAGCGGGCGTTTTTAGGGCTTTAAATCGTGATTTTATCTTTGAAAGCGTCGAATTTCTTTTGACCAATGCCGCGCACGTTTTTAATTTCGTCGATTGACTTAAATGCGCCGTTTTGTTCGCGATAATCAATAATTCTTTGCGCGAGGGCAGGTCCAATGCCTTTAAGCGTGGCGAGGCGTTCAGCGTCGGCGGTATTTATGTTGACAAGGTCGCCCGAACTTGAACCGGAGGAATTTTGCGCTTGCAGGAAAATTTCTTTGGTCGGAATGTGAATATGTTGCCCGTCGGTGAGTTTTTCGGCTAAATTTACGGCTTCGGTGTCCGCTAAAGAGGTTAGACCGCCCGCCATGTTCACCGCGTCGACAAATTTTAAATTTCCGGTGTCTTCGAGTTCGACGACGGAAATATTTTTGACTTGACCGGAAACGTACACGCTAATTTTCTTAACGGGCGGCGCGGGCGGCTCAAGTGCGGGAGTATCGTCGTTTAAACCGATTAAAAATAAAATTATCAGCGCGGCGAACGCAAAAACGCCGAATCCGATTAAAAATTTTTTGTTAAACATCGTAAGCGACGGGCGTCACGTCGAAAATCGGCTCAAGAGTCTTCATTTCGGCGAGAACGTGCTGCGGAATCGGGTTATCGACAGTCAAAACCATCAAACTCGTGCCTTCAATGGCGGTTTTTCCGACATTCATGCCCGAAATATTCACTCCGTGCTTTGCAAGGAGCGTTCCAACGAGTCCAATGACGCCCGGGCGGTTAATATGCGGGCAAATTAAAATTCTGGCGTGCGGGTCGACGTCGACGCGGAAATTATTAATCTCAACAATGCGTCCGGCGTTGCCAAAGAGCGTTCCGGTCACGATATTTCCGTTCGCGGAGACAGTTACGAGATTTGCGAAGTCGCGGGCAAGATTTGATTTAATTTCGGAAAGATGAATGCCGCGTTCCGCCGCCAAAATGTTCGCGTTGACTAAATTAACGTTTGTATCGAGCGCGGAGCTTAAAATTCCCTTCAAAACGGCGGTAGAAATCAAACTTGAATTAATATCGGCGATTTTTCCGTTGATTTTGACTTGAACGCTGGAAATTGGCTCTTTGCTCATGCCGGTAATCGTTCTGCCGAGCCGTTCGCCCAAATCGAGGTAAGGAGCGAGTTTTTCGAGGACGTGACCGGGGATATGCGGCAAATTTACGGCGGTTGCGACGGGTTTATTGTTCAAAGCGTCGATAATTCCCTTTGCAACGTCGACAGAAACGCCAATTTGCGCTTCAACGGTCGATGCACCCAAATGCGGCGTTAAAATTATATTTTTAAGCGTTCTAAGCGGTGAATTTTCGTCGAGCGGCTCATTTTCAAAGACATCAATAGCTGCTCCGGCGATAATTTTGTCATTTAGGGCGGTTACGAGGTCATTTTCGTTAATAATTCCGCCGCGCGCGCAATTTATCAGTCGAACGGTCGGTTTCATCATGCGCATTTGCGAAATTGAGATCATATTGCGGGTTGAATTGGTCAACGGCATGTGCACGGTAATAAAATCGGCGGTTTTAATTAATTCGTCGAGATTTACGAGCTTAACGCCGAGATTTTTGGCTCTTTCCGCGCTGACGAACGGATCATAGGCGACGACGTTCATTTCAAAGGACTGCGCACGTTTGGCGACGCCCGCACCGATTTTTCCAAGCCCGATGACGCCCAAAATTTTATTTCTAAGCTCCACGCCGACGAATTTTTTCCTATCCCAGCCGTTTTCGTGCATAATTTGATTAGCTTGGGGAATATTTCGGCTAACGGCAAGCATCATAGCAAAAGTATGTTCCGTAGCGGCGATTGTGTTGCCGTCGGGCGAATTTATAACGATAATTCCGCGTTCAGTGGCGGCTTGCACGTCGATATTGTCCACGCCGACGCCCGCCCGCCCGATAATTTTAAGATTTTGGGCGCGTTCGAGGACATCAGCGGTAATTTTAGACGCGGAACGGACAATCAGCGCGTCGAATTGCGGGATAATCTCCAAAAGTTCGTCGTGGGAGATTTTATCGCGAACTTCGACGGAAAAATTTTTTTTAAGCAGTTCGATACCTTCATTGGCAATGCCGTCGACCGCCAAAATATTAAACGTGTTCATTTTTAATCAGTCTCCTTTGTATTTCGTTCTGTCGGCGCGAATTGCGGCGCGTAAATCATGCGCTTGCCGTCAATTTCGTCGACTAAGTAAATCGGGCGGTGTTTGCTTTCGTGGAAAATTTGCCCGATATATTCTCCGATAATCCCCAGCGATAAAATTTGAATGCCGCCGAGGAATAACATCACGGTTATCAGCGTCGGATAGCCCGCCACCGGGTCGCCGTACAAAAGTGCCATCGTCAAAACAAAAAGCATGTAAATCATTGCGACGAACGAAATTGTTATGCCGGTGAAAGTCATCAATCGCAGCGGCGCGGTCGTGAATGACGTCATGCCCTTCATCGCCAGATTGAACAGCGCGAAATAATTCCACGTCGTCTTTCCTGCGGCTCGCGGCTGCACTTCAAACGGAATTTCTTTTTTGCGATAGCCAACCCATGTGAAAAGTCCCTTCGTGAACCGCTGATTCTCCCGCATGAGTTTTAACGCCTCGATACACCTTCTGTCAAGCAGGCGGAAATCGCCAACGTCGCGTTGCATTTCGTAGGACGTGGAAAATTTTTTCATGACGGCGTAAAAAAGATTTGCGCAACTTCTTTTCAGCCAAGTTTCGCCGGCACGGTCGACGCGCTTAGCGCAAACATCGTCATAGCCTTCGCGCCAATATTTAATCATTTCGGCGATAGAGCTTGGCGGGTGCTGGAGGTCAGCGTCCATGATAATCACGGCGTCGCCGTCGGCGTAGTCAATGCCCGCCATCATTGCCGATTCTTTCCCGAAATTGCGCGATAGGCTGATATAAGTCACGTCGTCATGAGCGGCAGAAATTTTGCGGAGTTTATCCAAGGTGCTGTCGCGGCTGCCGTCGTTGACGAAAATATAATTGAAGCGGCAGTCGGCGATTTTTTCAATGTGCGCCTGCACCGTCGGATAAAACATCTCGATAACTTCTTCCTCGTTGTAGCAAGGAATCACGATTGTAATTTTGTCCATACCTTCCCCTTTAAAATTGATAAATGTTCAAAGCCGTATATACCACAACAAAAAATTTTTTGCAATAAAAGTTGCGTCTGTAGTAAAATCGCATAAAAGATTCTGAAAATTAATTTGACATTATTAAAAAACGTGTTAGTATAAACGTAGGATATCGAGCAACGCCAAATTCAGCTGTCAGTTGTAGCTTTCAGCTATCAGGGAAAAATCCTAACAGCTAACAGCTATCAGCTATCAGCTAACAAAGGGGAGTTTTAGATATGACGCTTTTGGAGAAAACGAGGAAAATTAACAAGCTGCTCCAGCGTTCCGAAAATGTGGAGTACGACGGGATTTCGCGTGTCTTGGGCAATGTCCTTGAGGCCAGCATTTACATCGCGGGCAAAGACGGGACGCTCTACGGCTACGCGCTTATCGACGACGAAGAGAGCACTTCGGGCGTCGGCGACGTTATCAGCAAGGGCAAATTTCCCGCGCCCTACGTCAAATGGCTCAATCGTTTCGACGACACTCAGACGAATCCGAAAAGCTACACCGATAAAGCCGGCGGCGCGCCTTTGAGCGGGAAAAATTTTACAATCGTCCCGATTTACGGCGTGGGTAGCAGGATTGCCACGCTGATTATCGCCCGCCAAGAAGGTTCTTTCACCGATGACGACTTGCTTTTGGCGGAATACGGCGCGACGGTTGTCGGCATGGAAATTTTGCGCGACCGCTCCGAGAAGATTGAATTGGAAGCGCGCAAGAAAGCGACCGTTCAAATTGCGCTGGCGACGCTTAGCTATTCGGAGGCGGAGGCGGCGATAAATATTTTGGGCGAACTTGACGGCAATGAAGGACTTCTTGTCGCGTCTAAAATCGCTGACCGCGTCGGTATCACTCGCTCGGTTATCGTCAATGCCTTGCGCAAATTTGAATCGGCGGGCGTTATCGAATCGAAATCCCTCGGCATGAAGGGCACCTACATCAAAATCAAAAACGAATACTTGATGGAAGAAGTTCAGAAACTCCACAGATAAAATTTTTTCAGCGGCAAGATAAATCCCCGTCACTCACGGCGGGGAAATTTTTTTTGCAAAAATTGCCCGTCGGGAATTGACAAAAAAAAAAAACAATTACTATAATGCGTGAAGCAAAAAATTTTTTAAGGAGATGATCTTATGTCGACACCGGTTGGAATCATCAAGAAATTTGTTGACACGCTGACCAAGACGAAAAAGACGGGTACCGCTGCCGCCGATGAAGCTTTTAAAGCTGTCGGAGCAAAAAGTTACAGCGCATTCAAATCGAAGTTCAACACCGATAAGGCATCAATTAACTTAATGGATGATTTTCTGAAAGAAAAATGCGACATTCGGCTCAACAATGACGATACGGGCGCAATTACTGGTTCGGATGCGGGCGGCGATACCGTCAAAACAGATGAATCTATCGTACCCGAAACCGCCGCCGCCAAAAATCCCACCTCCGCTGAGTATAAATCCTTCACAAAGGGCGGAGTCACCTTCAATATCGACTATGACGAGGTCGACGACGACGAAGCAGAAGAGCTTGATGATTTTGGCTACAGTGCCGCGACTTATTTGGCTAAACAAAAACTCGTCGTGAAGCATTTGTATAACTGGTGGATTCCCGAAGCCTTAAGTCTTATCAATGAATCATTCGGCGACAATTTCACCGACAAGCTCGCCAATATCTACAAATTCGACATAAAGTTTGAAGATGACGGTAGCGAATCTCCCGTAGAACTCGATTTTGATTATAACAACGGTTACGCTTTTGAAGTAACTTTGCGAATTGACCCGAAGCAACTTTACACCATCACTGCCAACGACAAGAACGGCAAACTTCCCGACAATAACGGCGGCGGCTACGGCGTTGTCAGTGATTCTTATTCCGATGATACCGCTGATGATCCGTCGGCAACGTTCACGAATTATCTTGACAGGTTGATTCTTCAATCTATGGCAGAAGTTGCGTTGAAATCGAACATTCCCAACTTTAACAAATTGCCGCTTGGAATAAGGAGCGGGCTTATCGAACTTGTCGGCGGATACGACTCCGGTCTCGGCAACAACACGAATTTTTCTTATGACTTCTACCATTACAACGATATTGATTATGACGGCATGGGTTATGCCACAATGCGTTATCTCGCGAAAAATTATTCGGACGGACTGCCCGACGGTCTCTCTTACAACGCAAAGAAAACTGTTTTGACTGCTACGACGGAGTTCACGGGCAGCGCGATTGATTTGGCGGATTTCGCTAGCACCGTTAAAAATGTCGACGCCTCCGCGCTCAAAAAGGGCATTAAAATTATCGGCAACGCGCTGGCAAATTCAATCGTCGGTGGCGCGGGAGCTGACAGCTTGAACGGCGGCGCAGGCAACGATACGCTAAAGGGCGGCAAGGGCAACGACGTATTCATTTACACGGCGGGCAAGGACGTTATCGCTGACTACGCGACGGGCGACAAAATTTCTATCGGCGCGGCAATTTCTAAGGCGACACTTGACGGCTCCGATGTAATTTTCACGATCGGCAAAGGCACCCTCAAAATTAAAAACGGCAAAGATAAAACGCTCAGCATGATTGATTCCAAGGGCAAAGGCTTCGATACGGTTGTCAGCGGCACGACGACTTTGACGATTAATAACAAGACGACTTCGCCCGTGACATTGGCGGCGGACGTCGGGACAGCCGACGCAAGCAAACGCACTGCGGCCGTTAAAATCGTTGGCAACAAACTCGACAACGTGATACTCGGCGGCTCGAAAGCCGACACGATTTTTGGCGAAGGCGGCAACGATTCAATCGTCGGCAACGCGGGCAACGATAAACTCTACGGCGGCTACGGCGCGGACACACTCAAAGGCGGCGCGGGCAATGACACTTTGATTGGCGGCGCGGGCAACGATTCACTTTGGGGCGACGCCGGCGCGGACGTTTTCATTTACTCTTCGGGCGGCGGCAAAGATGTTATCTTCGGCTTCGACAACAAGGACACCTTGACGCTTGACACTTTGGATTTCACGGCGACTTATAAAAATTCTGCCGTCACGCTCAAGTTTGAAGACGGCTCAATTACTCTTAAAAATTACACAGCGACGACTTTTAACATTAACGACGACACCTATCAAATTAAATCCAACAAGTTCGTCAAAAAATAAATCTGCGCAGCAACAAAAATCCCCGTCACTCACTGCGAGCGGCGGGGAAATTTTTTTTATGGCTAGAAATTATTTGCCTTTGATGTCGGAGGCGCAATGCGGACACTTTGTCGCGTCGTCAGCAACGACTTCGCGGCAGAAGGGGCACTTGCGCGGGTCGGGCGGCGGAGGAGGAGGTGCCGGCATAAATCTACTGATTTGCTTCAGCAAAATAAAAACGGCCGTGCCCATAATCAGGAAATCGAGGCACACATTGAGGAATGAGCCGTAAGCGATAACCGGCGCACCGGCTTCCTTGGCAGCGGCAAATGATTCGTATTCAACGCTTGACAAATTTATGTAAAAATTAGAGAAATCCACTTTTCCGAGCAACATTCCGAGCGGCGGCATCAAGATGTCGGACGTAAACGAGGAAACAATTTTTCCGAAGGCTCCGCCGATAATTACGCCGACCGACATATCAACGATATTGCCGCGCAATATAAATTTTTTCCATTCATCTAACAAAAGAATCACTCCTTGCAAAAAATTTACCCTTCTGATAAAATGCGTTTGAATAAACCAATTCACACGTTTCTCAGAAAGGAGTTCTCGTATGAATAATACCAAAAAAAATGTTGAAAGTCAAACGCCTCCTCTTTTTTCAGTTTACGTTATCTGGTGCAGACAAACCGATATGCATTATGTCGGCGTCACAGGTCAGGAAAGCGTATATAAACGCATTCGTCAGCACAGTCGCGGTAAGAAACAATTTATCGACCGTGAAATTCAGCGCATCGGCTGGGAAGGAAATTTTGACTGGTGGATTGTCGAAGAGCACGTTCCGTCGAATCTTATCAGCGAATGCGAGCAACGATGGATAAAGTTTTTCGACTGCGTACACCCAAAAGGTTACAACAAAACCATAGGCGGAATAAAGCTTTTCAGGCACTCTGAAGAAACAAAAGCCCAAATGCGTAACAGACGTCACACCGAGGAAGAAAAAGCCAATATTAGTAAAAAAATGACCGGCAGAAAGCTCACCGAAGAACACAAAGCTAAACTGGGCAAATTGCACTCTGGCAAAAAGCTCACCGAGGAGCATAAAGCTAAACTTCGTGCGAAGGCTTTTGCAAGAAATATGAGCGGTGAGCGTCACCCAATGTACGGAAAACATCATACGAAAGAATCCATAGAAGCAATGCGTCAAGCACATCTTGGCAACAGTGCGCATAAAGGTAAGCATCACACAGAGGAAACGAAAGCGACTTTACGCGAGAAAGCCCTTGCAAGAGATATGCGCGGCGAAAACAATCCTTTCTTCGGCAAAAAACATACGGAAGAGGCGAAAGATAAAAACCGTCAAGCACATCTTGGCAGAACGCCTTGGAACAAAGGCAAGAAAATGACTGAAGAACAAAAAGCCAAAATGCGCGCGAAAAAAGCCGCTAAAGCCGTCGCTAAAGAAAATCTTGCCGCTGCCAATTCGACGCCGAAAAGCCTATCGACTCTAAATGACGCCGTAATATTTCAGCAGGGCTTGAGTTCCTAAGTTGCCGTCGCCCGATTGTTCAAGCTTGCGCACCTCGTGGAGCACCATCGCTAAAATCGGGAGCGACGCGCCGTAAGCTGTGGCAGTCTCCGTGCCGATAGCTAAATCTTTTCCGAAGTGTCGGAGCATGAAACCGGGATTAAAATCGCCGTCAAGACCTTTGCGCGCGACGCCCGTCATCTGAAATGAACCCGCCGCGCCCGTGGCTATCGCCGAATAAACTTTTTCCACGTCAAGCCCCGACGCCTTAGCATAGGCAAAAGCCTCGCACACGCCCGCCAAAGTTCCAGCAATGGCGATTTGGTTGCAAGCCTTAGTTTTCTGCCCTGCGCCCGCCGCGCCCTCGTAGACGATATTTTTTCCCATCGCCGCGAAAACCGGTTGCAGAGCGTTAAAATCTTCTTCCGCGCCGCCGACCAAAATTGTAAGCGTGGCATTCTTCGCGCCGACATCGCCGCCCGTGACTGGAGCGTCGACGGCGTGGAGATTTTTTTCTTTAGCCGCCGCAAAAATTTTTTCAGCGAGAATCGGCGAGGAAGTTGTCATGTCGACGAGATAAGCTCCCGCCCGCGCAGATTCGACAATGCCGCCCGCGCCGAGATAAACTTCCTCAACGTCCTTGGGATAGCCGACGATTGTAATCACGACGTCTTGACCTGTTGCGCATTCACCGACGGTGTCGCACCATTTTGCGCCGCGTTCAATCAGAGCTTGCGCCTTGGATTTCGTGCGGTTGTAAACGCTAAGGGAAAAGCCCGCGTCCATTAAATGCCCCGCCATAGCCGCGCCCATTATGCCGGTTCCGACGAAGCCGATTTTCTTCAAAGCCGCCATTTACGAATCACCTTCTTTCACGCAGCGAAGTGTATCATAATTTTTTCAGTTTTTCAAGACGGGCGCAAGGAATTATTGACAGGAAAAGAATCAACTTGTAAAATTGGCGGCGAACGGAGGCGGTCTGACTTTATGAAATATAAACGTGTAGTTCTGAAGTTGAGCGGCGAAGCTCTTGCCGGCGAAAAAGGTTTCGGCATTCAACCTCCCGTAGTCGAGAGCATTGCTCGGCAGATTAAAAGAGTTCACGAGGCGGGCTTGGAAGTTGGAATAGTTGTGGGCGGCGGAAATCTCTGGCGCGGTCTTGCCGGTGCTGCTAAGGGCATGGACAGAACTTCGGCGGATTATATGGGCATGTTGGCGAAGATTATGAACGCGCTCGCCCTGCAAGACGCCCTTGAACAGCTGAAAGTTTTTACCCGCGTGCAGACGGCAATCGAAATGCGCGAAGTCGCCGAACCTTACATTCGACGCCGCGCAGTTCGTCACTTGGAAAAAGGGCG